>CAZUOZ010000047.1:0-1574 GCA_964621965.1 Candidatus Woesearchaeota archaeon | reverse complement strand
ATATAGAAAAAGAAAGAAGAATTATTAGAACTAAAACGCTTATGATTGAAATAATCACAGATTTTGTAGAAGATTTCATTTTTTACAAAAGATAATTAGCCATTATCTTTTATTTTTTTCATATCTCTAGATGAGTTTTGCCAAAGAATTTATTATTCTATTAATAGTGCTTTCTCTGTTTTTCAAAAAATCACTAGTTACTTTTTCCCCATAATAAACAATTGCATTTCTTTTTAATCTCAGTTCATCAATCAGAGAAATTTCTCTTTCAGAAAGAGATTTTATTTCTCTTGATGAAAATTCAATTAATGCCTTATGACTCAAGGTCTTAAATCCCTTTGTGTACATAAAAGATGTTAAAAGCTCCTTAATAATTTCATAATATTCCTCAACCTTTCTGTAAGGATCCTGAAGCAAATATATCTTAGAAAGCCTGTCCAAAGCCATTTCTTTTAATGCCCTGGCTCTTTTTTCATCCTTAGATATTCTGAATATTTCTTCCATTTTATCTTTCCCCAAAGAGCAGAGTTCCCTGATTTATGCTTTCAAGCAGACTCTTATTTGGCTCCTGCCTGAAAATCAAATGTATTTTTCTTTTTAAAGATCTTTCAAATTCGCTTGAATCAAATTTAAATTTATTCAAATCAACAAAAATATCAATATCTGAACTCTCAATATCCTCTCCTTTGTTATAGCTTCCAAAAAGAATTATTGATTTGGGATATTTTTCCTTTAATTTATTAATCAGATTGGATTCCTGCAAAAGAATAAGATTAGACACCTTTTTCTGAAAAATAAAATCAGAATTTTCCCTCAAAGATTTATACCCAGAAAAAGGTTCTGATTTAACTTTCTCTATTAAATTTTCTGAAAGAAGGGTTTCGATGTGAAGCCTTACTGAAGTCGGAGCAAGAGATATCTTTTTTGAAATTTCTTTTATAAAATGAACTTTAGTTGGCTCAATAAAAAATATTTCTGCTACTTTCCATAAGCTACATTTTTGTATAATCATAAACATTTATGTAATAATGGATATATAAATGTTTCTACCTTTTTATCTCTTCACACTTTTCTGTGTCATTTCCATAAGGAAAGACAATCGCATGTCCTTCTTTTACGATTTCTCTATTTATGAATATTTTTGTTTCATTATTATCCAAATAAACATATCTCAAAAGTCTATCATAGGAATCTTTATCCGTGATATCCATTTCAAGTATGACCTCTTTTCCAAGAATTAATTCTTCAAGAAAGTTCTTTGATTCAATATATCCTCCTTCCCCGCTTTCAGGAGCATTTACACATATTAGCCTAACTTTCTCTCCAGTTGCAATTTCAAAAGTATCTCCATCAATAACATTTACAACAAGGAATGTTTGTTCTCCAGTTTTATTCTCAAAATTAAATAAAAGCCATAGGGATAGAAAAACAAGAATTATTAGAACTAAAACGCTTATGATTGAAATAATCACAGATTTTGTAGAAGATTTCATTTTTTACAAAAGATAATTATCCCTTATATTTTTTTCTTTTTTCCTCATTTTTTACCTATTAAACGTTATATTTCAGCGCAT
>CAZUOZ010000046.1:0-1674 GCA_964621965.1 Candidatus Woesearchaeota archaeon | reverse complement strand
TTCCTATTTTATTTGCTTGACTAGTTATAATATCATGTCCATGATCTGGAATCATAGTTCCAATTAAAAGATAAATATTTCCTAATAAACTTAAATTTTTTCTTGCTTTTTCTTTTGGTAAAAGTTTAATATTTTCAATAATTGCGTGTGGAAAAACTTCAATTTTATTTTCGGAAAAATTATACTCTTCTATAAGTATTCTCTTAAAAGCATCAGCATGAACAATTACTTTTTCTGAAGTAAAATTTATCCACCTATTCTGAATTTTATAGAGTATTTTTCTTAAAAAAGTTTTAATCTTTCCTGATTTAAATTCCTCTTTTTGAGACAAAACTGTGTGCATTGTAACAATAGATGCTCTTTTCTTGAATATTTTTAATAATCCTAATAAAAAGAAATATGGAAGCCCATACCACCCAAGAAGATTATATTCATGCTGTATATGGATTATGTCACATCTAGAAATTTTAAAAAAGTTTTTAAATAAAGTGCAAGGTTTGCCTTGAATAAAAGTAAATTCTTCTACTCCTAAATTTTGCTTTCTTAAATTTTCTATTAGATTAGTAGAATAAGAGGAAATGCCTTTTTCTGAAGAAAAATTAGGAAAAACCATTGCTGTTTTCATAAAAAGAAATAATAGAAAGCATTTTATAAACCTAATTAAAAGGCATATTTGCAATCCAATTAAATTTAAAAACTTCTTTTCAAGAGTAATTTAATGGAAAAGAAGAAAGCATTGATTACAGGTATTACTGGACAAGATGGCTTTTATCTTGCTGAGTTTCTTTTAAGTAAAGGATATGAAGTATATGGCATGTACAGGAGAGGTAGTCTTGATGTCTTGGAAAGAATAGGAGAATTAAAAGAAAAAATTCATCTAGTTGAAGGCGATTTGATTGATTCTCCTTCTTTAATAAGAATAATTAAAGAAGTACAACCTGATGAAGTATATAATTTAGCTGCTCAATCATTCGTTCCCGCTTCATGGACGCAACCAATTGCAACAACTCAAATGACTGGTTTAGGAGCAATAAACCTTCTTGAATCAATTAGACTAATAAAACCGAATACAAAATATTATCAAGCTTCTTCATCTGAAATGTTTGGAAAAGTTCAAGAAGTCCCCCAAACAGAAAAAACTCCTTTTTATCCTAGAAGCCCTTATGGAGTAGCAAAAGTTTTTGCTTACTGGACAACTATAAATTACCGAGAAAGCTATGGAATTTTTGCTTGCAATGGAATTCTTTTTAATCATGAATCGCCTACAAGGGGAAAACAATTTGTTACAAGAAAGATTTCTCATTCTATAGCTAAAATAAAATTAGGGCTTCAAGAGAAATTTTCATTAGGAAATCTTGATGCAAAAAGGGATTGGGGGTACGCTGGAGATTATGTACAGGCTATGTGGCTAATGCTCCAACAAAACAAACCAGGAGATTATGTTGTTTCTACAGGAGAAACCCATTCGGTGAGAGAATTTGTTGAAGAGTCTTTTAATGCAGTAGGAATGCCTATAATTTGGGAAGGAGAAGGAATAAATGAAATTGGAAAAAATAATGGAAAAGTCGTGGTGGAAATAAATCCTAAATTTTTCCGTCCAGCAGAAGTCGATCTTTTATTAGGAGATAGCTCAAAAGCTAGAAAGGAATTAGGATGGGAACCAAAAATAAAATT
>CAZUOZ010000045.1:0-1759 GCA_964621965.1 Candidatus Woesearchaeota archaeon | reverse complement strand
AATCTTGAACCTTTGCTCTTTCAGTTTGTAATGTTTGCCTTGCTTGTTCTGTCATTTAAAACTCCTTGGGGGGAGAAGAACGAACCCCCAAAGGTTTATGAGTTTTTCTAAAAGAAACCGTTAAAACAAGCGTTGGTTTATTTCTTAGAAAAATAAGAATATGTGAAATTTCTTCGTTCCCAGTAAGTTTTAACTTTTTTAGTTCTTGCATTTTCTTTTTCTTAATTTTTCAAGTTCGCTTAATTCCTCTCGAAGTTCACTGACCACTTCATCTTGAGTTTTCCAGTCTATTTTGATTAAATCATTAAATCTTTTGTTCATTTTCAAACCACTTTATTTTTTTATTTGAAAATTCCGATTGCTTTCCTTTTTTCATAAAGTTAATCTTGTAAAATGGGTTTATAATTAGTTGAGTAATTTTTTGGAAAATTCTTTCCAAAAAGTAGATGAAGTATCTATCGAAAGAGAAAAAATAATTGATTGTAGGGCTTCCTACAAGGTATTTTTATCGAGGATAAACCTTATTTTCTAGGAATGGTCACAATTTTCCACTTTTCAGAATCATTTAAAGGTTTGCCTTTTTCCAGTTCTTCAAACTTATTTTTTAATTCCAAAAAAAGTTTAGCCATCTTTAGATTGTCTGATTTAACTAGGTCTAATTCTTTTTCAAGAGTTGTTTTATCTTCTAAAGTAAGCATATCTTCATCGTTGATTTTATCTCTTCTTCCAAGAAATTCAGAATAATAAAGGACTTTGTCTTCTCGCTTCCAGCCCATTCTATACATTAAATCTTTATGAGTTTGATATTTATCAAGCCAATATATTGAAGACAAATGTCTTATATCATAGAGTTTTAATTGATTTGTTTTTCCTCTTGCTTTGGTTTCAGTATCTCCAAATAATCTCACTGCAAGTTCTCTTAGGTATTTATTAAAAGCAGGTTGAGAAGGAAGAATCAAATAATCATTCTTCTTTAAGTTGTTAATCTCTATATAATTTTTTAGAAGAGTCGAACTACTTTTTAATTTTATTGTTCTCTCAAAAGTTTTAGAAACTCTCTCTCCAGATTCTCTTTTTTCTGGTATATTCAATGTTGTGTAATCGTCACTAAAATCCATTACTTTTATACGGTATGCTTCCATCGGTCTTAAACCAGAATCATAAAGAAATAATATTAAAGCCCTATAATCTCCTCGCGCATTGTCAATCAAAGTTTTAATTTGTTGATGGTCTAGATAAACCCAAGAAGGTTTCCCTCGAGAATATCCTCCTCTCGATAAATCTCTGCAAACATCTTCTCTAAGTTCTCCTACTCTTATTAACCAATCAAAAAAAGTTTTAGAGTTTTTTATAAAATCTCCTATATCCCCATAAATTTTTCCATCTTCCTTTTTTATTATCCCTTTATACATCTCATCGAAAAGCTTGTGCAAATCTTCTTGTGTTATTTCTAAAAAGGTTTTATTTGGAAAATTCTTATTTAAGAAAATACAAATTCCACGAAGCTTTAACAAAGTCCCAGCACTTCTTCTTCCTTTAGAATTTTTTGGAACATTCTTTCCTAATTCAAAATCTTTTAAGAACTCTATCGCTAAATATTTATTCTTTTTTGAAAATCCCTCGAGAGAATAAGCATTTTCTTTTATTTTATTCCAGCTTTCATCCCTCCAGTTTAAATCCTTAATAGCCATACTTTCCCTAAGTAAAAAGGGTTTATATGTCTTTTGGGAGTTGAACCTTTAGTTGTACGCCCCAACCG
>CAZUOZ010000044.1:0-1913 GCA_964621965.1 Candidatus Woesearchaeota archaeon | reverse complement strand
CAGATATAATTAATACTAATATTCTAAACCATGCCTCTTTTCTTTCATTCATTTTTTACGAATAGCTAAACTCTTTTTTTCTTTTATGAATATAAACAAAAATAATAACAAGACAAACAAGAAGGATTATAACAATTACAATAAGAAAGAGTATTTTTTCTCCATCTACTACTTGTTTTTGCTCTTGATAGAAATAGATCTCCTCCTCTTTATCAGAACTTTTAAAAAATTTTAAAAGATTATCCTTTGTTTTGGAATTTATTTGCTCATGGATTGTCTTAATGCTTACATTTGCTTTAGAAGAAGTTACAGAATTTAATTTAATCCAAAGATCATAATACCCATTTCCATTAACATCAAACTTCTTTTCATCACCTTTTGAGAATATTGCTTGTTGAGGAGTTGAAGAGATGTTTATTACCGCTGTGGTAGAAGTTAAATCAACTATTCCTATATAATGATTTGAATCACTAAGAACTAATTTAATTCTTGATTGGTTTGTTAACTCAGATACATACCCCTCTTTTCTGAGGAATTCACTTGAAGAAGGAAAATAAGTATTATCCCAAAAGGCCGCATATTCTTCCTCTGAAATAATTGTTAATCTCCATATAGAAGAATCAACGTAATTTCCAGCCAAATCATAACACTTTACATACCAATTATAATTCGTTCCAGAACTTGAACTTAAAAGGTTTATAGAATTAAAATAAATTTTTTTATCTTTTTCTACCAAAAGCTTATTTTCTTTAAGATTATTGTTGATATATAAAGAACAACTTTTTAAGTCGGAATCTATATTATCTGTTACAATAAATTCAAATTTTTGAGAAGTAATTGTAGTTTCAAGATCTTTTAATGGGCTAACTAGATCGATTGTTGGTGGAATCGTATCAACTATAAACGTCCTATTTTCTGATGAAAATCCACAATTTCCTAAAGAATCACAAACGTAGCAGGCCCATAAATAATTCGTATTTGCAACCACTACTTTTGATGAAAAAAGAGTTGAATTTGAAGTGCCTGTGATAGATTTAGTTTCATTCAATCCCCAAGAACCAGTCCAGTTTCCATATAAAGAAACATTTGAAAGCGAAGTATCATCAGAAGTAGAACATATAAAATCAACGCTTGTAGATTTTAAAATAGCCTTATCTTCTGGAGAAATAAGCGAAAGATTAGGAAGACTTGAGTCAATTAAAACATAAGAATATATTTTGCTAGTGTTCAACTTTCCTAAATAATCATTTGCATAAACTCTCCATCTTATAATGGTTCCTCCTGTGGAATTAACAATCATTGTAACATTACTCCAATTAGAACTCCCAGAAAAAGGTATCCAAGAATTATTTACAAAAATTCCATTTCCATTATCAAATGAAAAAATATAACCTCCCAAACCAGTGCTATCTTGAAAGTATAATCGATGCATTATTGCTTTTCCAGCAGAAGTTGAATTAGTTGAATTTTCAGAAGAATATGGGCCTAGAGTATTTATTGTAAACTTAAGCCCTTCAAGATCTTTTCTTTCACCAGCCCCTATTGTAGTATAGCTACAAGTCCAAATCCAGAATCCATCTAAAATATTTTTAACAAAAGTGTAATTTATATCATTTATTCCACAACTGTTATAATCAATTACACTATCATTAACATAAAGAGTTACATTTGAAAGATCTGAAGGAGCAGAGACATTGCAAATAAAAGTTACACTTTGTGTATCGCTGAAAACTGTTAAATCTTTCGGTTGAAGAAGAGAAATTCCGGAAATAATAAATACTAAATTAAAAAAGAAAAATAAAAAAAAAGAAAACGTTAAAATTATTTTTTTCATTTCATTAACCTTTTTAGTTAAGGATTATAAATATCCTAACTCCTTTCTTCTCTTATTAATATGAAGGAAAAAAATAACA
>CAZUOZ010000043.1:2064-2223 GCA_964621965.1 Candidatus Woesearchaeota archaeon | reverse complement strand
TTTAAACTTTCTCTGGAATAGTTGAATGTTGTGGTTCCGTAGCTCAGCTTGGTTAGAGCACTAGACTCTTAAGATTATGACCTTCATTGGCTTGCAAAAAAGCAACTTCAGAGCAATCTAGGTGTCGGGGGTTCAAATCCCCTCGGGACCATAATTTTT
>CAZUOZ010000043.1:0-1964 GCA_964621965.1 Candidatus Woesearchaeota archaeon | reverse complement strand
AATTATGGGAACGTACAATTAGTTTAGATTTTTGTTATCGGGACCATAATTTTTAATTATGGGAACGTACAATTAGTTTAGATTTTTGTTATCGGGACCATAATTTTTATTTTTTTTAGAATTAAAAAGAATAAATTACCTATTTTTTCAATAGGCACATTTACAATTAAATAAAAATATATTATTCAGAGGGCGGTAGTAATCACCTCTACCTTATCAGCTTTTGGATCTCTTCGATTGCGTTTGCAACCTCGCGTCCTTTTTTGGTTAGTTGTATCACCTTGATTCGTCCTCTTTTCTCAAAAACAACCAACTTTAGCTCTTCTAAAGTTTGCAGTATTTTTACTGCATGGCTATAAGTACAATCTACTTCTTTAGCCAAAATACTACCATATCTCATCCTTGTATTCTTCTTCAAGCAAACCAGCATTAAAGCAGGTTTTCTCCTGAAAAAGACATCGAAATTGTCTTTCATCTTGGATATGGATATTTTAATGTATATTATGTGATAGGTATTTACTTATAAATCTTTTGCAAGCATTCTTTTCAAAAAATCATTATGTTTATTAATTTAAAATCTTTTTAAAATCTATGGATGAAAAAAACAGAAAAACAAAAATTCTTGCAATTGGTGATTTGCATGGAAATACAGGGTTGGCAAAAAAACTCGCTGAAAAAGCAAAAAGAGAGAATGTTGATTTAGTTATTATTGCGGGAGATATAACTTATTTTGAACGTTCAACAAAAAATTTAATTGGCCCTTTTGTAAAAGAAAAAAAACCGGTCCTTTTAATTCATGGGAATCATGAATCTCATGCTACGATAGATTTCTTATCCCATCTTTATCCCTCAACAAAAAACTT
The DNA here is from genome assembly GCA_964621965.1 of Candidatus Woesearchaeota archaeon. Classification (GTDB taxonomy): domain Archaea; phylum Nanobdellota; class Nanobdellia; order Pacearchaeales; family GW2011-AR1; genus CAZAGO01. Next base: position 1,101 of record CAZUOZ010000043.1, on the reverse strand, counting down.
ACATGGTTATTCTTTTTCAAAAGGAGATTTAGGAATATTTGGGTGTGGTGGAGCAAATTTTGGAGTTTCTCCTATGTCTGAAGAAGGTTTTTTTAAAACATTAAAAAAAGCCCACGAGGGAATAAAAAATAAAACAAGAAAAATAATGGTTACTCATATGCATCCTTATGGGACTAAAGCAGAGTTTTCTGGTTTTAAAGGAAGCAAAGGAATAAAAAAAGCATTGAGAGAATTTAAACCAGATTTATTTATATCCGGACATATTCACGAGGCTGAAGGAATAGAAGAAAAAATTGGAAAAACGAGAATAATAAATATTGGAAAGGGAGGAAAAATAATAGAAATTTAATTTTTTTTATTATATTCTTTTTTAATTAAATTTAAAAACTCCTTTTTCTTATATTTTTCATGAAAATTGAGGTGAATATTGAGAAAAAATATGCTTGGCTTATTTTAGGGTTCCTCTTTTTGATTACAGGAATAATTGCAATAAATGCTTATGGAACACCTACTCCTTCGGTATTTGGACACAGCATTAGTGAAATTAATTGGAGTGAAACTATTCCAAGTATGAAGGTTTCTAATTTAGAGGTTATACAAAATTTACAAGTCAATGGGCAAATTTTAACTGGACAGCTTGAAACAAATACTTGTCCTCCAGGATATTATTGGAAGACAGGCACAACTAGTGCTTATTGTGAAGTTTCAACTCTTGCAAATCCTCCAACATCAACTACTTGTTCAGGTACTTATACTATTTTTGCAGGTACATATAGTCAGATTTCATTCGGTATGACTGCTACTTTAGTAAATACTGGATATGGAGAAGGAGGAACCCCTTCACTAGTTTATCAAGGTTCTTCTTCTGTTAATGTGGGAGAATGTCCTTTTTATCATACTTCTCCGACTCATTCTTTGAGTTGTTCAAGAAGTTGGTATGGGGGTTCTAATTGGGGATCTTGTTCTTGTACGTTCACCGAAGGTGGTTGTCCTGCATATGAACCTTATATGATTTTTTCATAGATTAGATTTTTTTATATTTACAATTATCTTTAAATACCCTTAATTTCTTTTCACAAAATGGTCTGTAATGTAAGAACT
>CAZUOZ010000042.1:0-2292 GCA_964621965.1 Candidatus Woesearchaeota archaeon | reverse complement strand
TTGCCCTTCAGAGATTTGAGGAAAATAGAAAAAAACCTGGAGGTTGGATATGCAACTTCATCGGAGGCAATTAAAAAGTTGCCCTTCAGAGATTTGAGGAAAATAGAAAAAAACCAGGGGGTTGTTTTCAATGGCTAACGTAAAATTCAATAAAAAAATATTTGAAAAAGAAATAGGTAAATTAGATGAAAAAATGCAAAATAAAATTTCAATGTTTGGAACTGCATTGGAAAATATAGGAGAAGAAGAAATTGAAATAGAGGTTTCCCCAAATCGTCCTGATTTGTTATCCTATCAAGGTTTCAAAAGGGCTTTCTTATGTTTTTTAGGGAAAAATAAAGGATTAAAAGAATACAAGATAAACAAGATGGAAAAAGATTTTGTAGTAATAATTGATCCTTCTGTAAAAGAAATACGTCCATACACCGCATGTGCAATTGTAAAAGGATTAAAATTTGACGATGAAAAGATTAAAGAAATAATAGAAATACAAGAAAAACTTCATTTTACAATTGGAAGAAAGAGAAAGAAACTTGCAATAGGAATATATCCTCTTGAAAAAATTTCTCTACCAATAACTTTCAAAGCAATGGAACCTGATAAAATAAAATTTATCCCTCTAGAAACAGAAAGAGAAATGTCTGGACTTGAGATATTGCAAAGAAATCCTACTGGAAGAGAATATGCCCATCTCCTTGCAGGAAAAGCAAAATTTCCTATCTTTATAGATTCAAAAGGACAAATTTTAAGCATGCCTCCAATAATAAACTCCCAAATGACTGGAAAAATAACAGAAAATACGACAGACGTTTTTATCGAATGTTCAGGATTTGATTATAGTGTATTAAAAAAATGTCTAAACATATTGGTAACTACTCTTTCGGATATGGGAGGAAAGATATATCCCATGGAGATAAGAGGAACAAAAAAAGAAATAACTCCCGACCTAACTCCTGAAAAAATGAATCTATCCATAGAGAATACAAATAAATTAATTGGGTTAGATTTAAATGAAAAACAAGTAAAAGAATTTCTTGAAAAAATGGGGCATAACTATTCAAAAGGAAAAGTAGAAATTGCTACATGGAGAACAGATATTTTACATGAAGTAGATTTAATAGAAGATATTGCAATAGGCTATGGCTATGAAAATCTCAAACCAGAAATCCCTCAGATTTCAACAATCGGAGAAGAAAGCAAAAAAGAAATTATAAAAAGAAAAATTTCTGAAATACTATCTGGATTAAATATAATAGAAGTTTCAAACTATCATTTAACTACAAAAAAAGAGCAATTTACAAATATGGGGGTTGGAGAAAAACAAGAAAGAGGATTTATAGAGATTGAGGGTTCAAAAACAAATTATAATATCTTAAGAAAAGATTTATCACACTATCTTCTTAAAAATTTAGCAGAAAACGTTGATTCGCTTTATCCTCAACGCATATTTGAAACAGGAAAAGTATTTGAATTGGAAGAAAATATTATTGAAGAAGAAAGTATGGCTGTTGCAATTTCTTCAGGGAATTTTACAGAATTAAAGCAAATATTAGAATACCTCTTTAGAATGATTTCACTAAAGATCGAATTAAAAGAAACTGAGCGTATTCCAGAACACTTTATAGATGGAAGAACTGCAGAAATTATTTTCAATAATAAAAAAATAGGATTTTTAGGAGAGATTCATCCAAAAATACTAAGAAAATGGAAAATTAAAATGCCTGTTTCAATATTTGAGATAAACCTTGAAGAAGTATTTGAAAAAATTATCTAAAATAGCTCTTATCGTTTTTTCCAGCTTTTTTATCAATATTTTCTTCTATCTTATCCATAATTTCCATAAGAACTATTCTAGAATCCTTCCAGAAGAAAAATGCTTTCTCTATAAATTCTGCCTCTCCTTCTTCTAAATATACAATATCTCTCTTTATGGATTCTAAATGAATTTTAGAAATCTGTTCATATAATTCTGAAAGAACTTTTCTATCCTCCTGTTTTAAAGATTTAACCATTGAAAAAACAAAAAGAGAACCTCCCTCCGAAGGATTTAAAAGAACTTCTATAAATTTAGAAAAAAAGGCCATCTTTCCCATTATTATTTTTCTTATTTCTCTTAATAAAAAATCTGTTTCTTTTTCAGTTAAATCTTCTATTCCAAATTCTATATTCATTTCTTCAAAAAGAGGCAAAGAATATTTTCTTTGCAAAACAGAATAATCTTTTTTTAATTCATCAAGAGTTCTTACATTACAGACCATTTTGTGAAAAGAAATTAAGGGTATTTAAAGATAA
>CAZUOZ010000041.1:0-2561 GCA_964621965.1 Candidatus Woesearchaeota archaeon | reverse complement strand
TACAGACATGTCTTTTGTTTGCTCTAAAAGTTCTCTTATATAATCTAAAATAAAATTAACTAACTCTTCGGGGGCAGGGACAAAAAAACCTATAATTGAAAATAAAAAAAATAAACCAACAACCAAAGATATTTGAATTTTACAGGATTTAATGTATTTCCAACAGTCCGAATAATTTTTAAAAATAAAATCTTTAATTTTTTTCCTGTTTTTTTTAAAATTCATTTTATCTAAAAATATTCTGTATTTTCCTTGTTTTATTTGGATATTTATTTCTTAAATAAAACCCGTATGCAAGTCCCACCAACAACCCTCCGAAATGAGCACTATTTCCTATAGGCAAATCGATATATAATCCTATAATTGCAAGAGGAACGATTGCAACAATTGGAAGAAGCCACATAGGAAGCTCAACTGGAAGAGATATTTTTTTAAGAGAAGAATTAAAAGACAAAAGTGAAAAAATCATCAAAAACATTAAAATATTTATAAGGAGACTAAAACCAGATAAAAAGTTTTGAGGAATAAACCCTCCCAAAACCACATTTAATATAATCAATACAAAAGGACCCAGAATTAAATAAATTTTTGAATATGGAACTAAAACTGCAAGAACACCAAGCAAGCCAAATATTGCTCCGCTTGCTCCAACTGCAGGAATATTCATATCTCCAAATATTAAAGAAGCTAAAACGAAAAAAATTCCTCCTATTAGTCCTGCAATTATATACGTCCAAAGAAATCTCTTCTTCCCAATTAAATTTTCTAGGAAATTTCCTATAAAAAATAAAGAGAACATATTTGCAAACAAATGAAAAAAACCACCATGTAAAAACATGCTTGTAACTAATGTCCAAAGATACTTTCCAGAAAGAATTAAAGAAGGAGTTATTGCAAAATATTCCACAATTAATTTCTCACCATAAATAGAAAAAGCAATAAGAGAAACAATATAACAAATTATATTCAAAATAATTAACTGCACAGTGATTTTAGAACTAAAAAAACTAAAAATACTACTCTTTTTTTTAGGAACAAACTGATAAACTTCAGACATATTATTTTTTTAATTTCTTTTTCTTTAATACTTTCGTATTACTCTTCTTAGACTTTACATTTTTTACTAATTTCTTCTTTGGAAATTTTTTAGAAACGGTTTTCTTAGTACTTGTTTTTTGAGCATCTTTCTTTAATTTCTTATCAGAATCCCTCTTCTTTTTTCTTAAAGCATCTTTTATTCCTTTTTGCTTTTTTTCTTCTCTAATTTTCGATTTCTCTACTTTTCCTCTCTCTTTTTCTAACTCTAACTCTAATAAAGATAATTCTTCTTTTAACTTTTCTAGATTCCTTTGTAAATCCTTTATAACTTTAGAATTATCTTTTAAAGTAAAAAGCCCACCACATTCATTACAAGTAAAAGAATTAACCAACGCTGTTTCTTCATTCAGTTCTACATTACATCTTTCACAAATATAAAAATCTTTAGTCTCTTTGCTTTTAATTTGATAATTCATTTGTTCAATTTTTTTAATTAAAGAGCTTCTAAAAAATTCCATAGATTTAATAGGCTCTATTCTCCAAAAATAAGTATACCATCCTTTTCTTTTGTCTTTTTTTCTTATAGAAGAAACTATTCCATAATCTGAAAGTTTATATAATATATTTCTCGTCTGGTTTATAGTAATATTCAATTTTTTTGACAAAAGAAATTCGTTGACATGCTTTTGAGACGAAATTAAATTTACAATTTCTTCTGCTTGTTTTCCAACAATCATAGAGACCGATTCTTTAAGAAATTTTTCCATCATGAGTATATTAAAAAATATTTGAATAAATACCTTTCGGTTATAAAAAAATAAAAGTTTTTAAACCTATATACTCTCTTATATAGTATTATAAAAGAGACATCGTTAAGTTAATTTAAATGGGATTGTTTAGTAAAAAGACAAAAGAGAGTGAAAAAATAGAAGAAGTACCAAAACTTCCTGAACTTCCTAAACTTCTTCCCTTTTCAGAAAAAGAAGAAATGAAAGGAGAATTACCTTTACTTCCAAGTTTTCCAAAAAATTCTATAGGTGAAAAATTTTCTCAAGATACTATAAAGAAAGCCATAAATGGGAGAAAAGAGGAAGAAACGGGGATTTATGAAGATGACTTTGATGAAGAAGACCAAACGATTCGAGAATCTCCTAAAAGAAATATTCCTTCTAACAATTTTGGAAAAATTAAAAGAAGAGAGATTCAAGAAGAACCATATGAGGAAAAAATTCAAATGTATGAGCCTCCAAAAAAGGTTGTTAAAAGAGAAGTCCCGCAAGGATTTGAAGATGCTGAAAGAAGAATTATCGAATCTGAACCTATCTTTGTAAGAATAGATAAATTTGAAGAAAATAGAAAGATATTTGAAAAAACGAAAGAACAAATATATGAAATTGAAAAAGCCTTGGGAAAAATAAAAACAATAAAACAAGAAGAAGATAAAGAACTCGAATCATGGGAGCAAGAAATTATTGATATAAAAGAGAAGATAAGTAGAGTTGAAAGAGATATTTTTTCTAAAA
>CAZUOZ010000040.1:0-2602 GCA_964621965.1 Candidatus Woesearchaeota archaeon | reverse complement strand
TTTTGTTTTAACATCAAAATCATTTTCATCTTTAAAATAAGGTAAGATAATAAAATCACATTCCGTTGATTCAATTTGTTCTTTGATATTATCTAATAAAATCTTCTCAGAAAATCTTGTTTGGGAGAAATCTCTATAATTGATAACCCCCATATTTTCTTTTACCTTTGCAGTAATTTTATTAAATGAATTGTTTTTGTCAATTTTATTAAAGAAGAGTTTATTTTTTACAGAATCAATTTCCATTTCAGATAAATCCTTTTCAGTAAACATTCTTGCTGGAAAAATTATTTCCTTTTCATTCTTTAATTTAATCTTCTGTTCCATTTTCCTCTTTCATTAAATAGTTGTAAAGTTGTTCAAACTCAGATTCTTCCAAGTTCCTAAGAGTTTCAACATATCTTTGAATAGTAACCCTATGTACTCCAAGGAGTTCAGCTATTTTTGTATTGTTGTATCCTCTCATTCTAACTTTAAACAAGCTTCGTAATAAACTAAAGTTCAAAGAATTATTTTTGCAGAGGGTCTCAACATAATTTTCTTCTTTTAGTTTAGTCATTACTTCTGTCATGCTACTATTAGTAACATAGAGGTAGTTTATAAAAGTATCGTTTTGGTTCATTTTTCTTCAAGTTTTAATTTATTTGCAAAAAGCCATGCATGAATTATTTCTTTTAATAATTTTGAATCTCCAAGACCATATTTTTTTACTGCTTTTTTAAATAATTCTTTATCTTCTGGGTCTAAATAGACTGTTACTCCATTATCTGATGGCATTTTACTTTATCCTAATAGGTATACTACTTCTTAATATAAAAGTACTATACCTTATAAACATTTCTAAACCTAAAAATTTATAAAGAATAATTTATTTAATAAGTAGATAACTTATAATAAAATGGTAAAACATCTTCCAGAATGGATTGTTAAAAGATATGCAAAACTTTGGTTTAAATTCAAAGAGAATGAATTTACAAAAGAACAAGCTGAAAAGACTCTTGGAAGTGATAATGCCCTGGCAGTATTTTTGTCCGATTTGAGGAAGTCTGGTTGGATGGAGATTAAAATATCTCAAGAAGATGCAAGAAAGACAATCTATAAATTAAAAGAACCATCAAAAACTTTTTTAGAAGAATTAAAGGAGTTAAATAAACAATGATTTACAAACTATCACCCTCAGCAATTAACTTAATGAAAGAATGTCCTCGTTGTTTTTGGTTATCACAGCATAATGTTTGGAAAAGACCAAATGGTATTTTTCCTTCTTTACCTTCTGGAATGGATAGAATTTTAAAAATTCATTTTGATAAATTTAGAGAACAAGGAAAACTTCCTCCAGAACTTTGTGAAAATTCTCATTGTGAAAATATTAAAATATTTGATGACCCAGAAAAAATGAAAGTCTGGCAAAATAATTTTAAAGGAATCTCTTGGATAGATGAAGAAGGAAATGAACTTCATGGAGCAGTAGATAATATTTTAATCAAAGATAATAAGTTAATTGTTCTTGATTATAAAACTCGTGGATATGCTCTAAAAGAAAATACAGCAGAACATTATAGATTACAACAGAATATCTATAACTTTCTTTTAAGAAAAAACGGATATGAAACAGAAGATTTCTTTTTCTTATTGTTTTATGTTCCTAAAGAAGTAACTGAAACAGGAGAAGTTATTTTTGATACAGAATTAGTTAAAATGGATGTGAATGTGGAAATGGCTGAAAAAACATGGAAAGAAGCTCTTGAGTTACTTAATGGAGATTGTCCAAATAAATGTTGTGAGTGGTGTGATGGAAAATGAATAAAATGAATGAAATTGAAAATAAAGATTGTAAAGAATATTTAAAGGAAATAGAAAAAGAATCAGTAAATTTAATTGTTATTGACCCTCCTTATAATGAGTTGCCTAAAGAATGGGATAATTTCAACGATTGGAAAAATTTAAAAGAAGAATTTAATAGAGTTCTTAAGAAAAATGGACAAATATATATTTTTGGTAAACAGCCAATGCTATCTGAAGTTTATAATGAGTTAAAAGATTTATTTGAATTTAGATTTGAATTGATTTGGAATAAGGGAAAAGGATTTTGGACTTCTAATTTTATGCCTATGCGTTCCCATGAATTAATTTGGTGTTTTAAAAAGAAAGGAACAAAGATAAGAGAGATTTACTTTGATTTAGAAAGCATAAAAACTCCTGGAGAACCATATGTTAGAAAAAATAAAGTTATTTCCACTGTTAGAAATAATTGGAAAGCAAATCATACAATCTTCAAAGATGGAAGAAGATTTCCCTTGAGTGTGATTTCACATCCTTCAATTTCAAGAAAAAACAAAATGGAAGGAACTGAACATCCAACCCAAAAACCTCTTGAGATTTTAAAATGGATTATTAAAAGTTCTTCAAGAGAAAAGGAAATTGTTCTGGATTGTTTTATGGGTTCAGGAACTACAGCTATTGCATGTCTTGATTTAAATAGAAAATTTCTTGGATGTGAAATAAATAAAGATTTTTATAAGTTGTCTAATAATAGAATAAAGGAGTATTTATCTACAAATGGAAAATAGTTTAGAAAAAGTTAAGATTTTTAATAAAGATA
>CAZUOZ010000039.1:0-2751 GCA_964621965.1 Candidatus Woesearchaeota archaeon | reverse complement strand
CAGATATAATTAATACTAATATTCTAAACCATGCCTCTTTTCTTTCATTCATTTTATTTTTTATAAATATCCTAACTCCTTTCTTCTCTTATTAATATGAAGGAAAAAAATAACAAGACAGACAATTATTATAACTAAAAAAATAGTCCATATTTTATCCCCTTTTGTAAATGGTTGTTTCATTTCTTCAGATCCGGCTTCCTCTTCCTCTTCCTCGGTATTATTGGATAATAAGAAGGAATTCACCGTACCTGAAGGAATTTGCTCATGGATTGTCTTAATGCTTACATTTGCTTTAGAAGAAGTCACCGAATTTAATTTAATCAAAAGATCATAATACCCATTTCCATTAACATCAAACTTCTTTTCATCACCTTTTGAGAATATTGCTTGTTGAGGAGTTGAAGAGATATTTATTACTGCTGTGGTTGAAGCTAAAGCAACTATTCCTACATAATGATTTGAACCACTAACAACCACTTTAACTCTAGCTTGTTTTGCTAACTCACAAATATACCCATTAGTTCCAGAAAATTCACTTGAAGAAGGAGAGTAAGTATTAATCCAAAATGATGTACTAACTCCCCCAGAAGAAGATTCCTCATCATCTTCCGAAATAATTGTCAATCTCCATTCTGAAGAATCGTGATAATTTTCAGCAGAATCATAGCATCTCACATACCAATCATAATTTCTTCCAGAACTTGAGCTAGAAAGAGTAATTGAATCAAAATAAGTATTAGTATTATTATCTACAGACGTTTCAGTTTCCATTAAATCATCATTAATATATAAAGAACAATTTTTTAATTCTAAATTGTCAGTTGCAATAAATCTGAATCTCTGTGAAGTAGTTGTAGTTTCTAAATCATCATCAGGACTGACTAGATTCACTACTGGTGAAACGGTGTCAACTATAAAAGTTCTATTTTCTGATGAAAATCCACAATTTCCTAAAGAATCACAAGCATAGCATGCCCATAAATAACTTTTATTTGCAACCACTACTTTTGATGAAAAGAGAGTTGAATTTGAAGTACCGGTAATAGATTTAGTTTCGTTCAATGTCCAAGAACCAGTCCAATTTCCATATAAAGAGACATTTGAAAGTGAAGTGCCATCAGAAGTAGAACACGTAAAATTGATACTTGTATAGTTTAAAAAATCTTCATCATCGGGAGAAACAAGCGAAATACTAGGAAAATCCGAATCTATTAGAACATACGAATATATTTCACTAACATTTAACTTATTATAAGAATCATTTGCATAAATTCTCCATCTTATCGTTGTTCCAATTGTAGAATTAACAACCTTTGTGATATTGCTCCAGTTTGAAACTCCTGAAAAAGAAACCCAAGAATCATTTGCAAAACTTCCATTTCCATTATCAAATGAAAAAATATACCCGCTTAAACCAGTACTATCTTGAAAGTATAAGTTATGCTTTATTGCTTTTCCAGCAGAAGTTGAATTCGTTGAATTTCCAGAAGAATATGGACCAATCGTATCTATTAAAAATAATCTTTTAGCCGTAAAAGTTTCCCCAACTCCCAATTCTGTATGACTACAGCTCCAATTCCAAACTCCTTCAGAAAAACTCTGAGTAAAGGTATAATTTACATTATTTATTCCAGAAACATTATAACCAACTACTGTATCATTAACATAAAGAGTTACATTTGAAATATCTGGAGGAGAAGAAACATTGCAAATAAAAGTTACACTTTGTGTATCAATATAAGCTGTCAATTCTTCTGGTTGAAGAAGTGAAATTCCGGAATGAACAAGAATTAAATTAAAAAATATAATTAAAAAGAAAGAAAACGTTAAAATTATCTTTTTCATTTCTTCACCTTTTTTTAATTAAAATTTATGATTTATATAAGGAAAAGGGTTTTAAAAAGATAACTATAATTAAAAAAATAAAAAGGTAAAGAATTTTTAAAGTCTTTACTTCTTTTTCATAAAATAATAAACTATTGCAGTGATTATGCTAAACACAACTGCTAAAACTACCCAGAGAACTTTTTCTCTTGTAGAAACTTTTTTTTGAACAGCAAGGACGTCATAGATGACCCAAACTGCACAAAGCAAGGCAATTATTCCAAATATAGCTTGATACATTTTTCCCCTCCTTTAATAATCTAAAAAAGATTTTATAGTTTTTAAATTTTATTATTTAAACGGATAATTTAAATAATTGAATCTATTATTTCGTTTATGAATAAAAGAAAGGTGATGAAATTTTCAATATGGGTTTTGAATATACTAATTATTCTTCTTTTAATATGGAGTATTGTTAATTATAAATTCCTTAATAAAGAAGTCACGGCACTAATTGCAACAGGAGGTATAATTGCAATGATACTTTCTATAATTTTTTTAGAAGGAGCGCCAGTTTTTGTTGGTCCGAGTGTTGCCGTTGCAGCAATTTTATCAATGAATACATTTAATCCCTGGTTTATTCTTTTAATATTTCTTTTATCTGCAGTTGTAGGAAATATAATTTATTTTTATTTAGGTTATTTTTCTGGAGAAAAAATATTTAAGTATTTTGAAAAAAAAGATGTAAGCAGATACAAAAAAATTTTTAAGAAATACGGAAGGTTTACCATGCTAGTTATGGCCATTTCTCCTGTACCTTATCTCCCCACGCTTGCAGGTGTTTTCAGAATAAAATCAAAATACTTAATCTTTGAAACGCTAGTTGTTAGGTTATTTAGACACACAATTGTTTTTTTCTTTTGG
>CAZUOZ010000038.1:0-2942 GCA_964621965.1 Candidatus Woesearchaeota archaeon | reverse complement strand
TTTTATTTTAGATTATATAAGAGAACTTTTAGAGCAAACAAAAGACATGTCTGTATTTGAACTGATTTCTTTTATCTTTTTAAATAATCTTCAGGCTTCATTGATAGGAGCTATTTTTGGAATATTTTTTGGAATTTTTCCTATATTTCTTTCTATCTTTAATGGTTATTTGTTAGGTTTTGTATCATCGATGGTTTTTGAACAGGAAGGTTTTTTCTCATTGTTAAGTCTTTTTCCTCATGGAATTTTTGAGCTCCCAGCAGTTTTTATTTCATTAGGAATTGGATTAAAGATTGGTTCATTTTTCTTTCATAAAAATAAGCTTGAGTTTTTGAAAAAAAATATATATAACGCTTTAATCGTTTTTCTTTTAGTAGTTATCCCTCTTTTGATTATTGCTTCTGTAATAGAAGGAACATTTATTTTTTCCTTTAAATAATTAGTTTTTCAAATCACTTATTCCAAGAATTATGAATAATATTCCTGCAAATAAAATCGCCCATAAAATTCCTCCTTTTAGAAGAGTCCATGCAGCATTTCCAAAATTCCAAAATTCTGTCCATTGATAAGAAGCTCCCCAAGTATAAATTGAAATACTTACTAAAATTAATCCTATAATAAGTTCAACCCACCTATTCATATAATTAATTGGTCTTTTTAGTTTAAAAATATTTTCGTAATGAAGCAATAGATTAAGCTTAAAAACCTGCCCTTTCTTTTTTAAACTAATGGATAAAAGGATAATTGAAGGAGATAAAGAGAAGATTGCAAGAAAGAATATTCTTAGAAAATCAAAGGAAGCAAAAGGAATTAGGATTAAAGGTTATGATTTTAATAAGGGGATTGATTATCAAAAGATAATAGGAAGTTTTTCTTCAACAGGTATTCAAGCAAGTAATCTTTCAAAAGCGATTTCTATTGTGAATGGAATGATAAATTCTAAGTCTTTTATATATCTCGGTTATACTTCTAATCTTGTAACTTCCGGATTAAGAGAAATATTTTGCTATCTTGCTGAACATAAAAAAATTGATATAATTGTAACTACGGCGGGGGGTATAGAAGAAGATATAATTAAGTGTTTAGGAGATTTTGTGCTAGGAGATTTTAGGATGTCTGGGAAAGATTTGAGAACTAAAGGGATAAATCGTGCAGGGAATATATTAATCCCTAATACTCGATATTGTTCATTTGAAGATTTTATAATGCCTGTTCTTGAAGAAATTTATTCGGTTCAAAAGAATACTGGAAAAGTTTTTACTCCAAGCGAATTAATTTGGGAGCTTGGGAAAAAAATAAACAATCGAGAATCTATTTACTATCATTGTTATAAAAATAAGATTCCTGTTTTTTGTCCAGCAGTTACAGATGGGAGTCTTGGAGATATGATTTATTTCTTTAAATCTAAACATCCCGATTTCAAAATAGACATTGCAGAAGATATATGGAGAATGAATAACACTTCAATTGGGAAAAAGAAAACTGGAATGATTATACTTGGCGAGGGCATAATGAAGCACCATATATGTAACGCTAATATGTTTAGAAATGGAGCAGATTATGCTGTGTATATAAATACTGCTCAAGAATTTGATGGTTCCGATTCTGGGGCTCTTCCTGAGGAAGCAGTTTCATGGGGAAAGATTTCTCCAGAAGCAAGAAGAATAAAAGTTTATGGAGATGCAAGTATAATTTTTCCTTTGTTAGTTGCAGAGACCTTTGCAAAAAATGAGAGGATAAAATAATGGCACTTACAGAAAAACAAGTGCAAGAGATAAAAGAGCATTTAGAAAAAGCACAAAATCCTTTATTTCTTTTTGATAATGATCCTGATGGTTTATGCTCTTTTTTGCTATTACAGAGATATGCTGGAAAAGGAAAGGGCGTACCTGTTAAGACTTTTCCATTTTTAGATAAATCTTATTTTAGAAAAGTGAGGGAGTTAAATCCAGATTATATATTCATATTAGATAAACCAGTTGTCTCTCCAGATTTTTTTGAAGAAGTTGAAAAGGTAAATCTTCCTATTGTGTGGATAGATCATCATGAAATAGATAAATCAACAATACCTCCTTTTGTAAAATATTATAACCCTCTCTTTAATACATCTAAAACAAATGAACCTGTTACAGCACTTTGTTCTCAAATAAATACTAAAAAGGAAGATCGATGGCTGGGGGTTGTTGGTTGTATTTCTGATAATTTTGTTCCAGAATTTTATGAAGATTTTCTAAAACAATATCCTGAGTTAGGTGTTTCTTCTAATAAAGCTTTTGAAATTTTTTATAAATCTCAAATAGGAAAGATAGCAAAACTTTTCTTATTTGCTCTCAAAGATAGAACTACTAATGTCATAAATATGATAAGATTTCTAATAAGTGTTAAAACGCCATATGATGTTTTAGAGGAAAGCGGAAAAAATAAAAAAATGCATGAAAGATTTAAAGACCTTGAAAAAAAATATAGATATCTTCTAGAAAAAGCTCTTTCAGAAGAAGATTTGAAAAATGAAGCATTTTTTTTCAAATATGGGGGAGAAATAAGCATAAGTAGTGATTTGTCAAATGAGCTCGCTTATCTTTTTCCAGAAAAAATGATACTTGTTATTTATGAAAAAGAGGCAAAGGCTACAATGGCAGTAAGGGGTAAAAATGTGCGCGATATTGCTCTTAGGGCAATTTCCGGATTGGAGGGGGCTACAGGAGGAGGACATGAGAATGCGGTTGGAATAAGAATAAATTCTAAAGATTTTAATTCTTTTAAGAATAACTTTTTAAAAATTTTAAATGAAAAAAAAAGATAAAAAGTTTAGAATAGAAAAGTATAAAAACAATTTGTTCTTAGATAAATTATGGGTTGTATGCTAAGACATAGTGCGTGGAATTTTTGCTCATTTGGATTAGTCTACACTTCAATTAAACCACTCTCAATTTAATTCAGTT
>CAZUOZ010000037.1:0-3366 GCA_964621965.1 Candidatus Woesearchaeota archaeon | reverse complement strand
ATTATTGATATAAAAGAGAAGATAAGTAGAGTTGAAAGAGATATTTTTTCTAAAACAAAATAAATCAAAATGAAAAAGAGAAAGATTTTGAAAAAAACCCTAAAAAAGAGTGAACCGAAAAAAGAGGAGAATCCTATTTATGTTCAGTTAAACTGTGAAGAATTTAATAATTCAAAAAGAGACATCTTATCTTATCAAATAAATCTTATAAATATGTTAAAAACAATAAAAAAATATTCTATGTTAAGAGAATCTGAATTTAATATTAAGCTTAATCTTCAAAATAAATTTAAAGAAACAAAAGAAAACTTAAACAAATTGGATCATAATCTCCCAAAAGTAGATAAACCTAAACCTAAAAAAGAGAATTCTAAAGAAGAACAACCTTCAATAGAATACTACAACCAAGATTTAGAATCCCAGTTAGAGCAAATTAGAAAAAAACTTGAAGAAATAGGAAAATAAAAAGAATCTTATACAATTTCTGTTTAAACATATAAAAGATAATTTTTAAAAGATAGCTAGCCTAGAAAAAATATGGAAAGAAAAGAATTAATAAAAAAATTTATAGAATTCTATAAATCAAAAGGCCACAAGGAAATTCCTAATAGTTCTCTTATTCCTGAAAATGATCCAACAGTACTCTTCACCACGGCAGGAATGCATCCTATTGTTCCTTTTCTAATTGGACAACCACATAATCTTGGAAAAAGATTATGTAATGTTCAAAGATGCATAAGAACAGGAGATATAAGCGAAGTTGGAGATACATATCATCACACTTTTTTTGAGATGCTTGGAAAATGGTCAATTGGGGATTATTTCAAAAAAGAAGCAATTCAGATGACTTTTGAATTCCATACAAAAATTTTGAAGATACCTTTAGAAAGATATGCAATAACTATTTTTGGTGGTGACGAAAGAAT
Source organism: Candidatus Woesearchaeota archaeon (assembly GCA_964621965.1). GTDB lineage: Archaea > Nanobdellota > Nanobdellia > Pacearchaeales > GW2011-AR1 > CAZAGO01. Next base: position 2,440 of record CAZUOZ010000037.1, on the reverse strand, counting down.
TCCTGAAATTCAAAAAGACAAAGAAGCTGCAGAAATGTGGGAATCCCTTGGGATTCAAAAAGACAGAATAGCCTTTCTAAAAGGAGGGGTTTTAGAAAGTGATAATAATTGGTGGGGTCCAGCTGGAAAAACAGGTCCATGTGGGCCATGCACGGAACAATTTTATTGGAAATCTAATACTGAAAAACCTCCAAAAAAATTTAATCCAGAAGATAAAAGGTGGGTTGAAATTGGGAATGATGTTTTGATGCAATATATCAAAAACAAAGAAGGAAAATATGTTTTGGCTAAACAAAAAAATATTGATTTTGGTGGAGGAGTTGAAAGAACAATTGCTATATTAAATGGATTTGAAGATAATTATCTTTCAGAGATATGGAAACCCATAATAAAAGAAATAGAAAATATTTCTGGAAAAAAATATGGGAAAGAAGAAAAAGATACAAAAAGTATGAGAATAATTGCAGACCATATAAAAGCATCAGTATTCCTTATTTCCGACGGAGTAATTGCCTCTAATGTTGAAAGAGGATATGTTCTGAGAAGATTAATAAGAATAGCAATAAGACATGGAAAAAAAATAGGGATACGAGATTTTACAAAAAAAGTAGCTAAAAAAGTTTTTGAAATTTATGATGACTATGAAATTCTTAAAAAGAGCAAAGAAAAAATTTTAGATGAACTTGAAAAAGAAGAAAATAAATTTAATGAGACCCTTGATAAAGGAATTAAAATATTTGAAAAAATGATTAAAGGAAAAAAAGATATTGGATGTAAGGAAGCCTTTTTATTATATCAGAGTTATGGATTTCCTATAGAAATGACGGAAGAACTTGCAAAAGAAAAAGGAAAAAAAATAGATAAAGAGGGCTTTGAAAAAGAGTGTCAAACTCATCAAGAATTGTCAAGGACTGCTTCTGCAGGAATATTCAAATCGGGTTTAGCTGACAATTCAGAAAAAACAACAAAACTTCATACTGCAACCCATCTTTTAGCTCAAGCTTTAAGAGAAATATTAAAAAAACCAGATTTAGTTCAAAAAGGTTCAAATATTACTGCAGAAAGAGCAAGATTTGATTTTAATTTTGAAAGAAAGATTACAGAAGAAGAAATAAAAAAAATTGAAGAATTAGTTAATAAAAAAATAAATGAAAGGATAGAAATAAAATGCGAAGAAGTCTCTCCATCTGAAGCAAAAAAAAAGGGAGCTCAAGGAGTTTTTGATTCTAAATATGGGGAAAAAATAAATCTTTATTCTATTGGAGATTTTTCTAAAGAGATCTGTGCTGGACCACATGTAAAAAATACTTGTGAACTAGGAAAATTTAAAATAATTAAAGAAGAAAGCTCAAGTGCAGGTATTCGAAGAATAAAGGCAATTTTAGAATAAAAATAGTTAAAAATAATCAACCAACCCATACTTCTCAGATAATTGATTATACTTATAATATTCTATTAAATTTATTTTTCCTCCACTTTTTTCAGACGCTTTGTATATTCTACTAAAATCTCTCGCATCCTTATATTCTTCAAGATTCCTGCCCAAAGAAATTCCTTCTGAAATATAAATTATCTCTGGAGAAGATAAAAGCTTTCCTTGCTCGGAATACTCTCCACCACTATAACTAAGAATTGCTGGTTGAGTGGTTTCAACAAAGCAATACCCTGTATTGTTTAAACTGTATTTATTAGGACACCTTATTCCAACTGCTTCGTGATTTTCTGAATAATAATGAAATATTACAACCTCATATCCTAACTCCTTAAGTAAAAAAGCCAGAAGATCTGATTTACTTCCACATAGACCTTTTTTTTGATAAAGAACATCATAAGGATACTTTAAATCCCAAGATAAAGGATTTTTCATATCAAAATTTGCATTTTCCTCATAAGGAATATTTTGTACTAAACTTATCGCAATTCTAGCTTGGTCCTCTTTATTCCTAGCAATATTTTGAATCTCTGTAACAAGAGGGAGAAGAACTTTTCTCTGTTGTGGCTCTTCTATAATTTTTTTCTTGAAATCTTGTAAAGAATGATTTTTATCTTTAGAATAAAAAGAAGTCTGAGGTTTTGTATCTAAATAATCTACTACTCCTCCGTATACTGTAAAATCAATTTTTTCATATTCTCTTTTTAGAATATAATTAAAAGTAACTACCTTAGGAGAAACGTAATAATTTGAATCACAAAAATCCCCTTTTATTGAAAAATTTTGGGGGCACTGACAAAAAAAAGCATTCTGAACTAAAACCCCTTTCATACAAAAATAAGGAAGATTTTGAGAACACACACCATAAGGTGTTCCATCGCCACATACTCTTTTTTCAAAAACTCCAAAAAAAGAATTAAAATATAAAAATAAAAATAAAATGATAAAAGAGAGGATTACAAAATAAATTATGTCCTTGTCTATACGAATATTCCACTTGAAGATTTC
>CAZUOZ010000036.1:0-3824 GCA_964621965.1 Candidatus Woesearchaeota archaeon | reverse complement strand
AGATCAATGAAAAAATGAAGAAGATCACCAAAGATCTTGATAAATTCTAAATAGAGTGTGTGTAACTTAAAAATAGTTATTAAAGTTTAAATAACCTTTTGCTTTAAGGGTTTTATGGTTGAAATGATTGAACTGAAAAGAAGATTGGAATTATTCTTTGAACATAAAATTAATGTTCATATAGATACATACGATAAAAAATATTATAATGGGTTAATTTTAGAAATCGGTAGTGATTTTATTTTTATTCAAGAAAGAGTTGTTGGAAAAACTTTTGTGCTTTTTTCTCAAATTGAAAATTTAGAGGCTTATAAAGGAAAGGAGGAAGGATGTTAAAAGCGATCCATAAATTAACAGGAAAAATTATTCCTGCTTTTAAATTAGAATGCGATCCAACTTGGATTGGAAAGGAAAGAGAAGAATGGATTGCACCATACCCTGAAATAGATAATTGGAAATTCCTTAATGAAAAAGGAATAACCGAAGTTTCTGTTTCTTTTATAAAAGAACATAGTAAAGAAATAAATAATCAAAAATTTGCAGTTCATTCTCATTTTAGGATAAATAATGAATATGCAAAACCAACTCCTGTAAATGAAACAGAAGAGCATAAACTTGCAAAAGAGGGAATTTATGAAGATGTAATTGATAATCTTCTTTTAATAAATGGAAAAAAAATAAGAGATCTTTTTGAAATTGAAGACATTGAATTTGAATATCCTCTTTCAAACTCAAAATGTTCAAAAATTGCAGATGTAATCGTAAAATTTAAGAAAAAAGATGAACAATATGGGAGAGGGATTGTTTTTGAAATCCAATTAAGTAATCAAAATTTTGAGCAAACCGATGATAGAACTTTTGATAGAATTGTTGAAGGTTATAGTGTTGTTTGGTTATGGGGTGGAATGTTTAATGAAGAGAATAAATTAATCAATAAAGAATTGATTGTTATTCCTTTTTTAAAGGTCATAGAGGATTATAAAAATAAAAAAACTTTTGAATTGTATGAAGAATTAAATCATTATGGAGAGATAGTTGATGATAAAAAGAAAGAAATACTGGGAATAATTGAGCAAAAAACATTCTTGGCAAATGATATTTATCATAAAACACTTAATTTTTCAAAAGAGGTTCAAAATAAATTAAAAGAAGATACAAAAACGATAAAAGAAGAAATTTTAAACGATTTTAATAGAAAAATACAAGAAAAATTAAAGGAAAATCATGAAATCCAAAATTTTATTGTTTCTTCAATAGATTATTCTATTTTAGCAAATAAGATTTCAAACAAAGATATTTCTCAAATTAAAGAAGAATTAGAGAAAAAATTAAAAAAAGAAATAGATGAAAGGATAAATCAAGGAATTTATGAGGAAATAATAAATTCTTCAATTAAAAAAAATCTTATCAAAATAGGAGAAGAATATTCTGAAAAAAACTTTAATAAACAAATCTTTTTGGAGTGTAATAAATGTAATCAAAAATTTCCAATTCAAACAATGATTTGGGAAAAAGGAGAAAGTTATTGTTCTAATTGTTTTAATGATATTCCTAATAATTGGCAAAAAATATGGTTAGCATCTACTCATGAGTTTAGAAAAGGATTATCAATCAAATCTTTTGAAAAAAAAGAAAAAGGGGATCAAAATGGTAAAAGTTAGATTTTTGAAAGATATAAATTGTTTTAAAAAAGAAGAAATTGTAATTATGGATGATAAGGCAAAAGAAGAAATTGATTATCTTCTTAAAGAAGGAATAATAGAAATTTTAAACATTCCAACAAAAAAAGAGTTAAAAAATAAGAAAAAAGCATTAGAATTAAGAGGAAAAAATGTAATTATAGAAGGAAAAGATGTTGTTTTGGTTGATAAATCAACAAAAGAAAAAACTGAATTGATCAATTTGTTAAAAAGAAGGAATATTTTTAATGAAATTACTGAAAAAGAATTAGATAAAAAGATTGTAAGGGAAGTAAAATCAAGAAAAGCAATCTTTTTGTGTGCTTGTGGAAGATTAGTTGAAAATTCTCAAATTGCCTCTTATAATCTCCTTGTAAATGATGAGGCAGGAACAGGAAAAGATTATGTTACTGAAAAAACATTAGAAATTCTCCCAAAACAATGTTATGTTAAAAGAACAAGAATAAGCCCAACAGTATTTACTTATTGGCATAATCCAAAATTTGAACCAGAATGGAGTTGGGATGGAAAGGTGTTTTATAATGAAGATATTGCAGAAGGTGTGCTTAATTCAGAAGTTTTCAAGGTTATGTGTTCAAGTGGAAGTTCTACTACTGTTATTATCAAACAAAGAGCATACGATATAAATATAAGAGGAAAACCTGTAATGATTTGCACTACTGCCTCTTCAATTCCAAGCCCTGAATTGATGAGAAGGTTTGAATTTCTTAATTTAGATGAAAGTGTTGATCAAACAAGAGAAATAATGAAAAGGCATTCAAAATATGCTAAATTGGGAATGAAAACAGAATATGATGAAAAATATACCAAAGCAATGGAATTATTGGAAAGAGTTAGTGTAATTATCCCTTATGCAGATAAATTAGATTTATATTTTCCATCTGAAAATATAATGATGCGAACAAAATACCCAAGATTTTTAGATTTAATCAAAGCAAGTGCCTCTTTTCATCAGTTTCAAAGGAAGAAAATAAATGGTTTTATTTTGGCAAATGGTGATGATTATGAAATTGCCAAAGAAATCATGAAAAAATTTACTTCTAACAAATATATGATAAGTTTAACAAGAAATCAGAGAAAAATCATTGATTTTTATGAAAAAAACCCTAATTTTCATGGAAATATAGCCCAAATCAATGAAAAAATGCAGAATTTCATATCAATTCCTGCCCTAAAAACAAATGTTGGAATTTTAACAAAATATGGCCTTTTAAGTAGTTTTTTGGATAAAGATGCCTTAAATCGTGAGATTGAAATGTATAGATTATCAGATGATTTAATTAACAATACCCTCGCTAAATTAGAATTACCTGATTTTAAAGTAGTAGTTAGTAAAGTTAGTAAAGTTAGTAAAGTTAGTAAAGTGAAAAAAGATAGTAAAGCATAGGAAATGGAGGTTAAAAAACACTAAAAAATGGGTGGTTTAGGGCGAAAGTAACTTTACTAACTTTACCATCTCCATAACATTTATAAACTTCAAGTAACTTAAAATAACACAATGGAACAATGCGAACATAAAAAACTACAAAATTTGTATTGGAGAAAAGGTCAAAAATGGATGATAATTGAAAATTTCATGATTTGTAAAGATTGTGAGATGGTTTTCAGAATAGATAAAAAGGAGATCCCAAAAGAAAAAAGAGGAAGTAAAAAATGAATGAATTGATTAAATTATATTTACAAATACCTTCCGAACGATTGGGTATTCTCGTAGATAACGATTTTGAAATATTGTATAAAATACATAAAAAGACAAGAGCTAAATGGGTTAAGGAAAAAAGATGTCCTTGTGTTAGTGAACTAAGCAAAGGAAGAATCTTAATATGTAATCACGTTGAACAGGAGATAAAAGAAAAAAGTAAAGAAATAAATAAAAGAATTGAGGCAAAGACCTCAATCCTAATGTTAAGAAACTTATTGAAGTTTCAGGGAAACCAAAAGATATGGACTTAGAGGATTGGTGGAAATATGAGGATTATGCTAAAAGTAGATTAGAGGAACTTAGAAAATGAAAGAAGATAAATGTCTTGCTGAATTTGAAGAACTCACAAAAAAAGTGAGTGAGGGAAGGGAATGAAAAAACTTAAAATACAAATGAATGGAAGAAGTGATGAATTTGGAACA
>CAZUOZ010000035.1:0-3861 GCA_964621965.1 Candidatus Woesearchaeota archaeon | reverse complement strand
CAACACTTCCAATTCTATAACTTCCTTCTTTGACAAAAACAATATCTTTTGTTTTCAAATCAAATTTTTTTCCTTTAACTTTTTTATAAACATCAAGAGGTATCATAGAATTTTCTTTTCTGTATAGTTCCCAACCAATTATATCATCGGCTCTAATATAAGGAACTTCTCCCCTTCCTTTATATTCGCTTGGTGGTGCTCCGTGTCCCCTAAACACCTTAATAATTCCTTTATCAACTAAATCTTTAACCTGAACAAATTTAAGGTCTTGTTCTTCTGCTTCTTTTTCCAAACCCTTAATTTTACTTTTCCAATAATAACGAGGAACATATAAATTATTTTGAATATCATTTACATCAATAGTAAAAACATATCTATTTTTTGAACTATTTGGGTGGTCTAATTCTTCTCTTATTATTTCTGTATCGTCCCATAATTCATCTGTGAATTTATTTGTTTTTTCATCATAACGAGTAATTGATTTTCCTCTATGGTCGTGTCCCATTTCTTCTGCAACAGCCATAATAATTTTATTTTGTTGAGGTCTGCCTTTTTGCAAAACCAATAAACAAGTTTTAGCATTACAATAAGGTCTAAAAGTATTATGAGGTAAATCAACCAACGCAATTATATTATTATTTTTTTTAATATAATCAAGAACATATTTTGTGCTTGGAGAATGAAAATAAGTTTCAGGTAATACAATCCCTAATTTCCCACCTTCCTTTAAAAATTGCAAACATCTCTCAATAAACAAAACCTGTGGCTCTGTATCTTTAACTTTATCTGTTTTAACCCATTCTTCATCTTCTTTTTTCCAAACATAACCCAAATCAAAATGTTTGCTATCATCTCTTAAAACTTTATTTTTAGTTCCAAAAGGGGGATTTGTAATTACATAATCAAATTGTTTTGGCTTGTCATCATCTTCAACAAAAAACTCTTTCGGTTTTGTTTGGTAATCTTCAAAAGTGTGTAAAGTATTTTCTTGAACTATTTTACTTCTTCCGTCTCCAATTATAGACATATATGCTTTTGAGATTTTAACTAAATCAATTTCTTTATCAATTCCATAAAAATATTTTTGAGCAAATTCTTTTTTCAAATCTTCAAAATTAGGAGAATTTTTATATTTTTTATCTTGTTCCATAACACTCCAAACATGGCTTAAAGCATAAATCAAAAAACCACCAGAGCCACACGCTGGGTCTAAAATACTTTGTTTAGGTTGTGGGTCTAAAATTTTAATTGCTGTTTTAACAACTTCTCTTGGTGTGAAAAATTCTCCTTTGTCTCCGACAAGTTTGCTTTCTGCAAAAGTTTCAAATGCTTCACCAATAACATCTTTTTCGGTTTTTAATAATGAAAAACTTTGTAATTCTCCTATAACATAGGCGATTGATTTTGCGTCTAAATTTATCTTCTCACTTTCATCAAAAACTCCGTCTTCTGTAAGTTCTTCTTTTACTTCGTTAAATAATTTTTCAATTCTTTTTTTTGCTTTTTCAGGATTTTCTTTTGGTAAAATTCTAAATTCGGGTATTGCATTTTGGTCATATTTCTCGTCCATAATTTTACAAAATAATAATCTTATCATTTCGCTACCTAATTTTTCTTTTCTTGAAATATTTGTATTTGCATAAAGTGTTTTCAAAATTCTTTTAAAAATTGGTTTTAAATTTTTAACAGGTCTTAATTTCTTTTTTGATATTTGTCCAATGGTTTCAATAGTTTCTCCGTTTTTTGGAATTTGAAAAATATATTCTCTTTTTACTTCGCCCGTTTCAATATCTTTATACAAGTATTCAATTTCTTCTCCATTAGTCCAGACACCCCACAAACAAGAAGTCGCGGTCATATAACTCATAAGTTGTTTAATCCCTTCTTTTCTCGTCGGTTTCTTTGTTTCAACAATTCCTAAAATATCTTTATTTTGGTCTCTCTTTGTTTTGTTTGTTGTTTTAAAGATAACAATATCGGCTCTCTCATTTTTATTTTTAAGATTATTTTTTTCTCCTCTTTGAATTGGAAATTCTATTTCAATCATTTCACAATCATAATTAAAATCTTCAAAAAGAGTTTTTTCATATTGTTGTCTAACAACCTCTTCGGGCTTTCTTATATCAACGGGTTTTTTTGTGCAGAAATCTAAAACATAACCCTCTCTTAATTCTATATTTTCCATTTTTATTTTCTCCCTCTTATTATTAGAAAACAGCGGTTGATAAATGTTTCGGCGACAGGTTTTGCTATTTTTCAGTAGTTGCGATTTTTTATTTCTCATTCCCCAACCTCTCTTGTTTGCTCCAAAACAAATTCAGATTTAATTCCTAATTCATTAACTTCCTGAATTACAACGCAAATATTATGACAAAGAATTTTCAAAAGCAATTCGTTTATTTGTGCTGTTTCATTTTTACTTTTTATTGCTCCTGAAAATTTGGATTTTATCATATGGAAAGTTGTTTCAACATTACTTCGTTTATGATATTTTTCTAAAAATTCCTCGTGCTTGTATAAAAAATAATGAAACATTTTTCCCCATATCCCTAATGCTCCTCTTTTGCCTGTAACATTTTTCTTAAAAGGAATATAAGGAGTTGCTCCTACTTCTTCAATAACTTTAAGGTTTGCTCGGCTGTTATATGCCTTATCTCCACTTTGTTCTTTTATTGTAAAATTCTCGGCTGTCTTTCTTACAAGTTCGGCAAGTTGTGGGCTGTCGTTTTCTTGCCCTTCTGTAACTTTAACAGAAGTTATGATATTTGTTTTTGTTCCCGTGTTTATATGTGCCTTCAACCAAACTTTATATTTTCGTTCTTTGCCCCATTTATAGTCAAACCAACGGGCAAATCTTGAAGTAGAAAACCCTGAACTATCAACTGCAAAACTATCTTCAACTTCTTTCAAAGGCATAGAACTTAATGTAATTAAATTTTGTAATATAGGGGTTAATTCTGGCTTATTCATATAATTGCTAACACTCATATAAGTTGGAGTATTTTCAATTAAACCTAAATGCTGTGCAATTTTAACATCAGACATAAATCTCCTTAAAGAAAATGTTGAATAAACTTTGAGAGCCGAATTAAAAATCATTTCTGAAATTGGTAAGTTCGGTCTTCCGAATTTATATTCGGGCTGTTCAACATTTTCAGACAAATCTTTAAGGAGTTTCATAAAGATTATTTTTTCGTTTGTCTGACTTTTATCGTATGCTTTCCAATCTTGTTTATAACTAACTTTTACGCCTTTTGTTTCAGTTAATTTTCCTTCTTCATTGATTTGTCTTTTAATATAAAATTCAACTGCGTAAATGTGTTTGCACTTATCTTTTCTTAATTGACAATCAGGACAATTACAAATAGGTTTATGCTCGTTAAAACTAACCTTATACACTTTGAAAGAAGTTTGAGAGCCAACAACCCAAAAGTTATTTTTCTTTGCTATCCTTCCTCTCTCAAAGATTAACTTGCCTCGTTCTTCTCGTGAGAGTTTTCTTATATCGTTTGTTTGTATTTGGGTATTCATAAAAGATTTAGGTATCTAACCTTTATATACCTTTCGGTATCTAAAAATATACATCTCCGAATAGAAATATTTATAAAGAATAGGTATCTAAAATAAGTATGAAGTTACAAAGTCAGGTGAGTAGAAAGGTAGGTGATAAAGAATATGATAAATTTTGGGTTGTTATTCCCCAGAAAATTCTTGAATTACTTAAATGGAAATCAGGGCAAGAATTAGAGCCAGAAGTTAAAGACGGAAAATTGATTATTAAGAAGAAATAAATTTTTTTAAGGACTTTTTTTACAAGAGCCACTTAATTTACAAAGCCACGATGCACAAAAGATTTATAAA
>CAZUOZ010000034.1:0-3942 GCA_964621965.1 Candidatus Woesearchaeota archaeon | reverse complement strand
AGATATTTCTAATAATCTAATTTGCGGAACAGATGGATTTCAAGTTTCTTGTAATGCTTCGTTTTTAGCAACCTCAAATTTTATTTATTATATCCTGCTTATCTTCTTTTTAGGAGTTTTTTATTCAGGCATAATTTTATACAAATACGTGCATCCCAAGACTAATTTGGTCATTCAAAGATTAACTTCTAAACTTCCAGGAAAATAAGTGCATTTATGCTCTTCTGTTAATTGAACGGTTTTTTCATCGGCAATTAAATTACTGAATTGCTTAGAGATTAACTCTTTCACTTTTTCAAATTCATCAGAGGTTTTTGTCTGAAATTCAACCATTAAATTGCAATTGCCAACCCCTCTGACAACATAAAACACTTCTGGAAGGCTTTTCAAGTAATCCGCCATGTCTTTTCTCTGTTCCTCTGAGGAAGATTTTAGCCTCAAAAACATAACATTCCATAAGTAACCTAATTTAGCAACATCTAGTAAAGGTCTGTACCCCTGAATCAATTTATCCTTTTCTAATTTTTTCAAGGAATACCTAACTTTTTCCAGAGTTAATTTAGTTTTTCTAGCAATCTCAATCATAGGGAGTCTTGCATCATTGGCAATTACTTTTAACACTTTAAAATCATTGGCTGAGAAATTAAACTCCCCTTTATGCCCTATTTTTGCATGATAGTTGTATTCTCCAATGGTTTCGCTATAAATCTTCTTATATCCTAGCTGAGAGGCACTGATAACAATAAAAAAGTTGTAATCTAGCAGTTTTCCTTTAAGGGAGTTTAAGACTTCATCTAAAGATACACTAAAATTTCCAACGTCCCGTTCTAATATTGAAATAATCATCTGCCATTCCCCTCTAAAAGAAGAAAGCCATACCACTCCAGGAATTGCACTCAACCGATTGACTATTTTTTCCTTTTCCTGAGTCGTCATATATTTTAATTTTATTAAGATATTATAGAAGGTGTAGCCGATTTTTTGGGTATCAATGTAGGTAATGAATTCCTTGATAAGCCCTTTTTTCACAAGGCTGTCTATATGGTAGTTGATAACCTGCTTTGAAATCCTGAGTTTTTTGCCAATAGCAGAGGAACTTTGGCGGGCATTTATGTCTAATTCCTTTAGAATATTGATTTCTTTAGTGGTGAGATTGGATCCAGTTAAATCTCTCATTATATGACGAAATGTGATTATTTTATAAACTTTTCCAATTTTGTAAAAAAATAGACATAGCAATGTTTAACATATTGGAAGTATTGAGAGTAATATCAAGAGGTGCGAGGTGATAGTAGGTCACCATGGAAGAAACACCTCGGGGCAAAAAATCGTTAATTCCAAGGAAGGCTATAGATAGCGAAGGAAAAATCGCATACAGCGAAAGTTTCCAAGCTTGGAACACGATCAGGCTCAAAAAAGAACTCTTTGAAGAATTTCCTCAGCTAAAGGAAAAACGCTCAAAATTCTCTTATCAGCTGACCTTTTGCAGAGATTATGAAGAATTAATCGCTAAAATAAGGAAACTAAACAAAAATGCTATTATGCCTATTCTGATGTGGCTGTATAAGGAGGAAGAGTAGCTTAAATCAAATTATTTTTCTTTATATCTATCAGAATTCTTAACTAGAGGTAAATATTTTTCAATATCTCCTTTGGAGTACATTTTGACAGTCAATTCTCCGTATTCTGGGTAATACTCTATGTTTTTGTCGCTAAATATCTTTGTTTTATCAAAGTCAGGAATACTCAATAAAATATATTTTTGTCTCCAATGTAAGACCCCAAAATAATATTTGTGGTTTTTAATTCCGATAAAATATTTATTTATTTTTTCTTCATAAGGTGTGAGTTCTTTTAGTCTTCTTCTAAACTCTTGAAGTAAAGTATAAGCCTCTCCTCCCATTTTGCTTCTGACATACCCTTCTGAATATTCTTCTTTATCCTCTTCGTGATTTTTCTCTTTGTTTTCTGCATATTCGTTATATACCTCTATTCCTACAACGTTTATAGGATCCCACATTTTTAATGCAAATTCATTTAGTTTGTCCTTTCTTTTATTAATTGAATTTTCTGTCCATGCACCATTTTCTAGGAAATCTTCCATCTCATTTTGAGTCATAAACGGTGCTCTTTTGAAGTATTTACTATTCTTTTCTTCAATAGGTTTTCTACCTTTACTTGAATTTGCAGATCGTGGATCAAATGTGAGGTTTCCTATGCAATGAAGATATGTTTCTTTGAATTCATCTGTGTTATAATTGGTAAATTTGCAGTCTTCTGTTGCAATGATTCTTTCTTTTTCTTCTTCTGGATTTTGAGGAGCTACATGTTCTATTGTTAGTTGGAATCTTTTATCTTTTGAAGAATATTCCTCTTCGGACATTGGAGAATATCCACTTAATTCTCTTAAATAGTTCTCGTATTTCCAGAACAAATAAACTCGATCACTTGGAAATTCGTTATAAAAATCAGTAGAGTTTAGTTTCTCTTTGAATTTTGCATCATTGCAATACTCTAGAATTTTTTCTATTAATTGGAGTTTAAGTAATTTGAAATCTCCCTTAAATTCTCTTGTAAGAACATTCATTGCACTATCTAAATCACTAGCCCTTTTAGTTTTCATTCCAAGAACTCTAAAACTAAAAATTTCAATTAATTTCGCGATATCTTCGAAATCTTTCTTTTGTTCAGAATTATCATACTGATAAGCTTTAATAATCATTGGATAAAATGTTACTCCGAGCCTTTCTAGGAGAAATACTTCTCTAAGCGACTTCATACGAGGTTCTTTTTGAATTTCATTAAGAGTATAGAAGGCTTCTCTTAATTTTGTCGTATAATTTTCAATATACTTAATAACTTCTTCATCTTTTTTATCTAGAAGTAATTGATTAATGTGATTTTTAATCATTTGAACATATTCTTGATAATCTCTTTTACTTCCCCATGATTCGTATGCAACAAAGTGATATTGTAAGATGTTATCCTCATTATCAATATCAATAAACTCTATAATATTGTAGATATCACTGAATCTTTTATAGATGCTTTTGAGAATATCAACTGATTCTTCACTTGCAAGATAACATTTGTACATCAAAAAGCTCTTAATTTTTTCAAGATTGGTTAGAGGTTTCCCACGATCATTTGTTGTTTCAAATATCAATGTTGCTTCTGCATTATCTTCAACACTATATGTTAAAAGCTTGGTTTTGTTAACTTTTTCTTTGATTTCTAAAAGTTGTTCTAGATTCATGGAAGATAATTTTGATTCAAAATACTCCTTAGCAGAGAGGAGCTTTTTCTGAGATGGTCTTGTGATAAGTATCTCTGGATTTAATGTGTCTTCTAATATATAAGTTTGAAAGAATTCTGCGTCTTCATCTTGGAGTCTAAGTTTAAATCTATTTTTATATTTAATATAGGTTTCTTCTAAAATTTCAACATCTTGTTCGCTCTTTTTCAAGAGATTTAATAGAACTTTTATAAAAATAACCATCGTTGTCATTCTTTGCTGACCGTCAACGATATCTATCATTCTAAAATCTCCTTCATTTTCTGCTTTTTCTAAAAGAATTGTTCCCAAGAAGTAAGTTCGATCGACTTTTTGATTTTTAATATCTTCAATGAGATCGCCTAATTGTTTTTCAGTCCAAGAGTATGCCCTCTGATACATTGGAACTCTAAATATTTTTGTACCATCAAAAAGTTCTTTAATTGTCTTTAGTCCATTTTCCATGTTTTTATAACCCGTTATAACTATAAAAGTTTAATTATCCCGTAAAAACAATCTATCTACTCCATCTCGACAAGATTTATAAGTAAACTCCATCAACAAACAGCAACGATAAAATGATACAATTTATGCCAAACTCTGCCCAAAACATAAGGCGAGTCCACCCATCAATGTGCCATGATAGTCCAGTCGGCGGTTGGGGCGTT
>CAZUOZ010000033.1:0-3969 GCA_964621965.1 Candidatus Woesearchaeota archaeon | reverse complement strand
ATTACAAGAAACTTGAAATCCATCTGTTCCGCAAATTAGATTATTAGAAATATCTCTAAATATCAAGGTTATAAAAGCTAAAGAAAGAGACCATTCAAGAAGTTTATCTTGTCTTATTTTTTTAATTCTAGACAGTAAAATCAAAATAAAACTATACAAAATAAATTCAAATAAGACCCCATAAATCATCATCATTTTTGGAAAAGTAGAAATGGTTTGTTGAGGAACAAGAGTAGAAATCTGAGTATAAGGGATTCCAAATTCGATATAATTAAAACCAATAGTCAAATTTGTTTCTTTTTGAGTAAATGCATACAATACCGCAGAAGATGCATGACCTAATTCATGAAAAAAATAGGAGAGATAATCTAAGAAGAGTATACTTATCAAAGCGAGTACTATTGCAAGAGAGCAATAAGCAAGAACTTTCCAAGGAATTTTTCTAATCATTTTTTTCTTTTTTTTGATTTAAACTCAAGGGCACATTTTTCTTGTCTATTCTAACTATAACTTCTTCCCTATTCTTGATAGAAACTTCGTAGCCTGGCTTGTTTAAATCTATAAGCAAATCTCTAGCGGATTTCTTAGAAGGGTTTCTTAATATTTTTAGTTTGTTTGTTAGTTGTGTCATTTTATTATTTTAATTTCATCTTTTGAAATCTCTTTTGTGAACACATTTTTATGCCATGAAAACTCAATTCCCTCATGAATTTTATTGTGTACTAATGATATTCTAAAATCATCATCAGTCCAAATAAGTATTGACAAAGTCCACAATTTTTCTGGAATAGCAGGATATTTCTTTCTTGCAAGTTTGACTAATTCTTCTGAAATAGATTTAATCTTTTTTGCTTTATCTTCGGTTATTATACAATTGTCTAGATTTTGTTTTTGTTTCATTTTTTTCCTCCAGCTTTAATCCAGTCTTTTCTTTTCTCTTCCTCTCCTGCAGCATATTCTTCCCCCATTTCATCCAATTCTCTTATCATTTTTTCTTTTCCTTTCTTTCCATCTATCTGCATAGCGCTCCATTCTTTAGGTCGCAATTCCTTGAAAATTGCTTCATATTCTTTTGGGTAGTGACTTTCAAATTCTTTCTGTATATAATCCTCAAGTAAATCACATCTTTCTCCCAGAACAAATCTTTCTATTTTTATTAAAACATCAATGTAATCACTATCTTCCCAATGGGTTTTTTTGATTTTCTTCTTAATGAACTTTGATTTTACTTCTGTATATTTTCCCATTTTACATAAACATGCTAGATCTAGGTTTAGTATATTTATCTCTTCCAGAAATAGAAAAAATATCTTCTTTTTCTAAAACTTTTAGATTATTTTCTATAGCAAAGAAAATACATTCGTTCCACAGCCTTTGCATATCCCTATAATTCATTCCTTCAGTGATATCAATAAATTCCAATTCAGAAATATTAAATTGTATTTTAGAATTTACAATACTTTTCTTAAAATATAATTCTCTTTCCCCTGCCCCCGGATTTTCAAATTTGATTATTTTAAATCTATCTCTTAGTGCACCTCCTAATCTTCTTGAATCATTAACAGAAAGCACTATCAACGATGCTTTGTCTAATTCGTCAATACGAGAGCTTAAATCGGAAGTTAAATGCCCCCCATCATTAAAACTTAATGCATCTCCATTTACAACTTTATCTGCATCGTCTATAAGAACAATGGCATTCTGAAATCTTTTAATAGTGTCAAAAATCCTCTCAATTCCATACCTTTTTCCATAAAACTCCCTAGTTCCAATTTTAACTAAGGGGACTCCTATTTCCCCAGCCAAAGCAAGTGCAGCATGCGTTTTTCCTGTTCCCGACGGCCCTTCAAAAATAAGAAGATTTGGTCTAACTATATTATTTTCTATAAACTCTTCACGTTTCTTAATCATTAAATAAATTCTTCTTAGTTCTTTTCTAAGTTCATCTTTTAAAAACAGATCATTCAATTGAGTTTTTACTCCTTGTTTAATCAACAAGCTTGACATGCTACTGGGGGTATACTCTACAATTGCTTCCTTAATAGAATCAAGATCTATTTTCCCGCTTCCGTTATGATAAGCAATCTTTATCACCTGAGGTAAATCTCGATAATTATATCCAATAGTGTTTTTTGAAATATAATTTAATTCTTCAGGATTTACATATTGGGAAAATGTTTCTTTTAAAAAACTTAATTTATTTTCATTGCTTGGCAATTCAAATTCGATATGGACATCTATTCTATCTTTCCAAGATTCATCCATAAAATCGGAATCATTTAGAGTCATTATAAGAACGGTTTTTTTGGTATTATTTTTAAATAATTCTAAAAGTCTCATAAAGTTATGTCTATCTGCATTGTTTAGATTTTCAAATTCGGTAAAATTAAACACATATCTCAAGTCATCAATGTAAACTAATCCTTCATTAAAGTCCTCTAGGGTATTCAAAAGGTCTTTCAAATTCTTGGCTCTATTGAAATTATCACCCATTTGGGTCTGGCCCAGAAAAACTATCGGCAAATCTACAGAAGAGATTAATCTTTTTGCCAAAAAAGTCTTTCCAATGCCTGGCTCACCCTCGAATAAGAAAATACGATTTGAAAATATCGAGGGTTGATCCCCAAGAAGATATGTAAATATTGAAGTTAAATGATTTTTATCCTTATTTGATAAACTTGTTTGATTAAGGTAATCAAAAAATTGCTGAAGCTTATTTGATTTTTCTATCATTTTGAATAAATAATCCATCTAAAATGTCTATTTAAATATTTCTATTATAAAGTATAATTATATACTTATTTGTAGAAAGATATATAAAAATTGTACCTTTCTATTTCCTATGGAAACCTTAATAAACGAAGGAAAACACCTTATAAATAAGGGAAAAATGGGAAAAAAAGTCTTAATTGCTACGTTGTACAACCCAGAACCAGTTCTTCTTGCCGCAACAAGACTTTCTCCTGAACGAATCATACTCCTTGTTGATAAAGAACCAGATAAACAACAGGAAGCTTCTATAAAACTTATTCAAGATTCAATTGGGCTGGTTACTGATATAAAGGTAATCAAAACAGATGTTTATGATATAGTTGAAGTAGCAAAGAAAGCTGTTGAAATAATTGATATGCAACCAAATGAAGATCATATTTTTGTTAACATTACTTCTGGAAGAAAAACTAAAGCTATTGGATTATTATTTGCAGCATATGCTAGACACGAAAGAGTAAGCAAAATTGCATATAATCCTGAAGAAGATAAAAGTGCGATTGTTTATCTTCCTAGATTAAGTTTCCACCTTACAGAAAGCCAGAAAAAGATTTTAGGAGAAATTGGTAAAAAGAAATACGATTCTATTACAGATTTGGCAAACAAAATAGATTTATCCACAGCGATGTTATATAGGGCAATTGATGAGCTCAAAGATATGGATTTAGTTTCTGTTGAAAAAGATGGAATAGAACTTACTGGCGCAGGGAGGATTGCGAGGTTGTAAAAATGAATAAAAAACCCAAACTAATCTTTTCGAGATGGTATGCTTGGAATGATAGGGATAAATTTCATGACAGAAAATACCCTGGAGTTTATATGATCGCAATAACAAGAAATAATTTGGGGGGAAAAAAACCAAATTTTAAAGATGTTGTGTATATAGGGATGACTAATTCACAGGGGGGGCTTTATTCAAGATGGGGTCAATTTTTTCATTCAATAAAAGGCAATAATGGACATAGTGGTGGAAATACTATTTTTTCCGCTTTGGGACATTATTCAAAATGGAATAAAAAATTATTTGTTTGTGGAATGAGTATTAAATGTAATACAACTAAATCTAGCAGAACCTCCCCCGATTTAATTAAAATGGGATGGGTTGCTTTTTTAGAATATGAAGCACTATCTAAATTTAAAAAAGAAATGGGAGAAGAACCAAAATATAATAAGAAATAAAATGCCAACCTATTCCCATTC
>CAZUOZ010000032.1:0-4148 GCA_964621965.1 Candidatus Woesearchaeota archaeon | reverse complement strand
TGGCCTATGCTCGACTTACAATTTTTTTAATAACATTTAAAAAACATCTTTGAATTATTAGAAGAATCACTTATTGGGGCAGTAGCTCAGCGGGAGAGCACATGACTGAAGATCATGGTGTCCGGGGTTCGACTCCCCGCTGCCCCATATAATAATATTAATATGAGTTGAACCTCTGGGTTTGTGTTTTGAATTTATTCAAAATGCAGGTTGAACTTGTGAGGCCCGACTCCCCGCTGCCCCATTTAAATTAAAATTTTCTTATACTCTAAAATGAATATCTTTTATATACACAAAAAACCAGAAAATTGCGCAAAAATGCATTGCGACAAACACGTAACAAAAATGATCCTAGAGACAGCTCAAATTCTTTGTACGTGCCACTGGAAAAATAATTCAAAAGCTCCTTACAAACCAACTCATAAAAATCATCCTTGCGTAATATGGGCAGAAAAAAGTTTGAAAAATTATATATGGCTTTGTAAATTAGGATTAGAACTATGCAAAGAATATACATATAGGTACAAAAAAATTCACAAAAGTGAAGAAGTTATTCTTTGGTGTTATAAAAATAAACCTAATTTAAAAAGTGGAAATTTTTCTAAACCTTTTCAAGCAATGCCGGAGAAATATAAAGAAAAAAATACTGTCGAAGCCTACAGAAATTACTATAATGGAGAAAAATTAAAATTTGCTAAATGGACAAAAAGAAAGGCGCCTGATTGGATTAAAAAATATTCAAAACCTTTATAAAATCAAATTATTTAAGTATAATATGGCTGAAAAAAGAGGAGAGAAATCAAAATATAATGAAGAGTATCTTGGAATATCTGGATTTGTTCTAGGAATATTAAGTATACTTTTTGCCGGCTGGGCTGGAATGTTAATTGCAGTGGTTGGTTTTTTCTTGTGTTTATATCAACAAAAAAAGAATCCTATAAAAGCTGGAAGATTAGGAATGATTCTCAACATAATTGGATTTGTTATAGGAATAATTTTTGTAATTGTTTATTTGAAATTTTTAATTCCTTTCATTCAGCAACTTCAACAAACACAAACCTTTCCAATAATATAAAATGAAAAAATTTTCTAAAAAAGCATCCATAGAGATGAGTATGGGCACAATTGTTGTTATTGTTCTTTCTGTGACAATTTTAATCTTTGGAATGATTTTTATAAAAAATATTATGTGCTCTGGAATAATTATGACTAATCAAATTGATGAAAAAGTTAGTAATGAGATAAAAAGTCTTTTTGGAACTGGAGATTATGGAGTAAGATGTATGGGTGAAGGGGGACAAGAAGTAACCATTGGAGATGGAGGAAAAAGACACGTAGTTTGTATTATAAGCACAGATACTCAGTATACCTATAATCTTAATGTTAAAAGCGTTGAGAGTATTTCAAATACAGGGGCTTCAACATCACAAGTTCAAAAATGGATTATAAGTGAAGATTGGACCGGACTAGTATCTGTTGGGCAAACAGCGCAAACTGTTTTATTATTAGATATTCCTAGAGGTATTTCTGCTACAACTTTAAAGATAATCGTAGAAGAAACAATTAAAGAAACAGGCTCAATGAGAACTCACACACTATTTATAGATGTTAAACACCTAGGACAAATAGCTGCAACTATTTGCTAAAACTTTTAAACTTAACTAGTCTATTCTTTTTTATGACATTTAAATTGTATAATACCTTAAGCAGAAAGAAAGAAATCTTTAAAACTCTTGAAGAAAAAAAAGCAAGAATATATGTGTGTGGTCCTACTGTGAACGATGTTCCTCATGTGGGGCATGCAAGACAACAAATTTCTTTTGATATTTTAAGAAGATACTTAAAATTTCTAGGATACTCCGTTAAATTCGTTTCTAATATTACGGATATTGAAGATAAAATTATATACAAGGCAAATGAACTAAATATTTCTATAGAAGAACTGACAGAAAAAAATTATAAGGCGCATATGCAGGATTATGAAGCTATTGGTGTTAAAAAACCAGACATTCAACCAAAAGCAACCGAATATATTAAAGAGATGATTGAATTAGTTAAAAATCTTGAAGAAAAAAAATATACTTATGTTCTAGAAGGAGATGGTGTTTATTATAATATTTCTAAATTTAAAGTGTATGGAAAATTAAGTCATCAAGACATAAATAATTTGCAATCAGGGGTTAGAAAAGAATCAAATGATTTAAAAAAGAATCCTCAAGATTTTGTACTTTGGAAGTTTTCAAAACCAGGGGAACCTTCATGGGATTCACCTTGGGGAAAAGGTAGGCCTGGATGGCATATAGAGTGTTCTGCAATGTCTCATGCACTTCTTGGACTTCCATTAGATTTGCATGGAGGCGGACAAGATTTAATTTTTCCTCATCATGAAGATGAAATTGCTCAGAGCGAAGCTGGTTATGGAAAAACATTTTCAAAACAATGGATGCACAATGCAATGGTAAATGTTGAAGGAACAAAAATGAGTAAAAGTCTTGGAAATTTTAAAACAATAAGGGATATTCTTGAAGAGTATTCTGGAGAGATAATAAGATATTTCGTTTTATCTACGCATTATAGAAAACCTATAAATTTTTCTAAGAAAGAATTAGAAGAAAGCAAAGTTTCACTTAATAGACTAAAAAATTTAATTATAGAATTAGAAGATGATGGAAAAACAAATGAAGAATATTTGAAAGAATTTTCAAAAGCGATGGATGATGATTTGAATACCCCTAAATCCTTACAAGTTTTATGGAAAATTGCAAAAGATAAAAAAACAAAAGGAAAAATAAAAACAATTAAAGAGATAGATGAAGTTCTAGGATTAAATCTTTTAAAAAAAGAAGAAATAAAAATTCCTGAAGAGATAGAAAAGTTATTAGAACAAAGAGAAAAAGCTCGTGCTGAAAAGCAATGGAAGAAAGCAGATGAGCTAAGGGAAAAAATAAAAACCCTTGGATTCTTAGTTGATGATACAAAAGAGGGAGCAAGAGTAAAAAAAATATG
The DNA here is from genome assembly GCA_964621965.1 of Candidatus Woesearchaeota archaeon. Taxonomy (GTDB): domain Archaea; phylum Nanobdellota; class Nanobdellia; order Pacearchaeales; family GW2011-AR1; genus CAZAGO01. The sequence continues at coordinate 1,142 of CAZUOZ010000032.1, read as the reverse complement.
AAAAAAAAATTTAGAAAATATTGGGCTCTTGGATTTTTAGGATTCTTTGGTTTTCTTGGAATTCCAAAGTTATTAATTCAAGACTGGATTGGATCTATATGGATAATCTGGTTTATTTGGTTCATTTATTTTATTCCATTAAAAAAATAATTTAAAATAAAGAGGAGAAAAATGATTAAAGGATTTATAGATTTAAAATATAAGCCGAAAAAAACGGATGTTATTTGCCAGTATAAAATAACTCCAAAAGAAGGAAAAACGCTTATGGATGTTGCGAATGCTGTTGCTGGAGAAAGTTCTATTGGGACATGGACTGAACTTTCTACTATGAAAAAAAGAATTAGTGATAATCTTTCTCCAAAAATTTATTGGATTTTGAAAAAAGAAAAAAGAATTAGAATTGCTTATCCTATAGAGTTATTTGAACTTGGAAATTTACCAGAAATTCTTTCAAGTGTCGGGGGAAATATTTTTGGAATGAAAATAGTAAAAGGGCTTTTATGGGAAGATATAGATATTCCCGAAAAAATGCTTAAAAGTTTTAAAGGCCCTCGATATGGAATAGAAGGGATTAGAAAATTATTGAAGATTAAAAAAAGACCTTTAGTTGGAACAATAGTGAAACCAAAAATAGGATTAAACGAAAAAGAGCACGCTCGTGTTGCATATGAGTCTTGGATAGGAGGATGTGACATTGTAAAAGACGATGAGAATTTGACAAGTCAAAACTTTAACAAATTCAAAAAAAGATTTCTCTTGACAAATGCTTTGAGAAAAAAAGCAGAAAAAGAAACTGGAGAAAAAAAAGTATACTTAGTTAATTGTACTGCAGAAACAGAAGAAATGTTAAGAAGAATTAAATTTGTTGAAAAAAATGGAGGGAATTATATTATGCTTGATATTCTCACATTAGGCTGGGGAGCACTTCAAACCGCAAGAAATCATACTAAATTACCAATTCATGCACATCGTGCTGGGCACGCAATGTTCGATAGAAATCCACAACATGGAATGAGTATGGAAGTGATTGCTCAATTAGCTAGAATGGTTGGAGTCGATACTCTTCACATAGGAACTGTTGTTGGAAAGATGATTGGAAGTAAAAGAGAAGTTCTTCATATTGAAAAAGAAATGGAATCCCA
>CAZUOZ010000031.1:0-4316 GCA_964621965.1 Candidatus Woesearchaeota archaeon | reverse complement strand
TCTTTTTGAGTTTTAAAACTGCATCCTCCTCCATCGTAAGTACATGCACCCAGAGCTTGCGTTGCTGCAAGTGCAACACATTCTGTTTCATTTCCTAAATCTTTAAAATCTTTTTCAAATCCGTATAAAATAGATAATTTTTCACAATCTTTTTCATTTATGAATTGAGTATCTTGCCCAAGAATACAACACCCTTTTCTACATTCTATTATTTGGCAATCCTCTTGAGGATACCACTCTCCTCCTGAAGATTCACATTTCCATTTTGAAGATTTATGTGCGCAAGTACCTGTGTCGGGATCTATACAACAACCCAATCTGCAACTATCTAGTTGACTACATTTGGTTTGAGAAATTGAAGTCTTACAAGAAGAAGTATCTGTTATTGGAATATCCTCACATATCGCTCCATTATTTAGTTCTTGACAACATCCCTCTACAGCTAAAGCGGAAACAATTCCAATTTGTTTTATGAATAAAATTGTTTCTAGAACAATTATTAATTTAGTAGTTATATTTTTTATTCTATTAATCATCGATGTGTCAGAATTCAAATAATCCGATTTAGGAATAAAATAAGATTGTGCAAAAACAGCATTTAACAATAAGATTACCTGAAATATTGCGAGCACACAAATTATTTTTTTATTCATTTTAATATCCTGGAGGGAAAGAACAGCCTCTAACGGCAAAGTTAAAACCTTCTATTTCCTTTTTATGTTTTACAGTATAAATGGCAGTAGAATTTCTTGTTAATTTTTTTTCAATTTTAAATTCTGGATAAAACATCATAAATTCTAATAAATCAAAATTACAATAGCTTGCTTCGTTGTTTATAATTTCTTGAACAACTCTCGTGGTTTCATACAATCTACTTTGGAAATTTCCAGTTATATTTTTTTGAATTATTGTTTGTCCCGATTTAGTTGACTTAATTTCTCCTCTAACATTCACCATTATTTTTTTAGGGAAAATTTTAACTTCAAAGTTCTCATAGTTTGCTTCTACTATTTCTTCTTTATTTTGAAGAACTTTTACTGATTCATCAAAGCACTCTCTTACTTTTTCATTTATTCCTCTTCCAATTTCTTTTTCAAGATGGGATAGAAGCATTGGTTCTTGATTGGTGCAAGAAATAAATTCCTTTGAAGTGTAACATAAATAAGAAATATTCTTAAGTTTTTCATTATCTTCAAATCTAAAACTTATATTAAGGGTATTATTCAAGTATCCCCCTTGGTCAATAATTATTTTGATAGTTTGTTTTAGTTTATCTTCAAGGCAAGATTCAAAGAGGCCTTTTATGTTTGTTTCTGATTTTTCACCTGTCTCTAATGAACCTCCTTTTTTTATTAGGAAGAATGCGGCAATCATTGCAACTAAAATTATTCCAGCAATAACGAAAGCAGCCATTTGAGCTTTTTTATTTTGGATAATCATTTCTCATTATCCTCTAATAAGTTAATTGCATTCTGAATAATGCGAGATTTAGTGTTATATTTTTTTTCATTTTGTATTAATAAATTATTTTTATTCAGGTTTTACTTTTATTGCACACCATGGATTTGTGTTTCCCCATACGTCTTCACATTTGATGTAATATGTTTTTCCTGTTTCCCAAGAAGATCTATGGCTTGTTAAGAAAGAATTATCCATTGAGGTTGCATTTTCTACTTCAAAATCACAAGTATTAAATGTGTAATAACATTTTGCTTTCTCGTCGGTAAAAACAACTAGATTGCTTCCTTCTTTATACGCTCTTATTGCAAGAGGAGGACTGGTATCTAATTCTACTGTAAAGTTTATTTGTGCCTCTGCAGTATTATTAGAAGAATCTTTGCACAGGATAGGAATGCTATAATTTCCACTTATTACAGAAGTAAGAGTTTGTTTATGAACAGAGGAATAGGAAGTATCCCAGAATCTAGTATCATAATTTTCTCCAAAATAGCAAGTGGAGATTCCATCCTTTACTCCTCCAGCAGTATTTACTTCTAAATCTACTAAAAAGGGTTCAATTCCATTTACTACTTTTCCCGTTGGGGAAACTGAAGTTATATTCAAAGGGCTTTTAGAGATATACAATGTATATTCATAATCTTCTTGATTTATGTTTCTATCCGTTTCATTTATCGTTCCTGCAAACCAAGGCTGATCCTTGCATTTAATATAAATTTTATTTTCTGTTTTATTTGTAGCAAGAGTTGTATTACATTCCCATCCAAGATTGGCAGGTTTCATAACATCCGTTTCACAAATCATTGAGTTTTCCATTTCATCATAAGTTTTTCCAGAAGAAGTGGAGTATTTACATTCTGCAGGTTCATTTATGTACATACTTAAATTAACTTCACTTATTCCATGCATTAGGGTTTCTTTATTTTTCGGAGTTGTAGTAGTGAATGCATGACTTACAGGAGTTGTATCTGGCCCAGAATTAATGCAAAAGTTTACTATATATTCATCAAGATTATAATTTCCCCAATAATCTCTACATCTTACATACATGGACATTTTTCCGAATTTCTCTTTTAAGTTTCCGTTTACATCGTAAACGCTTAAGCTGCTAAGACTTGGCATGAATATTCCAAATGTGTGATTTATAGTAAAGTCATTTCCTTCTTTAGGATAAAGAGCCTCTTCCATGTCTTCAAATTGTTTTGATTTTGGAAGCATTGTACTATATATACACTGAGCAGATTCATTTGTTTCAAGAATAAAAGAAACAGGAGTGAATTCTTGTATGCATTCTTTATCATTTCCAATAATTTTTACTCCGTTAGAAGTTATATTTTCAAAAGCGTACCCTTTGTCAATTTCTTTTGTGGAAATAACTGGAGCAATACTTTCTTTTGCAATGCTTTTACACGTTGGAAATTCGTTCTCCGGATTAAGTAGCACACATGCTTGTCCTAAACTGCTACATCTATACTCTGTACAAGGTTTTGTTGGATCTTCGTTACACTTGTGACAATTTTCTCCTCCAACAGGTGCTTCCCAAGGAAGACACTCAAAAGACACAGTTCTTATTTCTGTTTTTCCCCAACCACTGAATGAAATTAAAGCAATAATTATTGCCGCTATAATTATGATAGCCCATCCAACTACGGGAATTGCTCCAAATCCTGCACCTATTGTGGCAAAACTAAGAACACCTGATTTTGCTACACTAACACTAACATAAAATCCAACTATTGCTCCGGCAACAGCTCCGGCAACAGTCATAATTAAACCAGGAGTCCCAGTTATTCCTTGGGAGCTTGCAAGCCATGAACCAAATAATGCCCCTAAAGCAGCTCCAGCAAGTGCTCCAGAAACGCCAGCAAATAACTGGGACATTGCACCTGCTCCAGTTGCAGGCAACATTCCGTCTGCAGTTGCAGCAACAGGTGCTGACCCGTGTGTAAGTGTTAAGATAGATATTCCTAAAGATTCTCCTCCTATTTCTATTCCCGCAAGTGCACCCATCAGCGTAGTACTTTGTCCAGCAGCATAAACTAAAGTTCCAAGAGCTCCAGAAACTGTGGCTACTTGTTCTCCTATTTTTTGATTTGCTTCTTCTTCACTCATTCCTTCAGGCAGTACAGAAAATGCCAATTCTATTGTTTTTTCCAAACTCTGAGATGTTGCATATTTTCCATCTATTGGTGTTGCATATTTTATATATTCTCTCCAGTCTGTTTGAGGCGCTCCAGAGATTCTAACGTTGTTGGTTCCTTCTCCTTCATAATTAATATAGCTTCCACAATCTCCTAAAGAGATACAGAAGTCATTCATTTTATCTGTGAAAACTTTTTTTTCACATTCACAATTTTCAGAACAACTCCATCCGCTAAAAAATCCTTTTTTGTATACAACGCTACACTTTGTATTTGCTGTTGAGCATACTTTTCTAGTCATCTCATCATTTTTTTTGTCTGAACCTTTAGGGTATTTTGGAGTACAGAAATCAAAAGAAAATTTTGAAGAGATATCTATTTTCTTAAAAATACAGAACTCATCTTCCTGACATTTTATTGCACCATTATCTTTATCAGAGTTGTAAAATATACATCCTGATGCAGTATTTGCTGTGCATGAAGCCATTGAAAAAGTTTTCTCTCCAGAGCCTACGTCCATCTGGACACATATCATTCCTCTATAATCTCCACATCTATCAACTTCAACTTTTCCATTATTACAATACGCTCTCCAGTGCTCACTACCAACAGTATCTTTTCCATCCCCCATATCCGAATCATAAACACACCAACTTTCTCCGTTTTGTCTAATTTTTCCATCAGAATCTTTACATTCTAAATTTTTACAAACAAAAT
>CAZUOZ010000030.1:0-4376 GCA_964621965.1 Candidatus Woesearchaeota archaeon | reverse complement strand
TTCTTGATATCGGATGTTGGGATGGTGAAAAGATTAAAAATCTTTTGGGAAAATGTAATCCTTATGGGCTAGAAATAGATAAAAGCAAATTATATAGCACTCCAAAAGAGGTAAAAAAAAGGATTTTTTTAGGAGATATAACAAAAAAAAATACTCTAAAAGAAGTAAGCAAAAAAAAATTTGATTTGGTTTTTTTAGAAGAAGTTTTAGAACATATAGAAGAAGATGAACTTGCCTTAAAAAATATAAACTCCCTTTTAAACAAAGAAGGAAAACTTGTAATTACCACTCCAAAGAGCATTCTTTTTTTAGAATTCTGGGATCCTGCATGGATTAGATGGAAGCTTTTTTTTGGACAGAGACACCACCATTACACTAAAGAAGAGTTAGAGTACAAATTAAAAAAATCCGGATTTATCATTGAAAAAATAAGACTAACGGGAAATTTTAAATGGTTATTCTTTAGATGGATAAATACTCTTTTAAAAAATATATTTAAATCAAAAAAGCAATATATTTGTGAAAAGAACAAGGGTTTTTTCGATTGGGAAATCCTTGCTATAAAAAATGAAAAATAAAGAAGTAAAAGTCTACATTCAGTATCCTTGGAAAACATCCGATTCGCAATACTATAAATCCCTTATTGAAAATTCTCCAGAAGGGATTGGATATATTTCTGAAAGCAAAAAAGTTGAAATGATTCTTAATAAAAATTTGTTTAATATTAGAACTTTTTTTAAAACATGGCTTAGAGATTTCCTTAGAATTTCAAGAATTTCGGTAATAAATGCTCATAAGATTAAAACAAATCTTGATTATGATTTAATCCATTGTGCCCATTGCCTTAACAAAGATAATAATAAACCATGGGTAGCCGATTTTGAAGGGGCATGGCAAATGTGGATTATGGGCAATTCTTCAAAAAGAACCAAGGAAAAAATAAAAGAAATTCTCTTAAATGAAAATTGTAAAAAAATAATTGCTTGGACTGAAACCTCTAAAAGAGAAATACTCTTAACTTTTCCAGAAATAAGAAATAAAGTGGAAATTGTAAGTTATGCTATGAAATTTCCAAGATTTAAAAAAAGAAAAGGAACTAAAAAAATAAACCTTCTTTTTGTGAGTAGGTATTTTTATGCAAAAGGGGGGCTTCATGCTTTAGAAGCATTTGATATCCTTACAAAAAAATATTCTAATGTAGAAGCGACATTCATATCCGACATACCTAAAACTATTTTTGAGAAGTATTCTAAAAATAAAAAAATAAAAATTTTCGGTTTACTCCCTTATGAAAAAATAATAAAAGAAATTTACCCTTCTTCAGATATTGTAATTTATCCTGGATATAGCGATAGTTTCGGATTTGCTTTTATAGAATCACTCGCTTTTGGAATCCCCGTTGTAACTGTAGATGGTTTTGCAAGAAAAGATATAATTGAAGATGGAAAAACAGGGTATGTAATTGAAAAACCTAAAGAATTTGTATTTAAAGATACTAGATTACTTCAAAAAGAAATAATAGAAAAAATTGTTGAAAAAGCTTCTAAATTAATAGAAAATAAAAAACTTAGAGAAAAGATGTCAAAAGAATGCATAAAAACAGTAAGAACCGGAAAATTTTCAATTAAAGAAAGAAATAATAAATTAAGAAGAATTTATGAAGAGGCGATAAAATAAGCTTATCTTTGAATTATAATTATATTTATAAATAAATCTTTATAAAAAAAAGAATGGACTTGGAAAATAAAAATTATGCAAAGAGAATAGATTCGTGTAGATCTTGTGGATCTAAGGATTTAAAGGATATACTCTCTCTTGGAGAATTGTATGTTACTAATTTCGTTAATTCAGATAAGGATCAAGGACCTAAAATTCCTTTAGATTTAGTACTATGTGATCCTAAAAAAGGCTGTGGTTTACTTCAATTAAGACACACCACGCGCCCAGACTTGATGTGGAGTGATCAATATTGGTATAAATCTGGAATAAATTCTATGATTAGAGCAGATTTGCAAGATATTGTAGCAAAATCAAAAAAAATCATACCCTTAAGCTCTAGAGATATTGTTGTAGATATAGGCTGTAATGATGGTACTCTCTTAGAGTATTACCAAATTCCTGGACTTAAAACAATTGGATTTGAACCTTCAAAAAATGTTGCGAAAGAAGCAAAAGAAAAAGGATTTGAAATTATAAATGATTTTTTTAATGCGAATTCCTATAGGAAAAATTATGGAAATGATAAGGCAAAGATAATAACAGCTATTTCTATGTTTTATGATTTAGATAAGCCTAATGATTTTATAGCAGATATTGCAACTTGTTTGGATAAAAATGGTTTATTTGTTATTCAACAAAATTATCTTGCGACAATGTTGAAAAATAATGCAATAGATAATATTTGTCATGAACATTTAGAATATTATTCTGCTCGTTCACTAGAGAATCTTTTAAATAGACACGGATTAGAAACTTTTGATATTGAATTAAATGAAATAAATGGGGGGAGTATAAGAAATTACATTCGATTTAAGGGAAGCTCACTAATTCAATCATCTGAAGCAAAAAAAAGATTAGAAGATCTAAAGCAATTTGAAAAAGAAATTAAATTAGATAATATAGAAACTTATCACGCTTTTGCAGATAGAATTAATTCTATAAAAGCAAACCTAAATGACTTTTTAATAAAAGAAAAAAAAGCAGGGAAAAAAATTTGTGCTTTGGGGGCTTCTACAAGGGGAAACACAACCTTACAATATTTTGGATTGAACCCTGAGCTAATTGATTGTATATTTGATAAGAATCCGGATAAAGAAGGGAAAAAAGCAGTTGGTAGCCTCATTCCAGTTACTTCTCCTGAGAATATCAATAAATATAATCCTGATTATCAACTTGTGCTTATTTGGCACATTTTTAAGGGCGTTGGAGAAGATGAAAAGTCCTTCCTTAAAAAAGGTGGAAAATTTATCTTGCCTTTGCCTGAAATAAAGATTATAGACAAAATATAAACTAATTATTTTTAAACTTTTTTTTTATTTTTAATAAAGAATTTTCGAAAGACGTTGTTTTTATTCCTAAATTTTTTATTTTTGAAGTATTCAGTGTAGAATTTTTTGGAGATTTTACAATAAACTTTGAAGAATCTATAATTTTTATAGAAGGATTATACTTAGAAATACTTGCTAGACTTTTATAAAAATCAAACATCCTAACTTGATCTGGACCTGCAATATGAAAAATCCCTTTTTGTTGTTTATTAATTAGCGATTCTATTCCTCTTGGAACATCTTCTATAAATAAAGGGCTTCTCATTTGAGTAGGATAACCTAGTTCTATTTCCTTTTTGCTTATACTATTCGCTCCAGCACGTAATTCCCCCTTATACACCCCATACATAATATCTACTCTTAAAACAATTGAATTCTTTAATTTTAAAACTTCTTTTTCAGCAAGAAATTTATATTTTCCATACTGATTTATCGTTTTTACTCTATCCTCTTCTAAATAATTTCCTTTTTTACCATCAAAAACATAAGAAGAAGAAATAAATATCATTTTTGCTTTTGTTTCTCTACAAGCATCTGTAATATTTTTGGCTGTTTCAAAATTTAATTTTTTACATAAATAAGGATCTTGTTCACAAGCAACAGAGCTCGTTAAAGCCACTGTATCAATAACTATTTCTGGATTTATTTTCTTAAAAAAGGATTCTACTCTTCCTTTATCTGTGATATCCAATAACTCCTTTTTGTTGGTGGCGTTTATACTTGCTTTAAAGACTTCATTCTTTTTTGAAAAGTAATTTGTTAGTTCTGAACCTAAAAAACCTGTTGCTCCAACTATTAAAATTTTCATATTAAAGATTCGTAAAGTTTTTTATATCTTTTAGAAATGGGGGTTAATCCATTTTCTCTAAAATATCTTTCACATTCATCAGTCATTTTCTTATAATTTTTTGGTTTCATAGCTTCTTTAATCAGTTTTGGAAAATCTGAATCTTTTTTAGCCAATTTGATACATCCATACTTTTTTGTAAATTCTTTAAAATATTTAATATTGCTTGCAATTACTGGTTTTTTTGCGGCCATGGCATCCGCAAATATTCCGCTACCTATTCCCCCCTTATAAGGAAGTAATACTAAATCTGCTGCAGAAAAATATTCCCACCATTTTTCATTTGAAATACTCCCTAAATCTAATCTTACAAATTTTTCAAAGTGTTTTTCTTTAATTATTTCCTTATTTAAATTAAGAAAATTTTTTATTTTACCAGTATTTCTATCATTTACTGCATCGGGATTTGTAACAACAAGTATCGTTTTTCCTATTTTATTTGCTTGACTAGTTATAATATCATGTCCATGATCTGGAATCAT
>CAZUOZ010000029.1:0-4945 GCA_964621965.1 Candidatus Woesearchaeota archaeon | reverse complement strand
ATTACTTTGCTAATTCCGTCATGCATCCGGAGTGTTTTCTTTAGAAAACCTACGTTGCTTATAATTTTAAAGAAATTACTTTGCTAATTCCGTCATGCATACTCACACCATAAAGATTATTTCCGCTTGAAATCATTTCATCATTGTGGGTTATTACAAGATACTGTCCTCTTTTCATGTACTTTTTAAGAAGCCCTGCTAGCCTCTCTGAATTTCTCTTATCAAGCGCAGCATCAATTTCATCAAAAACATAAAAGCAATAAGGCTTTAGCTCTTGAATTGCAAAGATAAGAGAAAGCGCTACAATAGTCTGCTCTCCTCCCGAAAGAGAACCCGCATCAAAATATTTTCCATGCCCTGTTTTTACAATAATATTAACTCCTCCTTCAAATGGCTCTTTTTTATTTTCAATATCCAGCCAGACTTGCCCTTTATCACTTAACTGAGAAAAGTTCTCTGAGAAAAGTTCATTTAGTTCATTAAGAGTTTTTAAGAAAGTTTTCTTCTTCTTTATGTCTATTTCTTTTATTATTCTAAGAACTCCTTCTTTTTCTTTTGAAATAACTTCTGCTTTTTCTTTTACCGAATCATACTCTTTCTTTATAGAATCATAAACCTCTAAAGAACGAAGATTTACAGAACCAATATTTGAAAGAGTCTCTTTTGTTTTAGATAATCTCTCCATAAGGTGCTCTCTATTTGACTTTATTATCTCTACTTCTGGAAATTCTAATATTTCCATTTCAAAATTCTCTATTTCTGCATCAACTTTTGCTTTATCTATCTTAAAGTTATTCGATTCCTGTTCAATTGAATAATTTTCTGCTTGCTTTTTTGTTAGAAGAATTTCATTTTCTCTTATTTTAGACTGAAGCAAATCTCTTTCAGAAATCATTTTTTGAAATTTTTTAATTAATTCTTCTTCTTGTTGTTTTTTATGATTAAGCAATTTATTTCTTTCTTCTAAAGAATTTTTGAGGGAAAGAAGCTCTTCTTTCAAGTCTTCTTCTTCACTTAAAAATTTTTTTAATGAAATCTTTGTTCTTTCAAGTTCTCTCTGTTTAAACAAAACCTCAGAATCAACATTTTTTTCGGTCCTAAGAGAAATTTCTTGGATTTCAACTCTTAAAGTTTCACACTTTTGATCTATATTACTATCACTCTCAACTTTTGACTCTAAATATTTCCTTTTCTTTTCTAATTCATTCATTTCTTCTTTTATCTTATTTATCTTCTCTTGTAAAGACTTTATTTGTTCCTTCTTCTCTTCAACATTTGAAAGAACGACTAAATCATTTTCTCTCTTTGAAAGTTCTAATTTTGTAGATTCCATACTCTGCTTAATCATCTCTCTTCTTGAATAAATTTGATTTATTTCTTTATCTGAATTTTCTATCTCTTTCTTTAAAGAATCGATCCTTGGAGAAGTTTCATTCTTGATTGATGCAACGTGTTCTTTTGTTATTTTACTCTTGCACAAAGGACAAGTATCCATTCTAGAAATATTCTCAACGACTTTATTCAGTCTCTCTATTTCTTTCTCATTGTTGTATGAAATCTTTTCAAGCTCCAACTCTTTTTTTCTTATTGATTCTAAAAGTTCTTCCTTTTCTTTTAAGGAACTCCTTAATGATGCAACTTTTCTTTCATCAGTAGTTTTATCAAAAATTTCTCTTGAAGAAATTGAAATTTGCTTCATTATAAACTCTGATTCATTCAAATAGGATAGCAAAACGGCTTTTTTATCTTCTATTCTCTCTTTCGTTGATTTAAATTCAGATTTAAGAGTATAATATTTCTTTCTTTCTTTTTCAAGCTCTTCAAGTTCTTTCTTTTTTAATTCTATCTCTTTCCCTTTTTTTGCTACGGTTGGAGATTCACTTTCAAGGCTCTTTATATCTGACTCTAACTGTCTTAAAGAAATCTTCATATCTTCTTTTTGTTTAGAAATCTGAGAAAGTTTAGTTTCATAACTCTCAATTTTTACATTCATTCCAGCGATATTTGCTCTCAAATCCGCAATTTCCTTGTTAAGACTTTCCTGTTCTAAACCTGTTGCTTTTTGAATAGATAAATTAATTAATGAAATTTTTCCCTGAAGAGATTCTATTTCTTCTTTTATAGAAAATACAACTTTTTTGATCTTCTCTATCTCTCTAAGTTTCTTTGAAATATTTTCTTCAATTTGCTCTTTTTCTTTTTTCTTTTTTGTTAAATCATAACTGATTATACTTGCTTTGTAAACTTTAACATCATTCTCTAGTTTTTTAAATCTGAGAGCCTGTTGTCTTTCCCTTTCAAGATTATTTAGATGGGCTGTCCTTTCTTTTAGTATTGCGGAGACTTCTTTCAATTTTTCTTCTGTATTTTCAAGTTCTTTCAAAGACTTTTCTTTTCTCATTTCGTAGATTGATATTCCGGATACTTCCTCTATGACTTTTCTCCTTTCTTCAGTATGCATTCTTACAAAATTTTGAATCTCCCCTTGGAGAACAATATTAAATCCATTGGGATCTATGCCTGCTTGAGCGAGCAAACTCAGGATCTCTTGCCTTGTTTTAATTTCATCTCCTATCTTATACATACTTTGTCCATTTCTTCTTACTATTCTTTTTATAGAGATCTCATCTTTTTCCAATGAAAAAGCCCTATCCGAATTATCAAATATAACCTCAACCATTGCTTCTTTTGCAGGAGAAGCAGATTTTGTTCCAATAAAAATAAGATTGCTTGCTTTTGCCGCCCTGATAGATTTTATACTTAATCTTCCAAGAACAAAACAAAGAGCATCAGGAATATTGCTTTTTCCGCTACCATTAGGACCAAGGACAATATTTATTCCTTGTGTGAAAGGCATTTCCGTCTTTCTTGGAAAACTTTTAAAACCTTGCATCACCAATTTTTTAATATAAGCCATTAATAAAAAGAAGAAGCTTATTTTTAAAGATTAGTTTTATTCAGTTCTCTACTTTTTTTTGATTTTTCTAAAACAGATTCCAAACATGAATTAAGCCCATATAGCGCATTTGTCCTTCCAGGATAAACAATATATCTTTCAGAAGAAATATTCGAATATTCGTTTAATGAAACAACTTCTCTAATTTCGGTTTTTATTAAGAGATCTTTTTTTAAAATATTTCTTATTTTTCTATAACCTTTAAATCCAAGAATCCCCTTAGACATTTCTAGTCTTAATGGAAGTTTTTCAATGGACTCTTCATTTATAGGATAATAATCAAAATAAATCTTAGTAAATGATTTTGGAATAAACCTAAAATTATAATTGTCCTCAGAAAATAGAGGACTCTTCTTTCTTACATTTAATCCTCTTTCTATTGGAAAATACTCGCAAACAAAACCTTGTTTTTGTAATGAAGATTCTATATTTGTAAAAAAAACTAATTCCCCTTTTTTTAAAAAAAGAAATTTATTAAGAAGCTTGTTTCCTATTAGCTCTAATTTTCCATTCTGTTCTGAGATCATTGCAGTTAAATTTATCATTGGAAATTCAGAATTAAAGAATTTAAAACAATTTGTATATTTAAAAATACATTCTATTTTTAAAATAATCTTTTCTGTTTTAAATTATTGTAAGCATTTTTCCAAGTTATCCATGTTTTTCTGAAAATCCCTTCATCTTTGTACTTCTCTGCATTTTTTTCTAAAAACTTGCATGTTAAAGGATCCGAACAATAACCAGAACCTATTTCATTCCCATACTTTTCCTTTAATTTTTTCATCTCTCTTTCTCTTACACATTTTGCTAAAACGGATGCTGCTGAAACAGAAACGTGATTTTTATCTGCTTTATGTTCACAACTTATTTCAAGATTTGATAGATTTTTTACTTTTGTTTTTAAAAAATCACTCCATTTATTTATACTTACTGAAGGACAATCAACTAAAACTTTCATTTTTCCTTCTCCAGAATTTATTTTATTTATTATTTTAGCACAAGCAATTGCTTCTAATTCATTAAGATTAGAATCTTCTTCTCCCCCTGAATCTATTTCGTCTGGATGGAACATAATAATTTCAAATGTCTCTGCTTTTTCTTTAATTATCTCTTCTAAAAATTCTCTTCTTCTTTGAGTTAATTGTTTACTATCTTTAACCCCTAATTTTTTTAATTCTCTTTCAACCTCTTCATTAAGCAGACAACCAGCAAGAATCATCGGGCCAATAACAGGTCCTCTTCCGGCATCATCAATGCCTAAATTTAGAACTTTCATAGAGAAAAGAAATTTGGAAGATATAAAAAGGTTGTTATGTTAAAAAAGAAAATTCCTTATTAATATTTGTCTCCTAATTGATTCAATGCTTCTATTGCTGATTCTTTTACATTTGGAATTAAATCTTCTTTTTCCAAATCTTCTCTAGAAAACCATCTTAACTCCTTTCCCTCATCATCTAATTTAAAACACTCTCCCTGTTTAACAAGCCCAAGATAAACTAGATTTATATGCTTGTGATCGTCTTTTATATGGTCTAATTGAATCTGAATTGGTTGAATCATATTAGAATTTTTAGATTTGTCCCTAGGAGAAACTAATTCTATATCCAACCCAGATTCTTCTTTTGCTTCTCTTATAACTGAACTACATGGAAGTTCATTAGCTTCAATATGCCCCCCAATAGGGATCCAATTATTTACTTTTTTATTCCAAGTCATCAAAACTTTCTTATCCTTAACAATGAATACTGTGGACAAAAACTCCCTAATAATTTCCATGATTAAATAAGAAAGATTTTCTATTTAAATTTTATTCAAAAAGAAAAGAGGGAATTGAAGGGTGTATTTGATTTTCTTAAGAAGAGAAAATAATAAAAACCCCTAATTATATTCTGATTTATTATATCTCCTTTAGAAAACTACAGGATATATTATTTACCCTTCATAGCTTAGTGGTTTAGAGCTTACGCAAACCGCTAAGATATTGGGATT
>CAZUOZ010000028.1:0-5030 GCA_964621965.1 Candidatus Woesearchaeota archaeon | reverse complement strand
AAGAAGGACATGCGATTGTCTTTCCTTATGGAAATGACACAGAAAAGTGTGAAGAAATTTCTGGACTATTTTAAACAAAATATTTAAATATCTCAAAAATGAGATAATATTATCTCAAAATGGAAACATTAAACAAAAATGAAATAAAAATTTTAGACTTATTTAGAAAAGACTTTTTCCTAAAAGCAAGCATAAGACAAATTATGGCTAAACTAAATAGCAAATCATATCAAAGAATTTATGAATCTATTCAAAATCTGAAAAAAAAACAGATCTTAGACTCTGAAAAAGTTGGGAATGCAAATCTAGTAAGTCTAAAAATGTCTAGGAACGCTTTAATTTATTTATCTTTTCTTGATGAGCAGGAAATTGAAAAAATACCCAACTCACAAAAAATCATAGCCATAAAAGAAATTTCAGATTATTTGATTATTGTCACTGGAAGCTATGCTCAAGGGTGTGCCAATAAAAAATCAGATTTAGATTTGATAATTATTGTGCCTGATAGTGAGAATGTTGTAAAATTGCAGAAAGTGGTCGAAAATTTAACAATGCTTTTTGTTCCAGAAGTTCACCTGTATGTTTTTAGAAAAAAAGACTTTATAGAAATGCTTTTGAGCAAAGAAAAAAACTATGGAAAAGAAATCTTTCAAAATCATGTAATTCTTAAAAATGCACAGTTTTATTATGAATTAATATGGGAGGCAGTTGAACGTGGATTTAAGGGTTAAAAGCTACATTGAAAGAGCGGAGAATGAATTAATTTTGGCAAAGGCTAGCTTTGAGCTTTCAATAAATAAGGATACAAAAAATCTGTTGAATATTCCCCTTAGAAAAACTTTTTTTAACAATGTTATCTCTCAGTCATACTATTCCATTTTTTATTCAGCAAAAGCTTATCTTCTTTCACAAGGAATAAAAGCAGATTCTCCTGAAGAGCACAGAAAAACCTATGAAGGCTTCAAAAAACTTGTGGATTCTAAAAAATTAAGCAAACAACTAAACGAAATTTATGATTTAGAATCTGAAAAAGCTGAAGCGCTTTTGAACATTTTTTTCCTTGAAAGGAAAAACAGAGGAAGATTCACTTATAATGTAAATGCTAATGCAAATCTTCCTTTTGCAGAGCAATCTATAAAGAATGCAAGAACATTTGTTTCAGCAATTAAGCTTCTCATAGAAAAACAATGAAATTTCTGGACTATTTTAAACAAAATATTTAAATAGTATTAAATAGATACTATTTAGTATTAAAAATGGACTATGATAATATAAACAAAAACTCCATCAAAATAATTCAGGTTTTGAAGGAAAGAAGGGCATATTTCAGCGAGATTTATCAAAAAACAGGAATAAAGAGCAAAAATAATCTTCTTAAAAATTTGAATGCCCTTACTCAAGGAAAAATTATAACTAAAGAGAAAAACAATTCAAACACCTATTATTCCCCAAATTATTCTAGCAAGATTTTAGTCTCTTTGTTGGAATTAATTAATTCTATAAATTTTGAAAAGATGCCTTTTAATGTTAAAAAAAGCATTTTGGAAAGTATTTTTACATTAAAACCAAAAATTGCTGTATTATTTGGCTCATACGCTAAAGGAAATTATACTAGCAAAAGTGATATTGATTTATTATTTTTTGAGACAACTACTAAAAAAAAGGAGATTGAAGAAATATCCAAAAATTATGGAGTCAAATTAAATATTTTATTTATGAATTTTAAAGAATTAGATTTAAGGAATAAATCTCTTGCACACATTTTTAGTACAGGCTATCCGCTTGTTGGAGGAGAATATTTTTATCATGAGCTTAAAAAAGAAATTTGACTGGGAAATTTGGCTAGAAGATAGTGAAGAAGTTGAGAATAGCTTTGAATTTTATTTAAAAAAAGAAATAATAAAATTTGAAAAAGAAAATAAGTTCCTCCCAATTTCACATTTAAACAAAGCAGAGTACAATCTTAAATTTATAAATTTTTTAGAAGCAAATAAAAGGTTTTATGATTGGATAATTGTGGGTTGTTATTATACTATTTATCACTCTGCTTTAGCTTTAATTACAAAGAAAGGATTTTCTTCTAAAAATCATCTAGCAACGCTATGCGCTTTAATCAAGCTATATTATATTCAGCAAAGAGTATTAACTAAAGAAGAGATAGATTTAGTTTCAAAGTCTTCTCTAGAAAAAGAAGAAGTAAGTTATTTTGCATATGCCAAAGAAAAAAGAGAAACTGCTTCATATGGGCTAAGTGAAGAATTTAATAAAAAAGAAGCAGAAGATTTACTCGAAAAAACAATAAAATTTTTAAATAAAACTAGGGAAATACTAGAAGAATAAAAAACAAGATGAAAAATAAAAAAAGATACGAAAATGAAAAAAGATAAAATGAAAATACTCGTAACAGGTGGAGCGGGGTTTATTGGATTTAATTCTATTTGTTAGCTACAAATGAAAACCTTTTTAAAAATAGGGTTGTTGATTTTTGAATGAAATTAGTTATCAATATTCCTTGTTATAATGAGGAAAAAACCCTCCCTTTGGTTCTAAAAGAGCTTCCAAAAACTATTGGAGGAATTGATAATATAGAAGTTCAGATAGTTGATGACGGTTCCACGGATAAAACTGTGGAAATTGCAAAAAAGTTTGGAGTTAAGAGAATAATAAGGCATAAAAAAAATTTAGGTTTAGGTACCGCTTTCAAACATGGTATGGATTCTGCTTTAGAAAGTGGTGCGGATATTTTTGTTAATACTGATGCAGATAATCAGTATCCTTCGAGATATATTTCAGAACTAGTCAAACCAATAGCAAAAGGTAGAGCAGATCTAGTTATTGGAAATAGAAAACCTTGGAAAGTAAAACATTTTTCTCTTTTCAAAAGATTTTTACAATGGTTTGGAAATGGAATCACAAGAAATATTTTAGGTGCAAATGTTCCAGATACAGTTTCAGGTTTCAGGGCTTATTCTAAAGAAGCTATGTTAAAAATAAATGTTGTGACTAAATTTAGTTATGTTTTAGACACGATAATGCAGGCAGTTCAAAAAGGATTGAGAATTGAAAATATAGATATAGAAACAAATCCTCCTACAAGAAAATCTCGTCTTTTCAAGAATATATTTCAACACATGAGGAAATCTGGAGTAAACCTTATAAGAATTTTTTATCTTTATGAACCTTTTAAAACGTTTGTTTGTTTTTCAACAATATTTTTAATACCAGGATTTGCTTTGCTCATGAGATTTTTTTATTTTTTCTTTTTTGCTAATTATGGGCAACATATTCAATCTTTAATAGTTGCTTCAATATTACTCATTACAAGCGCTTTGTTATTTGCATTAGGAATAATTGGAGATGCTCTTAAAACAAACAGAATGATAACAGAAGAGGTTTTGTATAAATTAAAGAAAAAAGAGTTTGATGAGGGACGATGAACTCGGGAGTAAAAAAGGATTCTGTAGAAATTGAGGTATATGCAGATGAAAGTTATCCCGATAAATCAAAAAATTTCAATTTTTTAGTGATATCTTGTTTATTTCTTCCATATAACCAAAAGCAAGACTTAATAAAAAGGTTAGTGAATAAAAGATGTCTTAACGAAACAAATAAGAGATGGTCTAAAGAATTTAATCTTTGTCCGAATAATTTGAAATGTAAACTAGAGAGACATCTAAATAACAATGTGGAAATCCATAGTCTAGAAATTAAATCTTCTTCAAGTTTTTCAACAAAAAAAATCTCTCGGCTGTGGGCAGAACAATTTGTAAATGAAAAGAATATCTTTTTTGCCTCATTGTATGTAAATCTTGAAAACTTAGATATAACCCGTTTCGGGGAATCAGAACTTCAAAATATATACAACAAATTCTTTAGAACGATAATCAGTTATGGGGTTAAAAGTTTTTTTTCAAATTGTGAAAAAATTATTGTTAAAAAAGTATATCATGATAATACTGATTCTTTAGAATATCATCCTTATTTCAAATACCTCAATTTAATAAAGTTATCTCAAGAGTTTACCAATAAAAATTTATCCTTTCAAAATAATCAAATCTTTTTTATTGAATCAGATCATAAAAAAAGCAAGTGCTATGAAGAGTCCCATATCTTGCAGTATATTGATTTAATTAATGGACTAATCAAACAAAATATCTTTTACACTTCTAAAGATTCTACTAAAGTAAAAATTGCTTCAATAATCCGTAAACCACTCAATTTATGGTTGGAAAAAAAAACGGGAGTAGATAATCTTAGAATAAGTTTTTTTCCAGATAGAAAAATAGATATTACTCTAATTAAGGATTTAAACGGGGATTTACATGAAACTTTCAAATCAAATTTTTATACCCCCAAAACTCTCATGATGCCATTACCCGGAACTAAAAAATTAACTGACTTTTTTTAAGATGAATATCCAAGTTTCAATGATAAGTACCCTTCCACCAATAAAAGGGTTAAGTCCTTACACATATGGATTAGTTAAAGAATTATCCAATTTTTGTGAAGTAGATTTTTATGGGTTTAAATCAATCTATCCAGAATTTCTTTATCCTGGTGGAACTAAAACAAATGAGAAAGAACCAAGAATAAAAAATGTAGTAATCATAAATAATCTTGCTTGGTATAATCCTTTTTCTTGGATTAAAACTGGTTTTCAAATAAAGACAAAGATTATTCATGCTCAGTGGTGGAGTTGGTTTTTGGCACCAGTTTATTATACTATTCTAAAAATAGCAAAATTAAGAGAAAAAAAAGTGATTATGACAATTCACAATGTAAAACCCCATGAGAAATCCTTCTTTAAAGTTTGGTTAAATAATTCAGTAATAAATCTTGCAGATGAATATGTTGTTCATTCAAAAGACAATAAAGATTTATTCCTCAAAGAAACAAAAACAAAAAAGCCGGTACACATAATTCCTCACGGGATTATAGAGATGAAAAAATCTTCTTTTTCAGCATCCGTTCTTAGAAAAAAATATGGTTTTTCTGAAAAAGACAAGATTGTTTTATTTTTTGGAAATATT
>CAZUOZ010000027.1:0-5622 GCA_964621965.1 Candidatus Woesearchaeota archaeon | reverse complement strand
AGATGATTGGAAGTAAAAGAGAAGTTCTTCATATTGAAAAAGAAATGGAATCCCAGTTTACAGAGCAAACACAAAAAAATCTTGAACAGAAATGGTTTGGAATAAAACCCGTATTAGGTGTTGCTTCAGGTGGGCTTCATCCAAGAACTGCAGCAGAAGTAGTAAAGATAATGGGAAAGAATATCGTAGTTCAGGCAGGAGGAGGAATTCATGGACATCCACTTGGAACGATTGCTGGAGCTAAATCTATGAGGCAAGCAATTGATGCCGTTATGGAAAACAAAAGTTTAAAAGAATATTCTAGAACACATAGAGAGTTGGCAATAGCCTTGCCACTTTGGAGATGAAAATACGCAGAGCTTTATTTATTGTAACTTATGCCCTAGTTGGAAAAGAGATAAAATATCTTATTTTGAAAAGAAAACTGCATTGGAAAGGATGGGAATTTCCAAAAGGAGGAATTAACTTTTTTGAACTAAAAAGATTCGCTTTGAAAAGAGAGTTAAAAGAGGAAACGGGATTAATTCCAATTAAAATAAATTCTTTTTCTGAAAAAGGTTTGTATAAATATAATAAAAAATATAGAGATAGAAAAGGATTTGATGGCCAAAATTATCAATTATATTCTGCCGAAGTTGAATATTCTAAAAAAATAAAATTGGATAAAATTGAACATTCCGATTATAAGTGGATGACTTTTAAAGAGGCAATAAAAAATTTAACATGGGAAAATCAGAAAGCCTGTTTAAAGATTGTTAATGATTCTTTAAAAAAATAAATATTCAAATCAAGAATTTAACTTCTGGATTCTTTTTTACCTTTTTTCCTGTAAGGGTTATTTTTGGAGGGATGAATTTATTTTCAAGATCTTTTTTAAAAGATTGAAAATCTTCATCAGTGATTTCAAAATCATCTTCTTTAAGAAGAGAATAATAAGAAGATAAAAGAGATATATATTTTTCAGGATTTAAAGCTAGTAATCCAAATATTAGGGATTCTTCTTTCTTTCCCATCTTAGCCCCATAGTACTGAGCTAAACTGTAACAAGCAGAAGGAAAAGAAACATTGAAAATATCTGAAATATGAGCGCTATAATTTGTAGAATAATCTCCTGAATATTTTGAAACCAAATAAGGAATTGCGTTTGGTTGAAAACTTCCTTGATTAGCAATAACTACTTTGTTTAATTCATCTATAGAACCCACTACAAATTTAGACATTTCAAGAGAAGGTTTTTCAAACCTGTCTATTAATCCTGCAAGATAAATGTGAACTCTTTCATCAGGTAAAGATTTCCCTTTAAGTTTTGCAACTTTATACAAAGCTACACAATTTAATCCAAGGTTTTCTTCAAGATTATTCATCTTCTAATTGTTAGATTGAAAAATAATTGATTAGAATTTATATAGATTTATATTCTTGAAAATAATTTAATCATAACAAATAAAAACCTCTATTTATTCTTATGTTTATGGCTAAATTTAGAGAGTTTATCTCAAAAAAAGGAACACTAATTCTTTCTGGAAAAAATGCGGAAAATAATGAAGAATTAATTGCGCAAGTATTACCAGATGAAGAAGTCTTTCATACAAAAGCTCCTGGAAGCCCTTTTGTAAATATAAAAGGAAAACCAAAACCAGGAGATATAAAAGAAGCTGCAGTAATATGTGCTAAATATAGCCAAAATTACAGAGACAATAAATTAGATGTCATAGTCAACCATTTTAAAGGAAAGGATATTTATAAAAAGAAAGATATGGATAAAGGAACATTTGGAGTTAAAAAAAGCATGAAATTAAAAATAAAAAAAGAATTAATTGAAAGATTTGAAAAATGAATTGTGTCATATTAAATAACTACCTTGGAAGCTCTCCTAGTAAGGATGAAGTTGATAATTTAGATGAAACTAAAGCAATAAAAAAAGCTCTTGAAGAATTAAAATTTAAAGTAAGTGTAGTTCCATTTTCATTTAATCTAAAAGAAACTATGGAAAAAATAAAGAGAGCTAGGCCTGAATTTGTTTTTAATTTAGTTGAATCTATTGAAGGAAAAGACTCACTTGCATATTTTGCTCCAGCCATATTGGATTCTATGGGCATTCCATATACCGGATGCCAAACGGAAGCAATGTATAAGACTGCTAGTAAAGTAACGACAAAAAAGATACTCTATAGTGCAGGGATATTAACCCCTCAATGGGCCTCTTTAAAAGAGCTTTCAAATAAAAAATCAATATTCGGAAAAAAATACATTATAATAAAACATTTATGGGAACACGCTTCAGAAGATATAGATGATTCTTCTGTATTTCAAGCAAGCGATATTGCAAAATTGAATGAATCTTTAAGAAAAAGAAAAAATATTGAATCCTATTTTGCTGAAGAATTTATAGATGGAAGAGAATTTAATGTTTCTATTTTAGAACAAAAATCTAAAGTAAAAGTTTTACCTCCTGCAGAAATGACTTTTTTGAATTATCCTAAGGGAAAATTTAAGATAATAGACTACAAAGCAAAGTGGGAAGAAGATAGTTTTGAATATAAAAATACGGTAAGAAGTTTTAATTTTGAAAAAAAAGATAAAGCTTTATTAAAATCTCTAAAAGAAATATCAGAAAAAACTTGGAATCATTTTGAGTTGAATGGATATGCTAGAGTTGATTTTAGAGTAGATAAAAAAGGACAACCTTATGTTCTAGAAATAAATTCTAATCCATGTATCTCTCCGGATAGTGGGTTTGTTGCAGCCTGCAAAAAAGAAGGAATGAATTATAAAGAAATGATTTCTAAAATCATAGAAGGAGTTCATTAAAAAATGTCATTGGTCCAATTCCAAATAGGAAAAAATGGGTTAACTAAAGAGTTTATTTCTAGCCTTGAAAATTGTTTTAAGACTAATAAAAGTATCAAGATTTACGTACTTAAATCAGCTCGTCCAGAAGGAAAAGGAGGAAAAGATAAAACAGAAGAGTACTCAAAAAATATTCTTGAAAAACTTGGAGAAAATTATACCTCCAAAGTTGTTGGATTTACAATTAATCTCAGAAAATGGAGAAGGCCTACGAGATAGCTTTATAAACCCTGTTTCTTGATTAAAGGTAGGTAATTGGCTCAAGCCATTCTAACTCTGTAAAGAGTGCCGTTAAAATATAAAAATGGAAAAAAATCCAGTATACGATTTACCATCTCAAGAGTATAACTTAAAACTAGCTGAAGCTTTAAAGGGAATTCCAGAATTTGAAGCTCCAGAATGGGTTCAGTTTGTAAAGTCTAGTCCTTCAAAAGAAAGACCAATAGATGATTTAGATTTTTGGCACAAAAGAGCTGCAAGCATTCTAAGACAAATATACAAAAAAGATCTCTTAGGAGTTAATAGATTAAGAACGAGGTATGGAAGCAAAAAGAATAGAGGACAAAGACCAGAAAAGTTTGTAAGAGCTGGAGGAAAGATAATAAGAACTATTCTTCAGCAATCTGATAAAGCGGGCTTTACTGAAATGTCTAAAATAGTCAAAGATGTAAGAAATAAAAAACCAGGAAGAAAATTAACTGCAAAAGGAAAAGACTTTATGGAGGCAATAAAATGAATAGTATGACATTTACATTGCCTGAGGGAAAAAATATTGAATTATACAGGCAATTATTAAATATCTATGGAATGAAGAGAGCAAAAACTAATGAGGAAAACGAAAATGAAATTATACTCTCTTATCCTAATGGAATTTTTGGAGATGTAGAATTGCAAGCATATATTTCAAAGAGAAAACAATCTCCTAAAGTTATTATTATAGGAGAAGATTCTGCAATAAATCACACTAAACTTAATTTAGAAATACTGGTTGGAGAAAAATTACTACCACAACTATAAAATGGGAATAAAAAATTCAGAAAAAAAATCAAAGCTTGCAGTCAAAGGAAGACAAACTAAATGGGCTCCAATATGGGTTGTTTTAAAGAAATATGGAAAGGGAAAAAGAATTCATCCTTCTGTAACAACTAGAATAAGAAGATCTTGGAGAAGAACTAAGCTTCATATTAAACCTAGAAAGCAAAGAAAATCGCATATGGGCTAGAAAAATGACTGAAAAAAAATCTATCGCGGGTATTGAAAGAGAATATACTATTCCTCTTAGAAATAAAGTAATGGTAGTTCCAAGATACAAGAGAGCGAAAAAAGCTATAAGGACTATAAAAGAATTTCTTATAAAACATATGCAAATAAGAGATAGAGATTTGAATAAAATAAGATTAGATAAATATCTAAACCAAATGATTTGGAGAAGAGGAATCCAAACCCCTCCTCATAAAATAAAAGTTAAAGCAATAAAAGAAGGAGATATTGTTAGAGTTGAAGCTTATGAACTTTCAAAGAAGATTGCATTCCAAAAGGAAAGAGAAAATAGAAAGAATAAAGAGTCTGAAGAAGTAGGAAAGAAGAAAAAGAAAGAAGAAAAAGAAAAGAGCGAATCTAAAAAAGATGAAGAAATAAAAACTGAAGAAAAAGCAGAAGAAGAAAAAGAAAAAAAGAAGACTACAATAGAAGCAGAAGAAAAATATCAAAAGACAAAAGCAAAAGAAAAAAAGCATGAAACTTCTCAAAAAAGACCTATTCAGAATAAAAAAGAGCATTCAAAAGGTTCTGGAACTGGACATTAAGAGGTAAGTTTATAATTCTATTTATTTAAAAGATAAGTATGCTTGAAATCCTTATAAAAGAATTACAGGAATTAAAAAATCCAGAGCAAGCTAAAATACTTCAGAAATTTTTTAAAACGGGCAAAGGAGAATATGCTGAGGGAGATGTGTTTCTTGGAATAAAAGTACCTGTTCAGAGAAAAATATCTAAAAAGTATATTCATTTGGATTTTAAAGAAATTCAAGAGCTGTTAAATAGCAAAATTCACGAGCACAGATTAATTGCTCTTTTAATTCTAATTGAAAAATATAAGAAAGCAAAGAAAGACTTGTTAGAAAGAAGAAAAATATTTGAATTTTATTTAAAAAATACTAGAAACATAAACAATTGGGACTTAGTCGATTTAAGTGCCCCTTTAATTATGGGAGATTTTCTACAAAGAGAAGGAACTGAAATACTCAAAAATCTTGCTGAATCCAGAAATCTTTGGGAAAGAAGAATTGCCATAGTCTCTACATACCCTTTTATAAAAAAAAGGATGTTTGGAGAAACACTAGCCATCTCTGAAATCTTACTCAATGACGAACACGATCTAATTCACAAGGCTGTAGGTTGGATGTTAAGAGAAGTTGGAAAAAGAAATAAAGAAGTGCTTGAACTATTCTTAATGCAGAGACATAAAACAATGCCTCGTGTTATGCTTAGATATTCAATAGAAAAGTTTCCTGAAGAAGAAAGAAAAAAGTGGTTGAGTAAAAAATAATAATTATATCTATTCTTTCTTTACCTGAGGATAAAAGAATAATTTTCCTTCATAATTTTTTAAAAGAACGCCTTCATCAGTTATTCCTTGAAGATAGTCCGGAAGAATAGGTATTTTTCCTCCTCCGCCAGGAGCATCTATTACAAAAGAAGGTACACACAAACCAGATGTATGCCCTCTTATAGATTCATAAATTTCTAGTCCTTTTTCAACTCTCGTCCTAA
>CAZUOZ010000026.1:0-5684 GCA_964621965.1 Candidatus Woesearchaeota archaeon | reverse complement strand
GAAAGGCTTATTTTTTCACTATCCGAAATCCTTTTAAGGTATTTATCTACGTCTTTTTTTTCTAAGAGTTTAAATCTAAATATAGCGCATCTAGATTGAATCGGGTCTATTATCTTGCTTGAATAGTTACAAGAGAGAATAAATCTGCAAGTGGAAGAATAGTTCTCCATAGTTCTTCTTAGAGCTTGTTGGGCTTCCGGAGTAAGCGCATCTGCTTCATCTAAAAAAATTACCTTGAAAGAAACATTTCCTAATGATTTTGTTCTTGCAAAATTTTTTACTTTTTCTCTTACTACATTTATTCCTCTTTCATCAGAAGCATTTAATTCTAAATAATTTTCTCTCCAATTCTCCTTAAATAAATCTTTTACAATAATTAGTGCAAGAGTCGATTTTCCTGTTCCTGCAGGCCCTGCAAATAAAAGATGGGGTATACTTAATGAATTAGTCAGAGATTCAATTCTTTTAATTATGTCATCTTGTCCAACAACTTCAGAATATTTGGATGGACGATATTTTTCTGTCCAGATTTCGCTTGCCATAATAGATTAGAAACAAAACCACTTATAAATATTATGATGCTTAAAAACAGGATTTAAGTTTATTTTTCTATTTTTTAAGAACTATTTGCTTCTGGCTTTTTTTAGCTTTCTTTTATGCTTTTCTTTTCGAAGTCTTTTTCTTTGCCATTTCCATCTCATCTGGCGCTTCTTTTTCCATCTTCTACTTGATCTCTTCATAGGTTTTTTAGAAAGATTTTGTTTAAAAGGGTTTCGGTAAGATTTTTTTATTCTTTAAATGGGAAAAATTCAGAAATAATTTGCTATTTTGTTTTTTATTATTCGTTTTTTATGAATTTAATTCTCCATTTTCATTCTTTCTATTTCCGATTCAACTATTATTGCTTTATCTTGATCCAAATACTCTCTTAAATTACATTTGAGTATTTCTCCTAATCTTTCTTTTTCTCTTATTATTTTTGCAATTTCCGATTCAGTTAAACTAGTTTTAGATAAGACTCTCCAACCTTTTAATTCAGGTGGTGCAGGTTTACCTATACAATCCAAAGCATTGAAAACTTTGTCTTTATCTAAAAGATCTTCATAAGATAGAGCATCAAGAATAAGGATAGCTCTCTTATAATCTATATTAGCATAATCTTTTACAATTAAATTGGTCTCTTTTTCAACGTCCATAAGAATTTCTTTTAATCTTGTTTTTAGTAGAACACCTTCATTTCCTATTTCTATTATTGTTTTTTTTAATTCTTCAGAAATCTTTTGTATTACTTTTCCTTTTTGAATGGTTTTTATTGCTTGATGAAGACTTATATAATTTCTTATTTCTAATTTATTTAATCTTTCTAAATAGTTTTCAAATAATTCTCTTTGTCTTTCTAGAATCTGTATATTCTCGCTGGATTTTCTTAAGATATCAGATGTATTTTTTAAGATATGTTTTCTATTTTTATAAAAAATAGTTGTCTCTTTTTTTCTTTCAGAAACAGCAATTACTAAACTCCCTATTTGTTTTGCAGTTCTTTCGGCTGCTTTGTGTCTTGTTCCTGTTTCAGAAGTCTTTATTCTTATACTTGGGCTTAGTTGAACATTAACAAGATTTATTCTTTTCATATCTTTTGAAAGTATTATAGCGCCATCCATTTTACTTAATTCTACTAACTTTTGTGGGCTGAATTTTGCATTTACTCTAAATCCCCCGTCGACTATAGGATTTAGCTCATCATTTTCAGCAACTATTAAAGCTCCTTTTCCAGCTTTGACTATTCCATCAATTGCAGTTCTAAGGTTAGTTCCTGGAGAAACAAGCCTAAGGATAGAATAAAACTCTTCATCTGGCACTCTATTGTTTGCTTCTTTTTTTTCGATTATTCTTTGTTGAATTTCTTTCTTTTCTGACATTTTTAAATTGGGTTTTTAATTTCTTCTTCTTAATAAATCCTTTGATGTTCCTTTTAAGGAAAGACTTTTATCTTCTTTTTTTTACGTTGTTCTTTTTACAGTATTCTTCTATTGGGCATTTACTACAGAGAGGGGAAATAGGTTTGCATATTGTTTTTCCAAATAAGACGAATATAGAATTAAATTCTTTCCAGTATCTTTTGTTTAATATTTTTTCAAGTTCTTTTTCGGTTTGTTCAGGATTCTTTGTTTTTACCCACCCTATTCTATTTGGAATTCTATGGCAATGCGTGTCTATTGGAAGGACTTGCTTTCCATATGCAAATGAAAGTACAATATTTGCAGTTTTTGGACCAATGCCTTTTATTGAAAGAAGTTCTTCTTTATCATTTGGAACTTTTCCTTTGTATTTTTTTAAAATTATATTCGAAACTTCTTTTATTGTTCTCGCCTTTTTTTTATAATGTCCTGATGAAAAAATTAATTTTTCAATTTTTTTGAGAGGAAGTTTTGAAATGCTTTCTGGAGTTTCTGCAATAGCAAAAAGAGAATTTGATGCTTTTTCAGTGTTGCTGTCCTGCGTACGCAGAGACAGAAGACAAGAAATTAAGATCTTAAATGCATCAGGTTTTTTTCTCATTCTATTTAAAGTAGTTCTCTCTGAATAATTAAAATACTTTCCAAGAATTTCCATAACTTTTGATACTTCTTTTTTAATCATTTTTTTATTCTTAATTTTTCTAAGCTATTCTTTATTCTATTGAAATATATGAAGTTATGTTTATCTAGTGTTTCTCCAGCTTTTTTTATAGAATTTTCTCCAAGAAGATAAGTTATCGTTTTTCTTTTATTACAATTTTTTATTATCTTTTTAACAGTTTCTTCAGGTTCAGACATTCTTTGAGGAGTTAAAACAACCATTAATAAATCGTAATTATATTTTTTGTTTATTTTTTTTATTGCTTCTTCATAATCTTTAGCTTCGGCGGTTCCTAGAATGTCCAAAGGATTAGATTCTTTTAGAGTTATTAATTTTAATCCTTTTTTTTCACAATAATCAGCAAGTAATGCTCCTGCTCCTCCAGCATTTGTGAGTAAAATAGTTTTTTCTCCTTTGATAGATATTTCTTTTGCTTTTTGAGGAGAGATTTTAAGTGCTGAACATAAGAATTCTTCTTGAATTATTTCTGCTTGTCTAAATGCTCCTTGATAAACTTTAAATTCTGTAGCAAGACTTCCTGTATGACTTATTGCTGCTTTTGAACCTTGTTCTGAGCTTCCCGCTTTGATTACCGTTATTTGTTTTTTACATCTTTTGCATAAATCTATAAATTTTTTTCCGTGTTCAAGCCTTTCAACGTACAAAATTATTTTTCTTGTTTTTTTATCTTTTTCAAAATAATCTATAAATTCATTAAAACTTAAATCTGCCATGTTCCCAAGACTTACAAATCCTGAAAAGCCTATTTTTGAAGAAGCAGAAATATCTGCAGCAAAACTCCATAATGCTCCACTTTGGCTTATGAAAGCAACATCTCCTTTTTTTGCACTTAAATTTGAAAAAGTTAAATCAAGGTTGAGATGAGGATTTGCAATACCAAAACAATTAGGGCCTAAAATTCTTATTTGGTATTTTTTTGCTATTTTTTTTATTTTTTCTTCTAATTTAAAATTTCCTTGCTCTGAAAAACCTGCGGATATAATTATAACACTTTTTATCTTTTTTTTGTAACATTTTTTTAATATGCTAGGAATTGTTATCGAAGGAGTAGCAATAATTGCCAAATTTATTGTCTTTGAAAATTTTTCAACGGAAGAATAACATTTTTTTCCAAAAATAAAATTATAAGCAGGATTTATAGGAATAACATTTCCCTTAAATATTTTTAATTTATCCATAATTACACCTCCAACCTTTTTATTGTTTTCAGATGCTCCTATGACAGCAATTGTTTTAGGGTTTAGAAAATCATTAATCATGTCTTTGATTGGAAAAGTATATATAAATAAATTTCCTTTTGATTTTTATGTTTTATTCAGAAAGAAAAGCAGAAGATTTTTTAGAAAAAAAAGGTTTTAATGTTGTTAGACGAGAATTTATTAAGAATGAGGAAGAATTAGATCCGATTTTGGATAAATTTAATTTCCCAGTAGTTATGAAAGTTTCTGGAAAGAAGATTGTTCATAAGAATACTTTAGGGGGGATTATAACTGGAATTAAGAATAAAGAGAATGCAAGAGTTTCTTTTTCAAAATTAAAAAAAATTAAGGGGTTTGAAGGAGTAATGTTACAAGAACAGGTAAAAGGAAAAGAAGTTTTAATGGGTGTAAAAAAAACAATTGATTTTGGGTATTCTGTATGTTTTGGAACTGGAGGAATTTATACTGAAAAAATAAAAGACATATCTTTTAGAATTTCTCCATTTGATGAATTAGAAGCAGAGAGAATGATTTCGGAAACGGCTATTTCTAAAAAATTAAAAAGAGAAGAAAAAAAAGCAATAAGGATAAATCTTTGCAAAATTTGTAGAATTTTAGAAAAAAATTCAAATATTCTTGAATTAGATATAAATCCTCTTATTGTTGAGGATTCACAAGCAGTTGTTGTTGATGCAAGAATTGTCTTCAAATAAGATTAGAATAAACTTTTAAACTTCAAATTGATTTATTTAAAATGAAAATAGCATTTTTATACAATGTTAAGATTATTTCTCCTTCTTTAACTGATGAAAAAGCTCAGATATATGCAGAATTTGATGCGCCTTCTACTATTGAGGGTATAAAAAAGGCAATAGAATCTAACGGACATAAAGTTCATATGGTTGAAGCTGATGAGAACGCTTATTTAAAATTGAAGAAATTAAAAGAAAATAACCAAGTTGATTTGGTTTTTAATATTTCAGAAGGATTTTATGGGGAAGCGAGAGAAGCACAGATTCCAGCAATGTTAGAAATGCTTAAAATTCCTTATACTGGTTCTGGTCCACAGACACTTGCAATAACTTTAGATAAAGCAAGAACAAAAGAAGTTCTTAAATATTATAATGTTCCTTGTTCAGAGTTTCAGGTTTTTTATTCTGAAAAAAATAGTTTAAGAAAAGGTTTGAGATTTCCTTTAATTATAAAACCAATTAGAGAGGGTTCGAGTAAGGGAATAATGGATAATTCTATAGTTAAGAATAAAAAAGATTTAATTAAAAAAGTTAGAGAAGTTACTACAAAATTTAAACAACCAGTTGTAGCAGAAGAATTTCTTGAAGGTAGAGAGTTTACTGTTGGGCTGATAAATAAAAAAGGAGCAATAGAAACTTTTCCAATAATTGAGATTAAGTTTGATGACTTGCCTAAAGGAATGAATAAAATAGATTCTTATGAATCAAAATGGTTTTATGATGATCCTTCAAAGGGCTTAGATCCTCTTGTTTGTCCAGCTAAAATAAGTAAGAAGCTTGAAAGAAAAATAATTGAGACTTGTATTAATGCTTTTAAATTTCTTGGTTGTAAGGATATGGCTCGAATGGATTTGAGAATGGATAAAAAAGGGATACCAAAAATTCTTGATGTTAATTCTTTGCCAGGTTTAATTCCAGACCCAAAAGAAAATTCTAGATTTCCAAGAGCAGCAAGAACTGCTGGAATAAAGTATGAAGATTTAATCGGAATGATAATTAATTCTGCAAAGAGAAGATACGGGTTGAAATAAGAATCTTTTTAAACTTTCTCTGGAATAGTTGAATGTTGTGGTTCCGTAGCTCAGCTTGGTTA
>CAZUOZ010000025.1:0-5729 GCA_964621965.1 Candidatus Woesearchaeota archaeon | reverse complement strand
CTGGGTGAAGGGATTTTATTTTTTATAAGATAAATCTTTATATACAATCATGGCACTCGTGCTAAATGGTTTCGTGTGATTACTACAATGATGGAATGTGTATTTATGTTGCAAAGAAATTTGCAATATTTGAACCATGCTATTTTCAAAATGCATCTGAAGAAACTCTAAAAAAATATATTTCTGAATGTCACAATAAAAGGACTATTGAAATAATTAAAATAAGGGATCTTGAAAAAGAAATCAAGGAAAAGACAAATTTATAACTTCTTGATTACTTATTTATTTGAATAAAAATGGTGTTAGGTATAAGTTCTGGATTTATTGGAATAGCTTTAATTATTATTTTTGTATATTATTTCACAAAAGAAAAATCTGATAATAAAGATGAAAAACCAAAACCTTTTTTTAGAAAAATTACAAAAAAAGAAAAATGGTTTGCAATCCTAGCTATTTTTTTATGTATTTTATTTCTTCTCTTTGTAATTTTCTTCCTTTAAACAATCCTCCTCGGTTTTCAAAGGATTTAAAAACTTTAAGTTACATTGAATATCAGTAAAAAAACTTTAAAAAAGAGGAAAATGGAAGAACAGTTTGAGGAAGACGAATTCCTCCAGGATCTGGACACACTTGAGCTAGACGATTAGCTCTTAACTTTTAGGATTATTTCATTATTATTTTTTTCTAATTCCCCTAAAGGGTACTCTACTAAAAATCGTATTTCGTTTACATTTAATCTATTAACAAAGGCATTTTGAAGAGTTATTTTTATTCCTGCACCTGCCCTTAAATCCTCAATTTCCATTTCATCAACAAGTTTTTCATCGGCATAAATTAATACTTTGGACTTTTCAGAAGATTTTATTCCTATATTCTTGACAGTAAAATTAGCATTAAGATACCTCCCACTCATAAAAGCAGAAGCATTTTGAATTGTTAAATCAGAAAAAGAAGGAATAGAATATATTTCATTTATTATTCCTATAATGTCCTCTCCTATTTCTTGCCCACACTTACTAAGAGGATACATTATATTATAAGAATTTGAAGAATGCTCAAATCCTAAAACATGCAAAAGTTCATGAATCGCTATATTTGGGGTTTGACATTTTGAATCCTTTATTAGAAGAATTGCTCCATGATAGATTATATTATACTCGCCAGAAGAAGTTATATTTATAGGTCCTCCCTCTCCCGCAATAAATAAATCCCCATCAAATTTATTTGTGCTTTGACAAGTAACTATTATTTCTGGATTTATCTCCAGAGGGTAAAAATCTAAAATTGTTTTTTCAGAAATAATACTAAATGCTGTTTCCATTTCATTTTTTTTATTCAAAGAACAATTCTCTATGTAATAAGATATGTTAGAATCGACAAATCTTAAATTAGGATAAAATTGCATTTGTGATTGATTTGAAAAGTTTGCATTAAAATTAGTATTTGCATCTCCTGGTACAAAATAAGTCTCTTGAAATGGAATAAACCAATAAAATCCTAAGAGAGACACTAAAAATAAAACAGATATAAAAAATAAAAAACCCTTTAATTCCATACTCTTCTTCAGAAAATAGAATTTATAAATATCACTCTAAAAAACAAAAAATAAAAAGAAATTGAACCCTATTGATTATTGATTAGTATTCTTCATCTTCGTCTTCAACTATGTCTTCTTCATCGAAGTCATCATCTTTGATTTCTTCGTCTTCTTCATAGCCTTCAGACTCTGTATCTTTTACCATTTTTTTTGGCCTCGATTTATTCAAAAGAGGGAATAAATATCTATTTTTAAAGCTTTTGGAACAGTAAATCAGTTCCTTTCCAGAGTTATAACCTCTGATACCTTTTGTTTCCCATCTGAATTAATAATCTCTGATGGTTGATAAAGTCTATAACATCCATAATTTGGATAATATCTTAATTCATAAAACCATTCCATTCAGAGCTATTTAAATTTGCTTTTTAAATTTTTCTTTATCACTTTTTAAAAGGAAGATATCTTTATAAATAAATAAAAATTAATCAGAATATGGAGCCTGAAGTTTTAGAAGCGCTCATTGGAGGAATAGCTTTAGGTAGTATTCTAGGTATTTTACTTATAATCCTTTCTTTAGTTTTAGCTGGAGTTTATCTTTATTTCGCACTTGCCTGGATGACTATTGCAAAAAAATTAAAATATAAAAGACCCCTAATAGCTTTGATTCCTTTTGTTAATATTGCTATGATACTACAATTAGGAGGATTCCACTGGGCATGGGTCTTTTTATTTCTTGTACCTTTTGTAGGTTGGGCTGCATTATTTATTTTAATATTAATCTCTACTTGGAAAGTATTTGAAAAAAGGAAGTATCCTGGATGGCTTAGTCTTACTCAATTTGTTCCAATAATTTATCTTGTGCTTTTGGGTTTCGTTGCATGGTATAAACAAAAGAAATAATTATTTATTTATCTCACTTATTTTTTTATAAGAAGTTCCAAGCTTGTTTAAAACATCCAAAACTTGTTGTCTTTGTTCTGAATTTCCTAAACCTTTCCAATCTAAAAGAAAGAAATCTATCTCCTCTTTTGTTTTTGCTATTGCTTCTCTAACCATCTCTTCACTTAAGGGTAAAGAGTATTGAGGAATAACATGGGAAAGAGCAACATTTGAACCAAGCTGAATTTTATTAAAATTTGGGCAGTAGTGAGGTCCCCCTATTCCAACCGCTACTTCTCTATATGGATTTTCTTTAAATTCTTCAATTGTTTCTGCAATTGTTTTTGAAATCACAAATGCCGCTCTCCTATCAGCCCACTCTTTTTCGGTTGAACCTATTTCTATGAATACACAAGGTTTGTTCAATAAAGGCCCATGATGAGTGCATTCAAGAGTTATGGCATATTCATCTACCTTGAACTTTTTTGCATTTTCACAAAGTTTTTCAAAAAGAAATTTCTGAAATAATCCAGAACTCCCGCAAATCTTTTCAGCTTCACCTCCAAAATCGGCTTTTCTCCAATTTCCGGGTGCGTGAATAGAAAGAGTTTTTTCTTTCTTTTCAGACTGATGTTTTGAAGCAAAAATAATAAAATCATAATTATTTATTTTTTCAACATTAAGATTTTCGGTATAAAGTATCCCTTCATCAACAAGATAAAAATCAAAACCAGAATAATCTTTATTCATTGAACCCAAAACAGGATTTTTTCTAAATTGAGAAAGAGCAGTAGTTATACCTATTCCTGCAGAATCTCTTTTGCTTGCAATAACGAGATATTTATAAGACATATTCTTTGAATAAGCATTGAATTTAAATAAATTATGATTATAGGATATTAACGCTTAAATAAACCCAGACTACAAAAATATTTATACTTTAATCCTTATTTATAATATGCATGAATTTTCAAAATTAGCTATAGGAATACTTATTCTTCTATCCGGAATACCCATAGGAGATATATTATACAGAAAAACAAAAGAAGAAATAAAATCTGGGCAAAAATGGTTTAAATTAATTGTTCTCGCGGGATTTGCTGGAGCAATTGTATCCGCATTTATAAAAAATGATTTCCTCTTTTTCGGTTTTTTGTTCATCTCTCTTGTTACGAGCAGGAGCCTGATTAGAAACAATTAAAAATCATAAAAAGTTATAAAGAATATGAAAGAGCTAGCAAAAGAATTCAAAGAGTTTCTTAAAGAATACAAAATTGTTGGTTTAGCTATTGCTTTTATAATGGGAATGGCAGCAACAACACTTATTCAATCTGTAGTAAATAATCTAATAATGCCTATACTTAATCCTTTCATTCCCGGTGGAGAATGGCAAACTGCAACATGGACAATATGGCAAATTGTTATAAGCTGGGGAGCTTTACTTGCAGCAGTAATAAACTTCGCAATAATTGCTTTAGTTGTATTTTTTGTTGCTAAATATTTTTTTAAAGAAGAAAAAGTAACTAAGAAATAATAATTCTATTACATAAAAAAATATAAACAAATCTTTTTATGGATAAAGGAAATGGTTAATGAAAATTATTCTACATTAAGAAAATCTCTAATAAAAGGGCTATTAGTTGGAGCGTTATCTGTGGTTTATTTATTTGGAGGAGAGTATGTCAATAGAGTGCCTTCAAGAGATTTAGAAGCAAAAAGCGTAAGTTCTTACCAGAAAGAAAGAGAAATATTTATAGAGAAAGAGCTAAAGAGGCTAGTTGCACAAAAAGAAAAAGAGCTATTGGAAAAAAGCAGAATGTCCAAAGATACTACAATGGTAAGGTTTGTTTCTTTAAAAAATAAAGAAATAAAAATAGAAAATAGCTTTCAAGAGTATATTGAAACTAAAAAAACGAAGCATTTAGATGATCATCTTTTAGAAAATGTAATAAGTTACACTCAACCAGAGAGTAGAGTTGTGAAAGAAATACTTAATCAATTAAATATTCCTAGCAAAAATCTAGAAAAAGATGCACAAAAAATAATTGATTTTACTCATAAAGGCTTTGTCTATTTGGAAGAAAGAGATAGTTATCCAAAAAGCCCTCTTGAAACAGTCGTTGAAGGGGGAGGAGATTGTGAAGACTTGGCTATTCTTAGTGCTTCTTTAATGAAAGGAGCAGGAATGGATGTAGTCTATATTGCTCTTCCAGGAAAAAAAGATGTACCAAATATGAGAACCCATTTAATGGTGGGTGTAAATGGTAATTTTAAAGGAAAATTTGTTGAAAAAGATAATAAAAAATACTATATTGCTGAGTCTGCTGGCTCTTATTCTATCTTAAATAAGAAGCAGATTGGTAATTGGAAAATTGGAAAAACTTATCCTCCTCTTGAAAGAAGATTGGATAGTGCAATAATCTATTCTATTGGAGAAGATTCAATTGAAGACAAACAAAAACTTTCTTCTATTCAATAACTGAATTCAAAGACATTATAATCTTATTTTTGAATAGATGATAAATATAAAAAGAAACCTAATTTAATATTTTCATGCTATACTTAATAGGCTTGGGATTGGAACTGGAAGGAATTTCTAAGAAGGGACTAGAGGTTGCAAAAAGATGCAAAAGAGTTTACTTAGAAAAGTATACTGTTGATTTTCCTTATTCTTTAAAAGATATTGAAGAAATCATAGGAAAAAAAGTTGTTCCTGCTGAAAGAATATTTGTTGAAAGTATGGAAATAATTGATGAAGCGAAAAAAATGGATATTGCTCTTCTTGTATATGGAAGCCCTCTTACTGCAACAACCCATATTTCGCTTTTACAGGAAGCAAAGAGATGTAGAGTTAAAATAGAAGTGATATATTGTGCATCTATAATTGATGCAGTTGCACAAACAGGACTGCAATTATATAAATTTGGAAAAATAACAAGTATGCCTCGGTGGGATATAGTAAAAAACTTTACTCCAGATAGCTTTATTCAAGTAATTAAAGAAAATTTATCTATAAATGCACACACTCTCATTTTGATAGATATTGGCATGCATTTTGATGAAGCTTTAAGACAATTAACCGTTTCTGCAGAAAAAAATGATCTTTTATTAGATAAAATAGTGGTCTGTCAATCTCTTGGAACAAAGAAGAAAAAAATAACTTATAAGAATATCCATGAATTTAATGATGAAAATGTAAGAAAACCTTATTGCATCATAATTCCTTCAAAACTTCATTTTCTTGAAAAAGAAATTCTTGAAGAGTTTTATGTTTATGAGGAATAGAATTCTGCGTAGGTTTTTTACAAAAACA
>CAZUOZ010000024.1:0-6771 GCA_964621965.1 Candidatus Woesearchaeota archaeon | reverse complement strand
CCCTTACCTCAGAACAAGCAAATAAGCTTAAAGAATCAAATATTAATATTTACACATCTCCCTCGTCAAAAAGATTAAGTGCCCCTACGAGGATTTGAACCTCGGCTACAGATTCCGCAAACCTGTGTTCTATCCAGACTGAACTATAGGGGCCTAATAATTATTAATACTAAAAAGAATTTAAAAATATTTAAATACATATCTTTCTTAAAAAAAATATGGATAACAAATCTTTAAAAAAATTAGAAGAAGTTCTTGTTCAAGTCGGACTAAGAATTGCTAAAAGAGGGGAAGGAGCATTATTTGTCGTCGGAGATATAGAATATAAAGTATTAATTGATCAAACTGTTCCTCCTTTTAAAGTAATGGATAATCCAAAACTCCTAGAGTCTCTTGCTCTTATGGATGGAGCAATAATAATTGATAATAATGGTCTGCTTAAAGCTTATGGAGCAATGATAAAGTCTACCACTACTTTCAAGAATTTTGGAACAAGGCATAGTGCTGGATTGACTGCTTCTAAGAAAAAAGGAAACCTTGTAGTTTTAATTTCAGAAGAAGATAGAAAAATAAGAATTTTAAAAGATGGAAAAATGGTTATGCAAATAGATGCTCTTCAAAAAAATGTAGAATCTTCCGTAAATGAAGCAGTAAATATTCTTGAAGGAATTGGAGCTGGAACTATTGGAGCAATAGGAACAAGTATTTTAGCCCCTACTGCTGGAATTGCTCTTCTTCCAGGAATAATTTTATTTGGAAGTGGATACTATCTAATAAAACTTCTCTCTAAAAAAATAAGAAAGTAAAAAGTCTAATTCTCTTTTATATTCTACGCCGCCACGGAGAATCGAACTCCGAAGCCCGAAAGGGCCACGATTTCCAATCGTGTGCAATACCATTATGCGATGGCGGCTCAACAATTCTCTATTAGAAGTATCTCTCTTAAATCTTTTTATTATAAAAAATTATTCTAAATCTTTTATTCTCTGTCCAGACATATAAAAAGCTTTATTGGAAACAGCTTCTCTTATCTTTCCATCTTTTTCATATATTGCCGTTGCTTGAGGAAGAGCAAACTTTCCAAGAACGCCAACTTTAGAATAAACAATATAATTAATTACTCTTATTTCTCCTTCTTCAAGTTTATCAAAGCTCCACTCAACTCTTCTATTCTTCTCATCAATTCTTGAAGGAGTTTCTCTTCCAAATTGTTCATATAATTTGACTATATGTGGAAGCCTATCTACTAAAACTACTTTTTCAATATAATTCCTTGCTTTGATAGTTAAGGAAATTTTTAAAGCGAATTCTCCACCTTTTGCTCTTACAAAAGATATTCTTTTTATAAGTTTTAAATCAGATTCAGAATATTTTTTAGCAAATACAACTATTAAGATTATAAAAATTATGCAAAATAATGGCCAAAGCCAATTTGTTTTAGATTCAATTGTTAATACTTCTCCTGGTTGTACGGAGTTTTTCCAAAAGTAATAAACTGTAGAACCCGTTCTTTCAACAGTATTTGGTTCTGGATTAAAACTAGTAAAAACTCTTGAAAAAATATTTTTTATTATGACTGTTTCAGATTCTACTACAGTGTTTCCCTCATTTCTTTTTTCGATAACTTCAGTATTTATTATTGTTCCATAGCTTTTTTTTGTGGTGACTAATAAATCTTTTTGAACAAAAGTTATAACAGACTCCATTATTGCTGTTTGTTTTTGAAAACTTACTTCTGTTTTAAGAGTATAAAATCCTGCAGTAAGCTCTTTAAAATCTTCTTTATTTAATTGAATAGTAAACTCTTTCCTTTGATTAGGCCCAAGGGAAAATTGCTCTTCAACTTTAAAAAAAGGAGAAGTAAACTTTGCATTTAATCCTTTAAAATCAAAACTTTCTCTATTATAGATATAGATTTTTATTGTATTAGAAGTAGGATCAACATTTCCAGCACCAACTTCAAATAAATCTTCAAATTCTATTATCCTAAAAATTAAACTTTGTTTAATTTCAGAGGAATCCTTTCCTTTTATGTAATAGGAAAAGCTATAACCTCCTCTTTGTTTTAATACACCTAGAGGAGAAATTTGTAATCTAACATTTTTGGTTTCTCCTTGATTTATCTGAACTTTTTCAACTGGCGACATTTCAAACCCAACTAAATTATAAAATTCAAAGGAATCTGAAGGTCCATTATTTGTAATCTTTAAATCAAAAACTATTGGATTATTAATCTCAGGTATATAAACCTCATTATCGCTTTGCTTTTCAACAACAATATTTATAGCAAGAACTCCTGGAAGAGCAAATATTAAAATTGCTAAAACTAAAAAAATGTTTTTCATGGAAAAATATTAGAAAAGGGTATATATAAACATTTTCTTTCTTTACTTTTTTCCTTCTATATCGAGATAAGACTTTGCCTGTCCTAGAAAATCGTTGCAGATATCATTTATTTTTCCTTCAAACTCTTCAACTCTTGAAGGAATAACCCATTTTTCATAAATTCCTCTTAAAAATTTTAAGGGGCCAGAAGTTTCAAATTTTCCTTCATAATCTCTTACGAGAGTTCCACTAACATTTGTTTCAACAGTTCCTTTATTTGTATTTATTTTGCTTCCTCCATAATTAATCTCTATTTTCTTCATATTGATAACTTTAAATTTAATTTTTAACTCAAATAAAAAATAATCTGTAACCTTTTTCTTGCAAGTCCACTCTACATCAACTTCTTTAGCATCTCCTTTTAATTTTTCAACATATTTATCTTCAACAATCCAGAAACCTTCTTCATCAATCCAATCATAACAGAATTTATAATACTCGGCAAAATTAAAGATTTCGCCATATTTTACCTTGCTTGAAAATACTTTTTCTTTTTCTGACATTTTTCCTCTTTTGATTCTTAAATAACTTAAAAGAAAGAATATTTAAATATTCTTCTATTGGTAGAGAAGAATGAAAGTTACCCTTAGCGAATTAATGAAAGAATCTAAATTTGAGGATAAACTTAAAGTTGTAAGCTCTTCACTAAACTTGAACTATACACCTCATAGACGTGTTGCTCTTTTACAGTATAAATCTCCCTGCAATTCTGAACTAGTGGATATTGCTATAATTAATACATCTTATTGTGAAGTTCAAATGATTTCTAATGGAAATGTGCCTAGAGAAATATACGAAGGAGTTGAGAATTTCTTTCTGAATCAAGACAAATATAAAGTTTTTGAAAATTCAAATAGTTTAATAGAATAACTTTTACAAATCCCCTTTGCAGCTTTCACAAATCCAATTTCCATCCACTTTATAGATTATTCCAAAAGTTCCACATTCTTGACAAATTCCTTCTTTGAATTTTTCTTTTATACCAAGTCTTTTAAGTTTCTCCGACTCTTCTCTTATTTTTTCAAATTCTTCAAGCTCCGGATAGAATTCTGGATTAAAACTTAGAATATCTTTAATTGTAATTATTCCTACTAACTCTTTACCTTTCATCACTGGTAATCTATTAAATTTAAGTCTCTTCATTTTTTGTATTGCTTCTTTAATTGTTAATTCTGGTTTTATTGTAGCAATCTTTTTTGGAGAAATATCTTTTGCCTTAATGTTCTTTAAATCCTCTTTTGATTTCTTGATAAGTGCCCAAAGAATGTCCTCTTGCGCAATAAATCCTTTTAATTCTTTTTTTTCAACAAGAACAAGACTTCCTATCTTCTTTGCTACCATTTTTTTGGCACATTCAAGTAGAGAAGCATTGGGGCTTATAGTTAAAGGCTCCCTTGTCATTATGTCTGAAACAAGTATTTCACCCATATATTTTACATACCTTTTGGACTTATAAAGATTATTTAATACTCAAAAGTGACTTTCAATACAACAATATTTAAATAATAAAATTTGAAAAGAGTATAATGCCAGAAAAGCCCGTTGTTCTAATGCCTGAAGACATCCAAAGATTGATTGGAAGAGATGCTCAAAGAAACAATATACTTGCTGCTAAAATGGTTTCTGATGTGGTAAAAACAACGCTTGGCCCAAGAGGCATGGATAAGATGCTCGTTTCTCCAACTGATGAGATAGTCGTAACAAATGATGGAGCGACTATTCTTAAAAAAATGCAAATTGAGCATCCTGCTGCAAAGATGATTGTTGATTTAGCTAAAACACAAGAAGCAGAAGCAGGAGATGGAACAACTACTGCAGTAATGCTAACCGGAAAGTTGCTTGAAAATGCAGAAAAACTCTTGGATATGAAGATTCACCCTAGTGTAATTGCTAAAGGTTATAGTCTTGCTGCAGAAAAAGCGCAAGAAATTTTAAAAGAAATTGCTATAAGAATTTCTCCTCAAGACGAAGAAGTCTTAAAACAGATAGCTATGACTGCAATGACCGGAAAAGGTGCAGAGCATACTAAAGAAAAACTTTCAGAAATAATTGTAAAAGCAATAAAACAAATACAATATAATGGGAATGTTGACTTGGATGATATAAAAATAGAAAAATCTAAGGGAGAAGAAGTAAAAGATACGCAGCTTATTTCAGGGATTGTTCTAAACAGTGAAAAAGTCTCTTCAGAAATGCCAGTTAGAGTGAATGAAGCAAAAATCCTCCTTATTGATTTTGCTTTGGAATTAAAAAATCCTGAAATTGACACTAAAATTTCAATAACTTCTCCTGAACAACTCCAAGGATTTTTAGAACAAGAGGAAAGAACAATAAAAGATATGGCTGAAAAGATAAAATATTCTGGAGCAAACGTCGTTTTTTGCCAAAGAGGGATTGATGATTATGTTAAATACCTTCTTTCCAAACAAAAAGTTTATGCATGTTCAAGAATTCCTAAAAAAGACTTAGAAAGACTCTCAAAAGCTACTGGGGGAAAGATTGCAAATAATATTAATGAAATTTCTTCTTCAGATTTAGGAAAAGCTGAGGTTGTTGAAGAAATAAAAAGAGGAGAAAACGTCTTGACATACGTAACTGGTTGCAAAAATCCTAAAGCATTAACTATTCTTGTTCATGGTGGAACAGAACATGTAATTGATGAGATCGAAAGAGCAATACAAGATGGAATAGGAGATATTTCTTCTTCACTGAAATCTCTTTTAATTGTTCCTGGAGGAGGAGCGGTGGAAATAGAACTTTCAAAAAGATTAAGAGAGTTTGCTCAAACGCTAAGTGGAAGAGAACAGCTCGCAATACAAGAATTTGCTTCCTCTCTTGAATTCATTCCATCAACACTTGCTGAGAATGCGGGATTAGATCCAATTGAAATTTTAACAGAATTAAAATCTAAGCACGATTCTGGAAATAAAAATTTTGGATTAAATCTTTTTACAAACAAGGTTGAAGATGTTTTAAATGCAAGAATAATTGAACCTTTAAAAGTAAAAAGCCAAGCAATAGCTTCCTCTTCAGAAGTGGCCATTATGCTCTTAAGAATAGATGATGTAATTGCTTCATCTGGAACCAAGAAAGGAATGAACTATCTTGGGGAAAATAGATTTTAAAATAGCATGATTTTGAAAACGGAAAAAATTGATAGAGAAAAGATTAGAAAATTAGAAGATGATTTATCCAGTTTAATGTTTCTTCAAGAAATTCCTAACAATGATAGAATGAACATGCAAGTTTATTTTTCTGCAATCTCTAGGAGAAATGGATTTGACCAATATCATCTAGCGCTAGAATTGATAGAGAAGTATAGGTTTTTTCTCCCTTATGGAAAATAAGTTAATTCCTTAAATAAGGAAAGTTCCATATATAACGCAACAGATAATTATAATTGATGTGAGTATATTTCTCCATGTAGGTTTTTCTTTTAAGAATTTCCAAGCAAAAAGATAAATCAAAACTGGACTAATCATAAATACAAGCGTTGTTGAAATCATCCCTAAATGAATATAGCCGTAATAAACAATTATTCTATATAAAACCCAGATAAGCCCTAAACCTAACATCCCCCTATAGACTGATCTATCAAGTTTTTTTAACCCTTCTAATTTTGGCCTTAGTGCAATAATTCCTATTAGGAAGAGTGAAGAACATCTTACAAAATAAAAAGAAAAAGGAGAGTAATAATCCAGAATTAATCTAGATACTACTAGTTCCAAAGCAAAGAAGAGACTTCCAAGCGTTGCGGCAATAAAGTATTTGTTAAATGAAAGATGATGCTTTTTTATATGTGAAAAAATAATTGCGAATCCTGCAATTAAAGCGGGATAAATTACTTGGTGGTTTTTTTCATAAAGATTTGAATCAAAAAATAAGCTGAATATAAGAACGAGCAAAACTAAAAATATTGGCTCTGAAACTCTTGCTGGTTCTAAATTAGAAATTTTATCTCCTTTGATTGAATAAAACATAAAAAGATTTGCAATTAAAGCAAAAACTATAACTAGCCCAAAAATAAGAAAATTTTTCAATTCTAGCGCTTCAGGAGAAACTTGCCAAAAGAAATAAATAAATGGAAGCATAACTAACGTGATTGCTAAAAACTCTAAACAGTGGTGAAGATTTACGTTTGTTTGCTTTTGTCTTAAAATAAATCGTTCTAAAATTGTTCCGCATGCTAGAGATAATGCCCCGAGAAAAGGATAATACACCACCATCTTTTATTTTTAAATTAAGGAATATCCTTTTAAAAAGGTTGTTGGATAAAAATAAAAGAAAAACTCCGTGAGTACACTGAAACTCTCACGTCGAATGCTTTCAGTCTCCGTGAGTACACTGAAACTCTCACGTCGAATGCTTTCAGTCTCCGTGAGTACA
>CAZUOZ010000023.1:0-7779 GCA_964621965.1 Candidatus Woesearchaeota archaeon | reverse complement strand
CTTTGAAACGCTAGTTGTTAGGTTATTTAGACACACAATTGTTTTTTTCTTTTGGTTCTTTGTTCTTGATTTAATTTAGATTTGTTAGTTTTATTCTATACTTCGCTCTAAAAAAAGAACTTTTTCTCAAAAAACTCTAAAACAGTAAAAACTATATAATACCTTTACTTATGAAAAGGATGGTTGATGAACTCATAATAAAGGCTTTTGAATCGGTAGGTATCCCCAAGATGCAAACAATTGTCTATTTGGATTTGTAGGAATATTCATAGGCCCAATATTATTGCTCTTGCTTATAACTTATTTTGAAACATTCAAGAAAAGATTTGAATAATTTAGATCACATATAAAATGGGAGTATCAAAGGGTACAACAAAGTACGAAGGGATACTGCTTCAGTATATATATCTCTTAACCATTAAATAAACATAAAAGAGTGTAAAATGTTTTCAATAAATTCATGTTCTAAATGCGGGTATACTATTACCGATCCACTATGCCCAAAATGCTATATGAAGCAGACTAAAGCCATATTAAAAGACTTAAATATAAACCCCATGATTAACGAACTTATCTCAGCCAAACTAAAAACAGCTATTTCTGTTGAAACGATGAATGAAATAACTTGTATTTCTTGTAAAAAGGAAAATGTAACTTTATGCAGATATTGTTTTTCTATACTTCTAACAAGAATATTGCAAGAACTAAACTTTCCAGAAAACCTAATGAAAGAATTTGAATATAATCGATCTTTTGAAGATATTTCTCTAGAAAATGAAATCTTTAGCTATGAACATGATATGCTTTTAAGGAATAAAATAGAAGTATACCCTATTAGAACCTGGGGAGCTCTAGTCTTTTAATTCAACCTTTAGCTACTCAAAATGTTTATAATCAGATTTTGCTATAGAATCTTATGGTAAAAGGAATTAAAAAAAGTAATAAACGTGCTTTTTTTATGGCAATGATTTCTTCATTCTTCTTATTTGTCTCTGGAACTACCGGTGTTGCCCATTGGACAGATATTAGAGAGATAATTTTAAACTATTTTAATATCTCTTGGATAAATCTTTTACTTTCAGGAGTATTAATCGTTGCTTCTTTTGGTGCCCTTGCAGTTTTTAGCGGAGGAATTTTAATTTTAAAAAGGAAAGTAATATTAGGAAGGATTTTGATTTATCTTGGTTCTGGTGCAGGAATGATAAGCTTTATTTTTAATTTTTTCATTTCATTCATCAGCTCAAATTTGTCCATATATTCCTATCTATCATTTTCTTCTTTAGGGGTAATTTTTGCTTTATTAGCTCAATTTTTTGCAAAAGACAAGAAGAAG
Source organism: Candidatus Woesearchaeota archaeon (assembly GCA_964621965.1). GTDB lineage: Archaea > Nanobdellota > Nanobdellia > Pacearchaeales > GW2011-AR1 > CAZAGO01. The sequence goes on along the minus strand of CAZUOZ010000023.1, from coordinate 6,446 downwards.
AAAAGATTCTTTTAATTAAATTTTAAAATAAATAGCACCAATATTCAGCCTGCTTAATTTTTTATTAAATTTTTTTAAAGAGAAAGATAAATTATCAAGTTTCTTAGCAGTTTTTTTTAAATCCCCTTCTAATTTCCCTAATTTCGCCAATCTTTCATCTAATTTTTGATTAGAATCTCTAATTCTATCTTCAAGACCTAATTTTTGAGGACCAGAACCTAAATAGATAGTTGTTTGAGGCTTACTTGAACTTGCTTTTCCAACCAAACCTCTTATATGAGGAATGTATAACCCTGAAGGAATATTTGAAATACCTAACAAAGAAATATCACTTTCTAAAGCTCTTCTTGTAAGTTCGACAGTCATTTTCATGTGTCCATCTTGGTCTTGCCCGCTAACCATAAATGAATGGGAATTACCAAACTCATAATTTTGGGGTAATAAAATATCTCCAACTTGAGTAACTCCTGCAAATAAGAAAGGAAATTCTCCTTTGTCTCCTTTTTTTTCCGGATTTCCGCAAAGTTTTTCCAACCCATAAGTATCTATTGCCAAATCAAATGACAAGCCTCTGGCTAAAAGATATGCCATATTCGAAACTCTATGTTCTTCAGATTGAAGATATGTGTGTGTCGCATCTAAATTAACACCATTAGCTCCCCAATCAAGAAGATTGTCTGCAGCCCAATACATATACTGCTCTTGAGAAAGTTTTTTATCGAGCATGCATTCTGAATCCGCAACGGGCATAAAAATCTGAAAACCATTTTGTTGAAAGAAAGCTACTGTTGACGAAGTTAATTTGTGACCAAAATGATAAGCTCCACTTGGTTTAAAACCAGACGCTATACCTGAATTTTTATTTTCTTTTATGGCTTGAATAAGTGTTACAGCATTTCTTTGCCTAAGTGATTTTTGTTCTGCAGGAAGAAGCCTCCCTTTCATTTTTCCAATTAAGGAATATAATTCTTCATTAACTGGATCAGCCTCGCTTGTTAAATAAACAGATTCATATCCGCCAGGCCCACCTTTAGCAATCTCATTATAAGAAATCTCATAACGATTTGTTTTAATATCTACCATGTAATTTTATAGGAGTAACATATTTAAAAATATTTGCTTTCAAAAAACTATAGAATAGAATTGATTTTAGTCGTAAGCAAAAAATCATTCATAATTTTTTTCGCTTTTTCTCTATCTTTTTTATGTTTTTCTAGATAAGCTTTAACTTTTTTAATTGTTATGTCCTTAATCTCTTTATTAAGAATTTTTCCATTTTTATAATCATCATACAATTTTTTTGTTTCAATTTCATTTAAAAAATGATACTTCAAAAGTAAAAAAATAGGACATATTTCTGGAATTCCTCCAACTTTTTTTTGATATTCTGCAGAAGATAGCCCCCCGGTATAAGCTTTTTTTATTTTTTTTTCTGCCTCTTCAGGTTCATCGGTTAAATATATACAACTATCTTTTATATGTGCAGACATTTTTTCTTCTGGACCTTTTAAGCTAGGAAGAAATTTAGTAACTATTTCTGCAGGAGGAATGAATTTTTTCTTTTCTGCAATATCTCTTGCTAAAAGAATGTAAGGATGTTGATCTATGCCTACTGGTATTATTGTTGGTTTAGGGCCTCCAAATTCCGGATATTGTGGAAGTAAAATCTGCGCTAGTTGAACTGCAGAACGATAAAACATTGTCCCAGGATTTTCATTTCTATTATTTTTATCAAATCCAAAGACTCCAAATACCTTATTCAGAGTAACTTTGGTAGAAACATCCATCGCAACATTATAAATGTCTAAATAATCCGAATCCACAAAAATATGCGTTTTCTTTGGATCAAATCCAAAAGCAATTATGCTTGGAATTACTTCTTCATAAGCAATTTTTCTTGCTTCAGCTAAACTTTTAGTTTTTCCAACGACATAACTTTCATCATTTGTAATTGGAATATAAATATCTGCTCCATGCTGCTGCATCCACAAAAGTTCATCGAAGATAGCTTTATGCCCAAAGTGCAATGGTCCTGAAGGATTTAATCCTGAAACAACTGCCCAAGGTTTTTTGTTGGCAATTGCTTCTAAAATCTTTTCAAAATCATTGTGTGCAAAAACTATTCCTTTTTTTGTATTGTCACTCAAATCGGGAAAATATTTTAAAATTCTATCAAAATCTTTAAGCCCAATTTCTTTTGCTTTGTTTAAATAATATTCTTCTAAATCTTTCGCTAACTTTTTCTTTTCTTTAAATTCTTCTTTTAAAACATTTGTGGGAATAGTCATTCTAATATCTTGATTATATTATTATATAAACTTTCTGAAACTTTTTCTTTTAGTTTATCTGGAGAAATTTTTCCAGAATAAAAATCATTAGCTAAATTAATTTCTCCAAAATCTGATTCTAAATTTCTTCTAGCCATTTCACAGATTATTCCTATATCTAAAACAGGATTTGGTAATTCTTGGTTAATTGAAATAAAAGAATTTTTTATTAATTCTTTTGCCTTATTAATATCTATTTTTTCTGGAAGTATTCTAAAATCTTGCAATCTTTTACTTCCTGCTTTGTATGCAGTAATTCCATGTTGCTCTATTCCTTCATTAGCAATAAAATAATCAAAATTTTTTCCAATTGGAAAAGTAGGTGTTAAAAATAAAGATAAAAGCCCCGGTTTTTTATTAATTTTAGAAATTTCCCTTGCAAGGTCATCATAGAGGCTTTCTCTTGGAGGCCCAACTTTTATATCTAAATCAATTATAGTAGTAATTTCGTCAAAAGAATAAGCATAATCTTTTTCTCTTTCAATATCAATTTTTGATTCTGGAACACTTTTTTCTATCATCTTCATAAAATTAGGATGAGTTTTGCAAATCGCTTTTATTTCTTTTAATTTTTTTTGAAAATCTTCGGTAAAAAGATAATCGCTCATTTTGATTATATTTAATCCGAGATTATATCTTTCATTTATTTTTTTAACAAAGAGTTTTCTTTGTTCTCCAAGATCCATATATTTTTTATTTAAATTTGGCTTTACATTCCTACAAGCCGCAATATCTGCAATCATTATTATAGGATCCACTTCAAATCCTTCTTCTTTTATTGATTTAGCCAATTCAGAAACATAAAAATAATATTTCATGCTATCTATTGTATTTCCTTCTTCATCGTATGTCTCTCCATAGAAAATTTTTACTGGCTCTTTTTTTGATTTAGCTCTAGCTAGAATTTCTTCAGCATTAGGGCTTTCTAAAACAAGTCCTTTTTGGTTTAGTAAACTTTTTAACTCCATTGTGATAATACTCTTTATATGGTTAGATATTTAAATACAACTTTTTAAATATTAATAGTCTAAGAGAGCATAGTTTAAAGGTAGAATTGGCGGCTCCAGACCGCTAGGAGGGGGTTCGATTCCCCCTGCTCTCGTATTATATAGCTAAACGAATAAAAGTTAAAATGGAATACGCACAAGAAATTGGGTTACATCTCTATGAAATTGGGGTTTACAAAGGTAAATCTCTAGAAGAAATTTTTTCTACGGATTCAAAAGAACCACAAATAAGAGAAGCTCTTGTACAAGAAGCAAGATCTAGAAAAGACTTTTTAAAAAAAGAAAACCCTCAAGAAAAATACAAAATTAGAAAAGTCGATCCATCCTTAAAAATAATAAATTATAGCTGTTTCTAAAAATAGCAATCTCAAGAAAAACTATTATTAAAATTGTTTAGCAAAAAATATGAAACAACTCACAAACAAGCTTAAAATATTAAGAAACCCTTCTAAGAAATCTGCAAGAGATTTGCTTAAGGCAATAAACAAACCAAATTATGATTCAACTATTACCAACAAAGGCGAGGTTGTAGTAAGAATTGACAAGAAAGATGTGCCTTTGAGCTTGAATGGAAAGAAGGAAGATGTCAAGGCTCGTTAATTATTCATTAATTGTATAGCCCAATTAACAAAGTCTTCATCTTTTTCAAAAGTTATCAATTCTTTTTCATTAAATAATGCAAAAGTTTGCCTTTCATTAGGGTGTAGCCCATACAAATCAAAATAATTATTTCTCATTTTTCTAATAGCCACTTTATTTTCTTGCTGAACAATAAAATCTTCAGTATTTTTTGTTTCTAACCTTGTTGAAAATCTAATTTCATCTTGGTCGTAGATTACAAAAGAGTTATCTTCATAACAAAGAATACTAATATGTGTTGGCCATAAAATATTATAACAATTAATAGAATTATTATAAGCCCTCATTAAAGAGAGTGTTGTAACTGCCCAATCTTCACAATCTCCATGTCCTTTTTTTAAGCTTTCAGCAGGAGTTTGCCAATATTCTGCTTTGTTAAATAGTAGCTTATCACTCCTGTAACGAATTGCAAAATTTGAGATTTTATCTAAATCTTCCCAAGTATTATTTTTAAAATATTTTTTTAAACGATCCTCTAAATAAGATTTGGTTTCTTCCGGTCTAACAAAATCCTGCATCTCAATATAATGTTTAGGCCAACGAGGGTTAAGATTTAGCTCAAAATCTAAATCTTCATAATTATCAAAAGAATATTGTAAATCGTGGATGATCCAATAATCTGCAAAAGGAAGATTTGCATCATTTCCAAAACAATAATCGGTTCTCCCAAAAATATAAAGTGAAGAATTTGTTTTGAATTTTTGTTTATATTCATTTTCTGTTAAAACGAAGATTCCTTCTTTAGTTTCTCCTAAAAGAACATCGTCTACATAAATTTCTCCATTTAATTTGCAATCTGTTTTATTATCATAAAAAATAAGTTTTATTTTCTTTGGCTTTAGTTGTTCCTCATAAACAATAAAATCGTGTTCTCCCCATTCTAATAAGTCTTGAGAAAAATCGTAAGGAAAATTAAAGGAATCTTCTCCGTAATTGGTTCTAAATTCAAAAGAAGTAATACTTAAATTTTCAACAGGAATTGTTATCTTTCCTTCTTCGGTTTTTCCAAAAGAAACATCATTAATGACTAACTCTCCATTTAATTTTTCTCCAGTTTCTTCAACATAAAAATTAAATGTAAATTCAGAGTATTCATAAAAAAATCCGATATATAAAAAGGCAAGAAGTAAAAACAAAAATATTCCTGAAATGCTATAAACAATTATTTTTGTTTTTTTATTCATATAAACAAAAGAAATTCAAATTATAAAAATGTTTAGAAATATAAATAATATTAACCTTAGCTTGAACGCCCAGCAACCGCCGTCTCCGCCATTATGGTTTTTCCATGGGTGGACTCGTGATAAATCTTGTCGAGATAGAGTGGATAGGTTAAAATTAAGAAAAGTTTTGTAAGATTTATTTTTTCTTACTGATGACCATAAAGTGCATGCTAAAATCTGCAATCGTAGGATTATTGCATAAATTATTGTGCATTTCAATCCAATTTTTCCATGCCTTGGGTTCTTTTTTAGCCATTTTATTTATTTGTTCTTCACAAGGCGTAGCCAATCCTTCCAAACCCACAGAATCCAAAAAGGTTACTTTATTTTTAAATAACTTTTTTAATTCATTTAATTCAAAAAAATGGGCATATGCTTTCCCACCACACCACTGATAATCATCTCCTTTTAAACAGAAACGCTTAAAGTGAGATGTATCTCTTACTTCGTGAATCCATTTATGAAAACAGGTAATTGTTCCAAGCTTGCCCATAACAGAAATAAAGATAGGTGCATTATTTTTTGCTACACGAATTAATTCAAACACAGCTTTTTCTCTCTGCTTTTCAGGATAAACATGACTCAAAGGCCCTCCAAGACACAAAACTGCATCAAAAGTTTTGTCTTTAAACTTTGATAAATTGGTGATTGAACCCTCAACTATTTCTTTTACTTTTGAACCTACCTTTTCATTTTTTATTTTTATCTTTGCTAGTTCCAAGTTTTCAGGAACAAAATCTAACAGAACAATCTCATAACCTTGCTTTGCCAATTCAATAGTATATCTTCCAGGTCCTCCACCTGCATCTAAAATTATTCCTTTTTTAGGAAGATATTTTTTAAGAAACCTTAAAGTTGTATCAAATTCCAATCTATGAAATGGATCTTTAACCAATCGATTCCATTCTTTCAAAACCATTCCTGAATAAATTTTCTTTGTGAGTTGTGATTCTTTTTTCATTTCAATGTCTTCTTAAATGGTAAAGAAAACAATCTTTTAAAATCTTCTTTTGTAAAAAGAAGTTCTTGAAATTCTTCACAAAATACTAGGACGCCCCAACCGCCGACTGGACTATCATGGCACATTGATGGGTGGACTCGCCTTATGCTTTGGGCAGAAGTTAGCATCGTTTGTATCATTTTATCGTTGCTGTTGTGTGATGGAGTTTATTTATAAATCTTGTCGAGATGGAGGGGATAGGTTTTGAAATAAGAAGACATAAGAGAAACAATTTCAATTTCATCTAACT
>CAZUOZ010000022.1:2792-8033 GCA_964621965.1 Candidatus Woesearchaeota archaeon | reverse complement strand
AATAAAAGTTCATAAAAAATGGCAGAAGAAAAAAAATCAAAAAATAAATTTTCAGTAGAGGATTTGGCAACGTTTTGTAAAAGCAAAGGGTTTGTCTATCCCTCTGGAGATATATATGGGGGATTAGGAGGTTTTTGGGATTTTGGACATGTGGGATGTGAATTTCTTAAAAATTTGAAAGATTCATGGTGGAAATTTCATGTTCATGAGAGAGAAGATATTGTGGGGATAGATGGTTCTATAATTACTCATCCAAGAGTTTGGGAAGCTTCCGGGCATGTAAATAGTTTTGTGGATTTAGCAGTTGTTTGTAAGAAATGTAATTTTAAAACTAAAATAGATAAGCATGAATTTGAAAAGGTTTCTTGTGAAAAATGCGGAGGGAAGTACGAATCAAAAGGAGAGTTTAATACTATGTTTACTACTCAAGTAGGGCCTATAAAAGAAGAATCTCTTCTTGCGTATTTAAGACCAGAGACAGCCCAGCTTATTTTTGCAGATTTTAAAATGGTTCAAGAAAATTCAAGAATGCAACTTCCCTTTGGAATTGCTCAAATAGGAAAATCTTTTAGGAATGAAATTTCTCCTAGAGAATTTTTATTTAGGTGTAGAGAATTTGAGCAAATGGAAATAGAATATTTTATTGCTCCAGGAACAAAATGTCCTTATATGGAAGAAATAAAAAATGTTGAAATGCTTATTCTAAGTGCAGAAGCGCAAAAAAAAGAGAATGATCCTGTTTTGATGAGAGTCTATGATGCTTGGAAAAAAGGAATAATCAAAGCAGATTGGCATGCTTATTGGATGGTTCAAGAATTCAATTGGTTTGTTTCAATGGGTTGTGATCCAAAAAAATTCAGAATAAGGCAGCATTCTTCTGAAGAAAAAAGTCATTACGCTTCTGATACTTGGGATTTAGAATATAATTTTCCTATGGGTTGGAGAGAATTACAGGGATTTGCAAACAGAGGAAATTTTGATTTAACCCAACATCAAAAGTTTTCAAATAAAAGTATGGAAATTATGACTCAAGATGGAAAGAAAGTTTTGCCTCATGTAATATGTGAACCAAGCATGGGTGTTGGAAGAGCTTTTTTAGTTTTTTTGTTTGATGCTTATTCTTTCGACGAGAAAAGAGGAAATGTTGTTTTAAGATTATCCCCCAAATTAGCTCCTTTAAAGGCAGCTATTTTTCCAATAGTCAAAAATAAAAAAGAATTTGTGGATTTTTCAAAAAAAATTTATTCTTCTTTGAAAAAAGAGTGGAATGTTTCTTATGATGAATCAGGTTCTATTGGAAGAAGATATGCTAGAAATGATGAAATAGGAACTCCTTATTGTATAACTATCGACGGTGATTCTTTATCTAATAATGATGTTACAATTAGAGATAGAGATACTACTAAACAAATAAGAGTGAAAGTTTTGGATTTGAAAGAAACTTTAAGAAAACTTATAAATTCTGAAATAGATTTTGAAAAAGCTGGAAAATTAATTGTACAAAAATAGTTTTTTATTTCATCGACGGTGATTTTTTTTAGAGTTTTTGAAACATTCTCTCAATTTGAAAAATTTCCGAAGAATTTTTAAATAAAGCATTCTTATTACTTTTAATTAAATTAGAGGTGAAAAAAAATGGCTGCAAAGAAAAAAGCAAAGAAAAAAGCTGTAAAGAAGAAAAAAAAGTAATTTTTCTTCATAATTAGCTATTTGTTTCTTTGTTTTTACAATTTTTTTAAATATATTTTTAAACTTTCTTTTTCTCTTTTTTTCATGACTAGTGAATGTATTTTTTGCAAAATTTCTAAAGGGGAAATTCCTACTAAAATTATTTATGAAAATGATAATTTTTTTTCAGTTCCAGATGCTTATCCAAAAATGGAAGGGCATACACTTATTATTTCTAAAAAACATTTCAATACAATATTAGATATGCCTTCTACTCTTGGTTTAGAGCTTCTAGATTGTATAAAGAAGACCTCTTTAATTCTAATGAAAGAATATAATGCAGAAGGATTCAATTTAATTAATAATGGTTTTGAAGTAGCAGGACAAACAATTCACCACGTACATATTCATATATTCCCAAGAAAAAATGGAGACAAGGATTCTTTTTTAAAAGCAATGGATTATTAACAAATGTTTCTACTCTTCTTAAGATTGTTTTTAAGAAGCGAGATTTTAAAGAAATGTCTCTGAGAATCTTCGATACAGAGCCAAGAATGTCTCTGAGGGGAGTTTAACCCCCGACCTCTGCCTTTCTCAATTTTATTCTATTCAATTATTCATAGCTGGAATTCTGAGGAATTCCGCAAATGTCTTTGAACTGAAGTTCAAATCCATGAGAGCAGCGCTCTAACGCTGAGCTACAGAGACAGGACTAAAAGACAGATTTCATTTAAAAGATTTGTTGTTATAGTGAAATTTAAAAAGAAGTTTATCCTTTTCTTGTGATGGCCGTATTAGAAGGAATTATTTCTACTATTCCAGAGGCAGTGATGACTAATATTTCATTTATGATTAGTCTTGTTCAGGCTGCAGGAATTGCTATACTTGCTTATATTCTTTTTAATTTAATTAACTTCTTTTTTTCAAGGAAAAGGGAGAAGGAACTTGAAAAAATAAATAAAAACTTAGAATCAATAAAGAGAATTTTAAATTCCCAATACAAAAATAAGTAATTATTCTCTTTTAAGAGCAATTTCTATTCTATTCATCTCTTCTAGAAATCTTTTTTTGACTCTTTAGCAACATCGATAGCTCGACTTATGAATTTTCCTCTTGCTTTTATCTTTTTATTTAGTAATAAATTGTATTATTACACTAGTTATGTATTTCCTAAATGGTTTCTTATTTAAATATACAACCTTTATATCTTATTTATAATCTCTTTTCACTTCTTGCATTATTTATTTTTTAAGTCTTGCAAGTCTTTTTTTTTCGTTTCTGTTCAATTTAGTTAGATAACCTGCTGTTTGGTTTCTAATTTTTTTTGTTGGAAAAACTCCTTTTAGAATTCTTTTATTTTCTCCAAATTTTTCCTTTGGTTCTATTTTATTTTTTAAAATAGTCTTAGCGCATCTTTTTACGAGTTTTGATTTTGTTTTTCCCATTTTTAGGGTTAAGTTTTTGTCTATTTAAAGCTTATGTTTATCTCGGCTTTGTGTAAAAAATAAGGCTTTATTCAGACTTTCTACACAAAGCCGTTTATCTCAGATGGAAACCTATTTAAAATAGACCCTTTTATTTTCTAAATGTTAGATTTGAATTTCTTTTTTAAAAAAATCTTACCTTTTTTAGTTCTTTTACTTCTTATTTCCAATATTTTTCTTATTTTTCTTCTTTTTAAAACAAATTCTGAACTTAATGATTTAGAGAAAGATATAGAGAGGAAAACAAATCAATTTAGTTTAATTTCTCCACAATTGGCTTGGATGGATGTTGATTCTTTTTTACAAATCCAAAAACAATACACCATCCATTACTTTCCTCTTAAAGAGAGTATAATTTTGGAATTAAATAATAGTTCTTTAGAAGGGGAATATGGTGTTTATTTTGAGGATTTGAATACGGGCGCTTCGATTGGAATTGACGAAAAAAAGAAGTTTTTTCCTAGAAGTCTTTTTAAAGTTCCTGTAATGGTGGCTATTTTAAAAAAAATTCAAGAAGGAGAAATAACTCTTAATACGACTGTTTATCTTTCAAAAGAAGACTTAAATTCAGAATCGGGAGAGTTATTTATCAAAGGAGCAGGTTATCCCCTTACGGTTAAAGAACTTTTAGAGACAATGATTTGGGATTCAGATAATACTGCTATGAATGCTTTAGCTAATAGATTTACAGACGATGCTCTTTATTTAGAAGTAACTTCTATTATGGGTTTACCTTATCCAGAAGGAGGGATTGCGATAGTCTCTCCAAAAGAATATTCAAATATTTTTCGTTCTCTTTATTTTTCAAACTATCTTAAAAGAAGCTTTTCAAATCTTGCACTTTCTATTTTGCTTGAAACTAATTTTGATGATCAACTTGTTTCAGGTGTTCCAGAAGATATCAAGGTTTCTCATAAGTTTGGAGAAGATGCAAAATTAAAATACCATCATGACTGCGGAATAATTTATTTTCCAGAAAAACCATATATTTTATGTGTAATGAGTAAAGGGAGTACTAAAGAAGAGGCAAATTTGGTTATCTCAACGATTTCTAAAATAGTTTATGAATATATTTCTAACGAAAAATATTCTTAATAAAAGATTTATTCTATCTTTTCTATTCCAGAAAGATTTTTTATTGCTTCTATAGTTTCTTTTATTTTTTTTGGTAAATCTCCGGAACTTAGTAAAATATATTTTAAACCCAATTCTTCAGCTTTTTTATTTGCATTTATAAAATCTTTTTCTGTTATTTTTTTCTTATTGTATGCTACAAATGCTTTTTCTTCATCGTTAATTTTTACTCTTAGAACAAGGTATTCTTTACCAATACTTTCTATTCCCATTATTTCTAAATTTTCCTTTGATATGAATTCTTTTACTTTTGTTAAAAATTTTTCATTCCCTTTTTTGTTTTTTTCATTTTTTTTAGGTGCCTTCTTCTTTTCTATCTTTTTGGTTTTAGAAGATTTTTCAATAACTTCTTCTTTTAACAAAGGAAGAGTAATATTTTCGTGTTTTGAAACTATCTCTTCATTACATAAAAAATATTTCCAATAGAGTTCTTCATTTTTTTCTATAGGAAATGCAAAATCTTTTATTGCTCTTAATGCTACTCTTATTGCAGGGATTTGCTCTTCATCTTTTAAAATTCCTTTCTCTTTAAGGAAAAGGAATGCTTCTTTTTCTTTTGATTTTAGATAATCCGCGTATTTTTCTAAACCCTCTTCTTGTCCTGAAAGAAAATAGACTGGAGAACTTCCAACCCTTAAATAACTCATTTTTATTTTTTTTTCTGAAAAAAGCTCGGATAGAAAGGCTGAAGTAAATAAGGGGCTTATTTTTATTTCTTGAGCAATATGAATAGGGAGACTTGGACCTTTAATATTCAGAAAATTTATTATTTCTTCTTTTATTTTAGAGGCGTCTTGCATTGGCATAAAAGGATTAAAAAGAAGAGGATTATAAATTTTGTTATAATTTTTTAAACTCGAGTCCAGGAAACCTCATAATAAGTAACATCTTTTTCATCATCCACTATTGCAATTAGAAGCTTTTTTTTGGTAGAGTGTGCAACTCTATTTTTTGC
>CAZUOZ010000022.1:0-2692 GCA_964621965.1 Candidatus Woesearchaeota archaeon | reverse complement strand
TGTTTAAAAATATTCTTAATTATTTGAAGTAAGATAGCAATTATTTTAAATGGCTTTTTCCATTGAATTCAATGGTAGAAATTAATTTTAATCAAATTGAAAAGAAATGGCAAAAGAAATGGGAAGAAAAAAAGATTTTTGAAACAAAAGAAGATAAGAAAAAAAAGAAATATTACATACTAGAAATGTATCCTTATCCTTCTGCAGCAGGGTTACATATGGGCCATGCTTTTAATTATTCTATTGGTGATGTTTATGCTAGGTTTAAAAGAATGAATGGATTTAATGTTCTTTATCCTATGGGTTATGATAGTTTTGGGTTGCCCGCAGAAAATGCCGCAATTAAGGTTGGAGAACATCCAAAAAAATATACTGAGAAATCCATGAATAATTTTATAAGACAGCAAAAGGAGCTGGGATTAAGTTATGACTGGAGTAAAATGATTTATAGTCATGCTCCTGAGTATTATAAGTGGAATCAGTTTTTCTTTTTAAAGTTTCTTGAAAAAGGTTTGGCTTATAGAAAAAAGTCTGCTGTCAACTGGTGTCCTAAATGCAATACTGTTCTTGCAAATGAACAAGTACACAATGGGAAATGTGAATATCATTCAGATACAGATGTTGAAATAAAATATTTGGAACAGTGGTTTTTTAAAACAACAGCTTACTCTGATGAACTTCTAGATAAAATTGACTCTCTTGAATGGCCTGAAAGAATAAAATTAATGCAAAAAAATTGGATTGGAAAAAGCCATGGGATTAATATTATTTTTGAAATAAATAACGAGAAATGGGAAGTTTTTACAACTCGTCCTGACACAATTTATGGAGTTACATTTATGGTTATTTCTGCACAGCATCCTAGGCTTATGGAATTGGTTACAAAGGAGCAGAAAAAAGAGGTTGAAAAGTTTTTAAAAAAAATAAAATCTACAAGTGAAAAGGATTTAGAAGATTTAGAGAAAGAAGGAACATTTACTGGAAGCTATGCTTTAAATCCAGTAACAAAAGAAAAGATTCCTGTTTATACAGGAAATTTTGTTGTTGCAGATTACGGGTGTGGAATGGTTATGGCGGTGCCAACTCATGATCAGAGAGATTTTGAGTTTGCTAAAAAATATGGAATATCTATGAAGGTAGTTATTCAACCCGAAATGGGGGAATTAAAGGCTGAAAAGATGGTGAGAGCTTATACTGGTAGTGGAAATCTTGTTAATTCTAAAGATTTTGATGGAATGTATAATCTTGATGCAATAGAAGAAGTGGCCGATTATCTGGAAAGGGAAAATCTTGGAAGAAGAGTTGTTCAGTATAAACTTAGAGATTGGCTTATTTCACGTCAGAGATACTGGGGGACACCTATACCTATAATTTATTGCGATAAATGTGGGATTGTGCCAGTTCCAGAAAAAGATTTACCTGTTCTTTTACCAGAGAAAGTAAAATTTGGAAAAGGAAATCCTCTTGCAACAAGTGAGGATTTTTTAAATGTGAAATGTCCGAAATGTAAAGGAAAGGCAAGAAGAGAGACAGATACCATGGACACTTTTGTGGACTCAAGCTGGTATTATATGAGGTATCCAAATAATAACAATTTGAAAGAAGCATTTAATAAAGAAAAAACAAACTATTGGCTTCCTGTAGATCAGTATATTGGCGGTGCAGAACACGCATGCATGCATCTTATTTATGCAAGATTTTTTACAAAAGCATTAAGGGATTTAGGTTTATTAGATTTCGATGAACCTTTTAAGAGATTATTCAATCAGGGAATGCTTTCTGGAGAAGGCGGAGAAAAGATGTCCAAATCTAAAGGGAATGTAATTAATCCTGATGAAATTTCAAAAAAATATGGAATGGATGTTTCAAGATTTTTTCTTTTGTCTCTTGCTTCTCCCGATAAATCTAGAGACTGGAATGAAAACGGAATACAAGGATGTTTTAATTTTTTATTAAAAGCTTTTTTGTCTTTTCAAAAAATAAAAATTGGAAAAACAAATGAAAGAACTGAAAGCAAATTGAATAAGGCAATAAAAGATGTGACCGAGGATATTAAGGGTTTTAAATATAATATTGCAATAATTCAATTGAGGGATTTATTTGAAAATCTTCCAGAACAAGCAAGCAAAAAGGATTTAGAAAATTATCTTAAACTTCTTCATCCTTTTTGTCCGCATATAACTGAAGAGTTGTGGGAAAAATTAAGAAATAAAAGCTTTATTTCATTGGAAAATTGGCCTATTTTTGATGAATCAAAAATAAATGAAAAATTCGAACAACAAGACAAGGCAATTGAAAAATTGGTAGGCGATGTAAATAATATTTCTAAAATTATTACAGAGAAAACAAAAAAACAACCAGTAAAGGCATTCATTTATGTTCTTCCAAATGAAATAGGAATTTACACCGAAGCTCTTGAAAAAATACAGAGAAAGACTAATATTTCGATTAATATTTTTTCTGTAAATGATAAGGGAAAATATGATCCTGAAGAAAAATCAAGCAAAGTGAAGCCCAATCGCCCAGGAATATATCTCGAATAGAATAATATTTATTAAATCTTTAAAAAATTCTTTAATTCGGTTATTTTGGAATTATTTTCATTTATTAGATACTTTTTTATATATGCTTTTATTTTTTATTTTATGCCGGAGGAAAGAAAAGAGTTAGAAAAAAAAGAGGAAAAATCTAA
>CAZUOZ010000021.1:6476-8046 GCA_964621965.1 Candidatus Woesearchaeota archaeon | reverse complement strand
GTCTCTGCTGTTGAAGTTTCTTATTGCTGTGAAAGAACTAGTGCTGGTGCATGGTGCCAAAATGCTCCAGAAAGTGATTGTAATAATGCTTTTAGAAAAGCCCCAACTTCATGTGAAGCAACTTCTTATTGCCAATTGGGATGCTGTTATGATAGTCAAGAAGGAACTTGTATGGAGAACACTCCTCAAAAAGTTTGTCAGGACAGCAATGGAATATGGCAAGAAGGTGCTCAGTGTGAAATTCCTCAATGTAATCTAGGTTGCTGTTTAATTGGAGACCAAGCATCATTCGTTACACAGACTAGATGTAAAAGATTATCTTCTTTATACGGATTAGAAATAAATTTTAGAACAGATTTGGGAAATGAACTTTCTTGTATTGCTTCTGCAACTTCTGAAGCAAAAGGAGCGTGTGTTATAGAAAAAGATTACGCAAGAACGTGTATCTTTACAACCAAAAGAGAGTGTTCTCAAATGACTGGAAATGGAACTAGCGATTTCCATCAAGATTATCTCTGTTCTGCAGATGTTTTAGGGACTATATGTGGTCCTACTGAAAAAACAGTTTGTGTTGAAGGAAGAGATGAAGTCTTTTTTGTAGATTCATGCGGGAATATTGCAAATATATATGATGCTTCTAAAATAAAAGATAAAGAATATTGGACAAAAGTGTATGGAAAAAGTGAGAGTTGTGGATACGGGATTTCAAATGCTAAATCTAGAGCATGCGGAAATTGTGATTATTATTTAGGAAGCGCTTGTAAAAAAGCAAAAGTTTCTGAAAACCCAGTTTATGGTTTAAATATTTGTGCAGATTTAAGTTGCCAATTTGAAGGAAAAATATATCAGCATGGAGAGAGTTGGTGTGCAGATTCTAAAGGAATATCAAACTCTCTACCTGGAAGCAGAGCGTTTAGATTAATTTGTTATAATGGAGAAGTCACAGTTGAGCCTTGTGCAGACTATAGACAAGAAATTTGTATTCAAGATTCTGTTGAAGATTTCAAATATGCTGCATGTAGAGTAAATAAATGGCAAGATTGTACTGGACAATCTGAAAAGAAAGATTGTGAGAATACAGAAAAAAGAGATTGCCAATGGGTTTCAGATAAGTGTGTTCCTAAATATGCTCCAGGATTTAGCTTTTGGGATAGTGAAGCGAATTCTTTTTGTGCTCTAGCAACAAGCACTTGTGTAGTAAAATATGAAAAAGATTTACTTGGAAAGAAAAAATGTGTAGAAAACTGTGAATGCCTTTCTTCAAGTTGGATGAGCAATCAGGAAGCAATATGCAAGTCTCTTGGAGATTGTGGATTAAAAACAAATTTTTTAGGGATAAAAGGATTTAATGATTAAAATGAATAACAAAGGAAGATTAGCTTTAGCACAAATAACTCTTTTAGTATTTGGAATAATTGCAATTGGTTATGCTTTAGGAAGTGAAGTTAGAAACGTGAGTGGGGCGGATACAACTAAAATTGTTACTAGTACTGTTGGTAGTTTCAATACCCATAAAATAGTCAAAGGAGATACCCTCACTGGAATTTCTAAAAAATATGGTGTTTCAATT
>CAZUOZ010000021.1:1177-6376 GCA_964621965.1 Candidatus Woesearchaeota archaeon | reverse complement strand
GGGGCAGCTTTTGCAGGAAGCAAAGCCCTCCCATTAGAAATGCTTGGAGAAGAGATTGAATTTACAATGGGGGGGAAAATATATGAAGGAACCTTAACCAAAAACGATAAAGGTCTTTTTTTTAATGGAAAATCTTTTGAGGTTACAAATGAAGGAGCCTCCACCTCACTTAAAGATGCATTAATTAATCCTAATGAAATCAAAGACGCAACCTATGAAGGTTTGTATTCCGGTATGGGAAAAGGATTTCTAGGAAACCTTATAGAAGGAGCAGGATATGCTCTTGTGGTAATGGGTGCTATAAAAATGATTGGGCCTATGCTTGGAATGGAAGACAACATGGCAAATTCTCTTTCTGCTGCTGCATTTGGAGGAATAATGGCTTATAAAGGAGTAATTGGAGGAGTAGAACAATGGGTTGGAACAGGATGGGGAAATAAAGCACTTATTGCTAATCCAGAGAATATTGTAACTAAACAGTTCTCTAAATTAACAAATGCCCAAGGTGCTGGATTAGCAGCAGGTATAATCGTCGCAGCAATTATACTTTATAAAACATACAAATCAGAAGATACCGAGACTATTTCATTCACGTGTGAACAATGGCAAGCACCTGTAGGTGGAAACATGTGTGAACAGTGTAATAAGCAAAGCATACTTCCTTGCTCAGAATATCAATGTAGAAGTTTAGGACAATCATGTGAAATTATAAATAAAGGAACTGCCGAGGAGAAATGCGCCTGGATAAATAGAAATGATGTAACTCCTCCAATAATTAGTTTATGGAAAGATTCTTTATCTAAGAATCATAGGTACACTCCTGACACGAGCGTCTCTCCTCCTGATGTAGGAACGAAAATAGTATACGAGCAATCAAAAGATGGATGTATAAAAGCATTCACTCCTCTTGAATTTGGAATAATTACAGACGAACCTGCATCATGTAAATTAGATTATGTGAGAAAGGATAGCTTTGCAAACATGTCATATTATCTTGGTGGAACTCCTGCTTTCTTATATAATCACACTCAAATAATGAGTTTGCCTGGATCATCTAATTTAGCTGCAGAGAATATAACAATACAAAATAATGGAGAGTACAGCTTATTCATAAGATGTTTAGATTCAAACGGAAATGAAAATGTTGCTACTTGGGTTTTCAGATTCTGTGTAGAAAAAGGCCCAGATACAACTCCACCAATGATTGTGGCTACAAATTTATTGAATGGTATGCCTGTCTCTTTCAATCAAAGTTCAATAAACTTTGAAACATATACTAATGAACCAGCCACGTGTAAATGGGGTCATCTTGATCAGTCATATGAAGATATGGAAAATAAAATGACTTGCTCTTCAAGTGTAATAGAAATGAATGCTCAGATGGTTTACAAGTGTAAGACCACTTTAAATGGAATAAAAGATAATATAGATAATAACTTTTACATAAGATGTGAAGATAATCCTTCTGCTTCAGAATCAGATAGAAACAGAAACACAGAATCATATAAGTTTAGTCTTATTGGAACTAAGCCTCTTATTATAAATGAGGTTTCTCCAAATGAAACAATAAAAGATTCAACAGATGTTGTAAAAGTAACTTTGGGTGTTAAGACTTCAGCAGGATATCAAGAAGGAAACTCTACATGTTATTACAGCCCAACTGAAACAACAGAGGACTATGTAATGTTCTTTAATACAAATTCTTATTTACATTCTCAGGAATTATATTTACCTTCTGGAGAGTATACTTATTACGTAAAATGTGTTGACTTGGGAGGAAATGTGGATACAAATAAAACTATATTTAAAGTTGAAACAGATACGTTCAGTCCAATTATAGTTAGAGCCTACAACGAAGAATCAAATCTTAAAATAATTACTGATGAATCTGCTATGTGTGTGTATGGATTTAATGATTGTTTATATAATATTGAGGATGGTTTAGAGATGTCTTCAATAGATGTAAATCAAACACAACACTATGTCTCATGGGATACCGGAAAAACATTCTATATAAAATGTATGGATAAATATGAAAACCAACCTTATCCAAACCAGTGTAGTATGATTTTAAGACCTCAAGAAAAAATAGAGATAGAAGAAGATTAAAATATTTTTATATTAATATAATAAACTTTTATAAATAAGAGAATTCTTTTTGAAGTATGAAGAGGTTACATAAAAGAGCGCAAATAGATTTGTCTTTTGGATTTATTTTTTCGGTAATACTTATAATCTTTTTTTTAGCATTTGCAATTTATGCTATAATGAATTTTCTTGAAATGAAAAGCAAAATGGAGGCAGAAAGATTTTTAGATAATTTACAAAATGATGTTAATTCTTTTTGGAAAGCAAATCAAGGAATGGATGAATTTTCATATGTTCTTCCAAAAAAAATAAAGGAAGTGTGTTTCATATACACTGATGCTCCAGAAAGAGGATCAAAGGCGAGCATATATGAAGAATTAAAAATGTATGCTGGAAAAGAGGATAATCTATTATTTTACCCTATTGGTTCTTCTCAACTAACGAGATCTTCAAAAATAGAACGCATAAATCTCTATGAAATGACTGGTCAAGAAAATCCTTTGTGCTTTCAAAATAAAAATGGCAGAGTTACTCTTGTTTTAGAACAAGAATATGGAGGAAGCCCACTCGTTAAAATAAGAAGGTAAAAAGATTAAGATTTTTTAATTAAAAAGATTTAAAAATGGACAATTGTTTTATATTATGGACATATGTACATTAAAATGGACAATAATAATTCAAAAGTTCTAGAACTATTTTTAGAGGAACCGGAAAAAGAGTTTCATGTGAGACAAATTTCTAAAATTTTAAAAAAATCTCCAACAACTATTTCCAAATACCTAAAAGAACTTGAAAGAGAAAATTTTCTTAAATCAGAAAAAAAATTGAATCATCTTTGCTTCAAAGCTAATTCTGAAAGAGAGAAATTTAAAAAATTAAAAATAGAATACAATTTGAATAAAATTGAAAAATCTGGGCTAATCGAATACCTAATTAAATTCTTTAATCATCCAAAGACAATTATTTTATTTGGAAGCTATTCCAAAGGAGAAAATATCTCCAAAAGTGATATAGATTTGTTTATTTTAAGCCCTATAAAAAAAGAAGCCTCTTTAGCTTCCTTTGAAAAAAAATTAAAGTCTCCAATCCAGTTAATGGTTAAATCATCTGAAGAATTTGATAAAATGAAATTGAAAAATCCAGGACTATTAAATAATATCCTTAATGGATCTACAATATATGGGTATTTGGAGATTTTTAAATGAAATTTGAGGAATTTATAAAAAATAAGAAGGCAAGAATTTCAGAAAAAGATATCCCCTTAGCAAAATCTCTGTTAAAAAATTCTCTCAGAGATTTGAAATTTCTGGAAACATTAAAGATTAATGAAGATTCCGGAAGAAAAATAACCACTAATTATTATGAGGTTTTAAGGAGCATACTTGAATCTCTTGTTTCTTTGAAAGGATACAAAATTTATGAGCATGAAGCATTCACCTATTATTTAAAAGAAATAAATGAACATGCTTTTGCTATCAAATTTGATAGAATAAGAAAAATAAGGAATTCTATAAATTACTATGGAGAAGATATTTCTGTAGAAGAAGTAAAAGAGATAAAAGAAGATATTGAAAAAATGATTAAATATCTGGTTGAAAAATACCTAAAGGATATCAAATGAAAAAAAAGGCTATGCAACTTCCTTTTGTCTGGATTTTTGCTTCTCTTGTTGGAGCATTCATATTATTTTTAGCAGTATATATTTCTGTAAAGTTAATTAACACTGGAGAGACTGAAATGGATTTAAAGATAGGAAAAGAAATAGGAATTCTTTTAAATCCTCTCGAAACAGGATTTCAGAGCGGGCAAACGACTTTTATAATTCTTCCAGTTGAGACGAGAATTTATGATGAATGTTCAAATGGAGGACTTTTTGGAGAACAACAAATAAAAATTTCACAATTAAATTTTAAGAAATGGACAGACACTAATATGAGAATTTCTTTTCAAAATAAATATATCTTTGCAAAAAATTATTCTGAGGGTAAAAAATTTTATTTATTTTCAAAGCCATTTGAGATGCCCTTTAAAGTTGCAGATTTGATATACCTAAGTCCTTCGAAAGACACATATTGTTTTATAGATGCTCCAGAAAAAATAAAAAATGAACTAAATAGTTTAAATCCAGCAAATATTCAACTAAAGAATTGTTCTGAAAATTCAATAAAAGTTTGTTTTTTACAAGGAGATTGTGATATTAAAGTGGATTACGATGGAAAAGTTGTTGTAAAAAAATCTAATAGACTATATTTTGAAGGAGATGCACTTATGTATGCCGCAATTTTTTCAGATCCATTTGTTTATGAGTGTCAAGTAAAAAGGCTTATGAAAAGAATAGACTCTCTTTCAAACTTATATAGAAATAAAGCAGTTTTGGTTTCAAAAAAAGATTGCAATTCTAATCTAAATTTAATGTCTCTTTCATCTATTGCAAAAAACTTGGAGAGTTCAAGAGATTTAATTATAGTAAATAAGATCGCAGAAGAAATAGCTAAAGATAACGAGGTGGCTAGTTGTAGGCTTTGGTAAAAATGATAAAAAAAGGACAATTAAAAATACAACAAATGGCATTCTTACTAATGGCCATAACAATTTTCTTTGTACTTGCCGGAGTATTTATTCTCACACTTAAATATTCTGATTTAAGAGAAAGTGCTACTCTATTGAATGAAGAAAATGCTATGCTTCTTGCATCAAAAATTGCAAACTCTCCAGAATTTTCTTGTGGAGCATCTTTCGGAGGAAATAAAATAGACTGTATAGATGCAGATAAAGTAATGGCTCTTAAACAAAATGCAGATAATTATAAATATTTCTGGGGAATTGAAAACATAGAGATAGTAAAAGTTCCTCTCGAATTCAATGGAACACAGTGCACTCTAAATAACTATCCAAGATGCGATAGAATAAAAATATACGAAAAAGAAACGAGAGGTGTTGATTCCTCTAATTTTGTATCATTATGTAAGAAAGAAAGTTTTGAAGGAGAGAGTTATAATAAATGTGATGTTGCAAAAGTAATGGTGACATATAAAAGGTTAGGATGAACAACAAAAAAAATAATTTTAACAGGATGCAAGAAACTGGATCTATGCCTAGAAAAGCACAGGA
>CAZUOZ010000021.1:0-1077 GCA_964621965.1 Candidatus Woesearchaeota archaeon | reverse complement strand
AAAAGGTGCAGTTCAAGAGCTAACGAGAAACGGAAAAGATTTTAGAATTGAATTTAAGGCCTATTATTAATCTTTAAAACTATATTTTAAAGTGGAAAGTTATTTCGTCTATTGCAATTACTGGCTTGTATCTCTTTCTATTCTTTGTTTTTTCTTCAACTAAATCTATAAATCCAAACCTTTGAAGGAATTTTATATCATCATTTACTGATTTGAAACCTCTGTTTAAAGTCTTAGCCAAATCGTATATTGACTTTGGTTTTTTTGTTTTAATAACATGTAAAATTCTAGCTTTTTCATTGCTTAAGAGCTGTCTAAGAGCCAAAGTTCCTGAAAAATCATAATCTTTTTTTGAAGAACCATCTTGCTGCCTGAATATAGAGAATGCTCCTTTGGATTCTTTTATTGTTATTTCTATGTTCCTTTTTGAAGCCATTTTTATGAATATTTTTAAATTCTTATCTTCTAAAGAGAATATGGTCTCTTTTTTAATATATACTATATAAATTTACCATATGTTAATAAATCTTTAGTTTTTAGCGTCTAAATATCTGTATACATACTAAGGTGACACCGAAAGCTTTATAAATAAAAAGCCAAAAAAGGGGTATTTTTTAGCACTTTCCGAAAATATGGACAATAACCTTTTTAAACTAAAATTGTTTAGGGTAGGTATGCCTTGAAAGAGGCATAGTGTGTCCTTCACGGACATATGAACCTTTAACAGGGTTCTAAATAGGGGATAAAAAAAATGAAAAAATCATACTCAAAAGATGTTTTTGGCTCACCCTATTGCCAAATATCGGCTGGGAATTGCCATAGGCAATATATTCATAGAGCTGAAAGGAGGTTTAAAAAATATTAACAATGAGATTTAATTTTAAAAAAATCTCAGCAATAGCAATAAGTACACTTATGACAGGTATGACCATGGGAGTTGCTGCTGCTGCTAGCTATCCTGCACCTTTCGTGTCAGGAGGAGTTGCAGACACTGCAATCGTTTATGGTACTGGACAAGGAGTATCTGCTTTAGATCAACAGTATGCTGGAAATATCCAAACAGACCTTAAGAAGTAT
>CAZUOZ010000020.1:0-8754 GCA_964621965.1 Candidatus Woesearchaeota archaeon | reverse complement strand
TATTTTTTTCTTTTTTCCTCATTTTTTACCTATTAAACGTTATATTTCAGCGCATTTTTGCATACCAAACGTTATATTCCAGTATATAAAACAAAACATTTTTAAAAGAAAAAACCCTTGGTTTTAACATATTAGGAAATGGATGTTTTGAGAAAGAGGGTTGAAAAACACTCAAGTAAGATTTTAGCAGGCATTTTGACTAGTTTTATAATCGTAATTGTAATCCTTTCTGGTCCTGCTTCGGCTTTTATTGTTAGCCTAGAGAGTTTTAATGATGATTCACCTATAGAAGGAGACCACATTTATTCAATTGCTTCTATAGAGATAAAAAGTAATGAAAGAGTAAATATTCCATATGTTAGTCTTTTTATAAACGATGAACTTATGTGTGCTTTCAATGCTTACACTGGAACACCTTCAGGAGATTGTGCAGAAGCAATACATACTATTTCACTAATAAATACTAGTGCTACCGATAATTCTTATGGATATGGATATGGGTACGGATATGGATATGCTTACGGAGAAGAGTATGGATATGGGTACGGGTATACTCAGGGATATAGTAATACAAAATTCACATACAACATTACTATAGATACCTTAGGGTTAACACCAGGGCAAGAATATGAAATGGTTCTTTCAACAGATCTTGGACCTAGAAATTATTCTTCTGAAGCTGCAAGTTTCTCAATAGGAAAAAATGTTTCTGGAGATCTATTTGAAGACGTGGGATTCTTACTTCCTGTAAATGAGACCGACCCAGAAAATATTTCCAATGTTACTGTAAACAATGAATGGATCATCAATGTTACAGTAGGTAGTGATAGCGCTGAAGTTGAAATACCTGAAGGAACAGTCATAAAGATGGGAGATAATTCAAGCCTTAATCTTACAAAAATAACTGCAAACATAGTTGGACTTTCAAATCTTTCAGGACTAACCGGATTTGATTTCAAGGGTGCGGTTCAGTTTGGTATTCCAAACATGGGACTTACATTCAGCCAACCTATAACAATAAAAATGGTAGTTGGAGCTGCCTTAAATGGACAAACTCTTCAAGTATACAGATCTACAACTGGAACTAGCGGATGGACACAAACAGGAATAGAAGCTCCAAAGAGTTGTGTAGTTAGTTCTGGAATATGTGAATTTAATGCTACACAAGCTTCATACTTCAGTTCAGTTTCTGTCAGTCCTACAGAAAGTACTACTAGTGGAAGTAGAGCGAGTTCTTGCTCAACGGAATGGGAATGTACTAGTTGGAGTGTTTGTACAAACAATGTTCAAACAAGAACTTGTTCTTATCCTCCTAAATCCTGTACTCCAAGAGATACAAAGCCTGTTGAAACTCAATCTTGTACTTCAATAAAAGAATCAAGTGGAGCTAGCGGTCTTCAGGAAGAAGAAACTGAAACTCCAATTGAATCTTCTAAAAAATTCATGGATTCACTTTTCTCACTTAAAGGAATAGGAATAATCCTCTTCATACTCATAATTATAGGACTTATAGTAATTCTCAAGGTTACTTTAATGGGTAGTAAAAAGATATAGTTTATTTTTAAAGAAAAAGTATATAT
Source organism: Candidatus Woesearchaeota archaeon (assembly GCA_964621965.1). Classification (GTDB taxonomy): domain Archaea; phylum Nanobdellota; class Nanobdellia; order Pacearchaeales; family GW2011-AR1; genus CAZAGO01. Next base: position 7,174 of record CAZUOZ010000020.1, on the reverse strand, counting down.
CCTAAAGAAAGGAGAAGCTAAAGAGACTGCAAATGAAAACGCAGATATTATTTTATCTCTTCATTCAAAATACCTTCAAGAACTAACGAGCAAGAATTTTTGTGAATTTATTCAAAATGTAAATAAAAATTGTCTTGGGATTTAAATAAATTCTAACGCAATTACTCTAGCATAGGAACCCTTAAATATAAGTAAAAACTTGATTTTTTATGGTAAATCTTACAGACTTAACCAGTAAAGAAAAGGCTTTTTTAGAAAGCATGGTAAGTGTAGGGATATAAAAAAGGGGATAGATACCCAAAAAGGTGCAGCATATAAAGACAAGTATGGATGTGATCCTTGCGATGCATGTGGTTCCTCTTCTTGTGCAGATTGTAAAGGGTGTGCTGCAAGCTATGTATCTTTGGGTCAAATAAACCCATTTTACCGTTTTTCTGATTAAATCTAATCTTTTAAACTATGGCACAAAGACATTTGTATTTGCAATGGGATTCTACTAATGATTGTAATCTTGGTTGTTTACATTGTTATCATCCAGCACATATACAAAGTGGAAATTTAATGGATTTAGAGGATGCTAAAAGTATGATTGATGACTTAAGCAATACTGCTAAAAGATGGTCTATGGTTCCAAGAATTAGTATTTCTGGAGGGGAACCTTTAATGAGAAAAGATTTATTAGAAATTTTATATCATACTAAAAGAGAAGGTGTTATTGCAGCTCTTTTAACAAATGGCACTTTAATTACTCCTGCAAAAGCAAAAACAATTTATGATGCAGGAGTTAGAAGATTGCAAATTTCTCTTGATGGGAAAAGAGAAACACATAATCATATTAGAAATAGACCCTTCGCTTATGATAAAGCTTTAGAGGGGATTATAAACTCTTCAGAAGCAGGAATTGATGTAACCGTATCCATGACTTTAATGCAAACAAATAAAGAGGATTTTGAAGATGTAATTAAAACTTCAATAAAAACAGGAGCCAAAAAAGTCGGTTTTAAAACGTATGTTCCAAATAAGAAATTAGGAGTAAGAGATCCGGAATATGTGAGTGCGATAGATGCTCTTCCAATCTTCAAAAGAACAGGGGGATTAATGGAACAATATGGAGATAAAATAATAATTTTAAATTCAGATGTTTTGTGGAAGATTATTGAATCCACAAATTCCCCTATAGAAGATGCAAAAAAACAAAATAAATATTTGACTGGATGTTCTGCAGGGTATATGGCTCTCTCTGTTTTATCTGATGGCACAGTTTATCCTTGTAGAAGATTACCTATCGCTATTGGGAATATTAAAGAAGGTATTAGTAATTTAATTACAGATAGCGAGGTTATGAAAGACTTAAGAGATTTGGAAAAGATGAAGAGAAATTCACTTTGTGATAAAGTTGTTTATTGTCGTGGTTGTAGAGCTGTTGCTTATGCAGTAACTGGAGATTACATGGCTAAAGATCCAATGTGTTTTAAAGATATTTTAAAAGAAAAATGATTAATGTAAAAGAAATAAAAAGAGAATTTTTAATGTTTTTATTGAATAAACCTATAAAAAAAATATTAGACATTGGATGTGGAAAGGGATTAATGTCTAAATTCTTCTATAAACAAGGAGCAAAAGTTATAGGGATAGATGTTCAAGAAACCATAAAAGATTCTGAGAATTTTAAATTTATAAAAGGAGATATCAGAAAAGAAGATTTTGGAAAAGAAAACGATTTAATTATTGCCTCAGCAATTTTACATTTATTGAATAGAGAAGATGCTTTGAAAGTAATTAATAAGATGAAGGATGCAACTTCTAAAGAAGGCTATAATTTTTTAGTTTGTATGTCTCATGAAGATGGGCTTGCTAAGAAAAAATTAGAAAATTTTTATCCTAGTTTTCAAGAGTTGAATAAAATTTATGACAATTGGAATTTGATAAAAGAACTTAAAGGTATAACTGAAATTGAAGAACATGATAATCTTGGACCCCATCAACACAATATAATTTTTGTATTATTTCAAAATGAAAAAACAAATAAAACTGCCCATACTTACGTTTAAAATAAATAAAGAAAGGGATATTCTTAATGCGTGGGAACTATGTAATGTGTCTTTGCCTTGGGCAGAACCTACAGAAAAAAAACCTTTAGAAAAAAATTACAAAAATTTATGGAAAGATAGAGATTTTAAAGAATGCAGAGAAGAAATTTGGGATTCGATGAGAGGATTATATAATTCTGAAATCGTTGAAGCATTTAGAAATAGTGTTGAAAAATCTTGGAAAGGATTAAATCAAGAATACTTTTCTAGACTTGAAAAAGTTACTAGCAAACCTATATATGCGCCTAATTTTACTGCATACATTACTACTGTGGGGAGATGCCCATATAATATTGAAGATAATTCTTTTATGCTTTCTATTCGAAGACCCCTTTTGCAATGTTTACGTACTTCAGGACACGAATTAATGCATTTGCAATTTACCCATTATTTTTGGAAGGATATAGCAACACAAATAGGAAATACAAAAACCTCGGATTTGAATGAAGCATTAACCACTTTGCTAAATTCAGAGTTTGGTGATTTGTGGTTGGTTGAAGATGTTGGTTACCCTGTTCATAAAGAACTCAGAAATTTCATAGAAACTACCTGGGAAAAAAATCCTAACTTTAATGATCTTTTAGAAAAAAGCGTAGATTATTTGAAAAATAAATTAAAATATTAAAAATATCTTTTCTACTTCTTTTATTAATTTTTCTTTCTTAATTTTGCTATCAAGAATCAAATTTAAACCATCTTCAGACTTGAATAGATGTACTTTCAATCTTTTGGAATAACTGAAAATATACCTTTCGAAAGATTCCAAATCAAAATCAATTAAATTTTCTTTTGGAAAATTCAAATTTACCAATAAATTGATAATGGATACACGAATATCTTTTTGGTCTTTTATAACCAACCTATCTATTCTTCCAAGAGGATATTCATGACTCTCAATTTCTTCTATTTTTGGTTTTTCAGTCATCATCATCTCCTAAACGGATATGGGTATTTGAAAGCAAAAGACTTCTGCCTTTCTTTTTTCCTTTCAATTCCAACCAAACTTCATGATTTAGATGATCTCCAAGAGGTTCATGTGAGTCAAATCTAAAACTCTCCCTAGTAAATTTTAATTCCGGTATGGAGTCTCTCAAGGGACTACTAGGCAAAGAGCTTATGTTTCCAAATAAAGGAAAATCTTTGAAACTTGGAGGACCACTGGTATAAAGAATACTGGCACTTAGATATTCTAGATTTCCTGCTACAAAAATATATTCTTTATTTTCTTGCATTCTTCTTGAACCATATACGATTTGTTCAATTTGCATATTCTACTTTACCTCCTTTCAAATCTATAAACTTTTCGCTATGTGGACTTGAAAGCAAACTTTTCTTTGTGAGCAATCTCTCTCCCTTTTTTAAGGACAATGCATTTAATCCGAATGTATTAGAATAATCTAACCCCCTTAAAATTTTATCACATTCATCCTTAGGAAGAGAAGAAACTAATCTTTTTTGTTCTTCACTTCTATCAAAATTATATTTAATTGCTTGTTCGGTAATTGGTTGATTAAGTAATTTCCTTTTGCATAGCTCAAAGTATTTTTTATCTCCAAAGATAATTTCTCCAGTAAGGAGAGGATCTGTAATTGACACATCCAACATGGTTATTCCCTTTTCAAGTTCAGAATTAGAATAAACCCTAACATCCAACCAAGAAGAATCTATCTCAGAAAGCCCTTCGGAAACTGCAAAAATGTCAATATCTTTAAATGGATTTCTTGATCCATATAGAAGGGCAAATTGAATGTTCTTTAGATTTCCCCCATAAATCTCTTTTAGTAAGGTTCTTGCTCTTTTTGGATTTGTTTGTCTAGATAAACCAAAATTGTAGAATGTTGCTAAGTCCCCGTACTGTTCTGAAAAATTAAATATTCCCTCTACTGTTTTTTTATTTTGTTCCGATAAAAATTTGTACTTTTTTTCAAAATTTTCTCTTAAACCAAGTTTCTTTGAAAGGAAATACTCTGTCCAGATTGCAAAAGATTCATATTGGGGATTATTTCTTTTTATGAAATTATTTAATTCCTTAAAGAGTTCGTTTTTTTGTCTAAAAAGATTAATTTCATTTAGAGTAAAATTTTTCCCTTGAAATTCCTTTTCCTCTTCTTTTAGTAATTTTTTTTCTAAATCAACCAATCTCTTTCCCATTAAAGATTGCTCACAATACATTCCGTGGCCAAAATACTCATGAAAGAGGGTAAGATGATTTTTTCCTTGAATAACTGCTGTTTGATTTCTTGGTAAAAAAAATCCTAAACGACTAGGATTGATACCTCTAGTTTGACATAAAACTTCCCAGTTTTGTTTGGGTATAAATTGTAAAGAAGTTTGTTCCGGCTGATAACCTAATAACTCTTGATAAATTTCGTTAGAAGAATCTAAGCACCCCTCAAAACTAAGTAGTTTTTCTCCTTTTGGAGGCATAATATTGTAACCCCTTTATAGTTTAAATATTTTTCTCAATTATTATCGTAGCCCCTTCTAAATAGTAACTTTTATAAATATTAAATGCATTCAAAAACTATGAAAAACGACTTGATAAAGAGCATTTATGATTTGGAAGAAAAACCAGAAAATATTGGAAGAAGAGACTTTCTAAAAAAAGCTGGAATTGCTGGACTAGCCTTAGCTGGACTTGGAAGTTTGGGTGGGTGTTTTCGTGCTTATCGTGCACCCCCAGAAGTGCATTTGGATTTTGATATTAACTCTCATAAAAAATACGATTCTGGACCAATTTCAACGACAAAATTAGAAGACTTTCTTCTTTCAGAAGAAGAAATTTATGGAATGAGGCTTGCTTGGCCGGTAGATAAATTATTTTTCAAGCTTAACATTGAAGAAAATCCTTCATTTTTTTTAAATATTGAAAAAAATGGAAGAAAAAAATATCCAAATTTTTCTTGGAAAAGGGCAATGGATGCAGAATACAAAGGGAAAACCAATTTTCCAGATAATTATTTTTATATAGTTATGCAGGAATATAATAATCCTAAAGAAGCTGCAATGAATGTAGAGGCCTTAGAAAAAAAAATAGAATATATGAAATTCAACAAAACTAATCGTACCCATCAAATAAATTTATCGCCGATTCGTAGACTTTATTCAAGAGATAATTTCGTAGGCGTTGTTCTTATTGCCGACTATTTTATAAATGAATCACATAAAAATGAAAACACTGCGAGACTTGAGCACTATCAAAAGAAAAGAGGACTGACTCTTCACTGGAAAAATGGATAAATGTTTTGTATTTTTCTGAATTAATTTATGATTTTCTTGATTATCAAAAACATTTAAATAAGCTTATTATTTAGTAATACCAAGTATATTTTATACTCTTAAATATATTATGCCATATTTATGATTATTAAATAATATAAAGTATTACTTGGGGAAAAAGAGGGAAGGATGAAAACGCGAATATCTGCGACGGTAGATAAAGAAACAGAAAAAATAATTGAAGAATTCTTGAAAAAGGGAAAATATAGAAATAAATCCCATGTTATTGAAGATGCAATTAAATTATTAAAGGATAAGAAATGATCTTTTCAAACAAGAAAGCTCAAATAACTGCTTTTATTATAATGGGCATACTTTTAATTGCAATGGTTTCTTTATTCTTTCTTCTGAAAAAAGAAGAATCATCTGAAACAGGAGGGAAGACTGAAACAAATGTAAGAGGTATTTTTGAATCTTGCTTAGAAGAAGATTTAAAAAAAACAGTTAAAACCATTACAGAACAAGGAGGATATTTAAGTAATCCATTAAATATAAGTTTCATATTTAAAGAAGAAACAAAAGCAAGAAATATTTCTTATTTGTGTTATACTACTAAAGGTTTTGTTCCTTGTGTTAATCAAGAACCAATGCTTCTTACTCATCTTGAAATAGAAATTGGTAGAGGAATCCATGAAGAAGTAAGAAAGTGTTTTGATGAAGTAGCAATTTCTCTTGAAAAGAAAGGAGAATTTGTAGAAGCAAATTATGAAGGATTTGGAATAGAATTAGCTCCTAGAGAAATAAGAATAATTGTTGATGGAAAAATAGCCTCCACAAAGAGTGGACAAACCACTATTCAAGAAGGAATAGAAGGGCATTTCCAAACTAGACTCTATGAAATAACAAATGTTGTTCAAGAAATTGTATCTCAAGAATCAACTAATTGTAATTTTGAAAACTTGGGATTTATGCTTTTTTATCCAGAATTTGAAATTGATAAGATAAGAACAAGAGATTCTACTATGATATATACTGTTAAACATAAAAAAGGAATTGAAAAATTCAATTTCGCAATAAGGGGTTGCGTATTCCCTCCTGTATTTTAAAATGAAAAAAGAAATCAAAAAAATAATTTGTATACTCGCAATATTTCAAATAGTTTTACTAATTAATTCTCTCATTGCTTTCCCATATTTTATTCACGAGACAGAAAAAACTGTTATAGATAATGCTATTGAAAATTCTAAACAGAATAAAAGTATTAAAAAAGCCATTACAATATTGATTGGATTTTTATCAATAAATCAAATAGGAACAGTTTCTGCTGTAACTATTTTTAAAAATCAAACAAAATATACTCCTCCTACTTATGAAATAGTGCCTTCTTCTAGTTTATCAGATAATTTAGGTTGCTGTAGAGAGCTAATAAATGGAGCAATTTGCGAAGATTTATTAAAAGAAAATTCTGAAGCTTGCAAAACTCCTCTACTCCTAACAGAATGTAGTAAGATAGATAGTTGTAGACTTGGATGTTGTAGAGATCCAATTGGAGGGACTTGTTCTCCAAGAAGTACTAAAGGAGAATGTGAGGCAAATGGAGGAGAGTGGTATCCTGAAGAAAAATGCCAAATATTAGAGTGCAAAAAAGGCTGCTGTATTTTAGGTTCATCTGTACAATTTATAAATGAAAAAACTTGTGAAAGTTTGGCTCTTCTTTATGGATCCCCAAAAGAATTTAAAGATCTAGGAACAGAATTAGAATGTCTTGCACTTGTAGCAACACAAGAGATAGGTGCATGTACTTACGAAGGAGGAGGATGTGTTTTTAATACCCAGAAAGAGTGTTTACAAACATTTGGAAAATT
>CAZUOZ010000019.1:6346-8768 GCA_964621965.1 Candidatus Woesearchaeota archaeon | reverse complement strand
TATTTTAAACAATCTTTAAATACTATTATATTTTTCCTATAAAATAAACAAGCCAGCATCGCATAGTGGTATTGCATCGGATTGCTAATCCGAGTCCTTCGGGACCCCAGGGTTCGATTCCCTGTGCTGGCGTTTAGCCGATCCGGAATTAAACTCGTTCAAAATGAAAAGGATTGAAATATCAAAAAGAGAGAAAATTTCAATTGCTATTTGGTTAACTTTGTTTTTTTCTGTTCTTCTATGGTCTGGAATAAGTCCTGCAGATAGATTTATTTGGATTCTTGAAATTTTTCCAGCAATTATTGGTTTAATTATTATTACAGTTTCATACAAGAAGTTTAAGTTTACACCTTTGGTTTATTGGTTAATTTTGATTCATTGTATCGTTCTAATGATTGGAGGGCATTACACTTATGCAGGAGTTCCTTTTTTTGATAGCATAGGAAATTTCTTTGAATGGGAAAGAAATAATTATGATAAAATTGGACATTTCATGCAAGGATTTGTTCCAGCGTTAATTGCAAGGGAATTACTAATAAGATTGAAAGTCCTTAATAAGAAAAAATGGATTTTTCCTATAGTTTTATCATTTTGTTTGTCTATAGCTGCAATATATGAGTTCATTGAGTGGTTTGTTGCATTGTTGGTTGGGGAGAGTGCAGACGAATTTTTAGGAACACAAGGTTATGTATGGGATACTCAATCCGATATGCTTCTTTGTTTAATTGGAGCATTTGTTGCTCTGATAACTTTGTTTAGAATTCATGATAAACAAATTGAAAAGATGAATAAATAAAATTTTATCTTTTTTTTCTATGAAAATTAAAGGGTCTTGCTATTATATTTTGATTTCTTCCACGAGAAAAATCTCTGTTATCTCTTCCTGAAAAGTTCCCTCTTCTTCCAAAATTAGAATTCCCTCTTCTTGCAAATCCAGAATTTTCTCTTCTACCACTACTCTCTCCAAATCTTTCACCCATTTTTGCTCTTATAAAAACCCTTTCAACATCGGGAGTTTCTTCTTTGATTATACTAAATTCTCCTCTTTCCATTATCTTTCCAAAATTTTCATAATCTCTGCTTGCTACAATGTTTATTACTTTTCCTATTTTTCCAGCCCTTGCAGTCCTTCCAATTCTATGAACATAATCTTTACTATCTTTAGGAGAATCGTAATTGTAAACATGGGAAATACCTTTTATATCAAGTCCCCTTGAAGCAACATCTGTACAAACTAAAACATTTACTTTCTGAGAATTAAACTTCTCCATTGTTACGTCCCTCTTTTTCTGAGAATGCCCTCCGTGAATTGCAAGAGCATTTATTCCTTGTGCTTTCAAATTATTTGCTACAAAATCCGTATTCTTTTGAGTATTACAAAAGACCATCACTAACTGTGATTTTTCTTTTTTAAGCAAATGAACGAGCAATGAAAATTTTTTAGAATCTTCCACATCATAATATTTTTGTTCCATTTTTGAAGGATCCACGTAAGATTCTGCAGAAACCTCTTTTGAATTTATCATATATTTCTTAGAGAGATGAACTATATCTGCAGAGATAGTAGCGGAAAACAAAAGAGTTTGTCTCTCTCTTGGGCATTTATAAATTATTTTTTCAACATCATCCTGAAAACCCATATCAAGCATTCTATCTGCTTCATCTAAAACAAATATCTTGACTTTTCTTAAGTCTAAAGTTCCTCTTTGAAGATGATCTAAAACTCTTCCAGGAGTTCCTATAACTGCATCAGCAGTTTCTAATTTTTTTATTTGAGGATTTATTGGAACTCCCCCATAAATAGGAACAATATTAAGACGTTTATATTTTGAAAACTTATGTAATACTCCAGAAATTTGTTCTGCAAGCTCTCTTGTTGGAGCTAATACTAGCGATTGAATTCCTTTTCCTTTTTCTAAAAAAGCAATTATTCCACAAGCAAATGCTAAAGTTTTTCCAGAACCAGTTGCAGCTCCAGCTATAACATCTTTCCCTTCCATTATAAGTGGAATGGATTTTTCCTGTATTTCTGAAGGTTTTGAAAAGCCATACTCTTCAATTACCTTTAAAATAGGTTCAATAATTCCTAGTTTTTTAAATAATTCCATTATTCTTATTAAATTGTCGAATATATTCTATTCGAATAGATGAGAAAAAGACTAAATTATTAGCTGTTTCTCTAACATGTTAAGCCACTTCAATGTGAAGTTAACCTGTTTTTAACAATATTAATAAAAAACTAAAACAGGAGGGGTATATAAACCTTTTTTAAAAAAATAAAAAAAGAAATAGTGTTTAAAGGAAATTTTATTCCTTAATCTTCTGAAGATTCCTCTTCTGAATCCTTTTCAGGTTTTTCCTGTTCTTCTGAAGTCGTATCCGAGGCTTCTTCCGAAGCATCTTCTGTTGATTCTTCCTCAAC
>CAZUOZ010000019.1:0-6246 GCA_964621965.1 Candidatus Woesearchaeota archaeon | reverse complement strand
CATTTTTTCTTTTTCTTTAAAATATTTTCTTGAGAGATAAATCAAACTACAGAAAAAGACAATAGCCATAACAGCATGTCCGCTTGGAAATCCAAATCCCGTTTCAAGAAAGTTTTCTGGTCTTTGTCTCTGAATTATTTCTTTGAAAACAAAACCAAAAAATAACCCTAGTAGAGAAGCACTTAGAATAAATAAAGAATCTTCTTTTTTCTTTTTTAAAAAGAGAACAAGAGATAGAATTAAAGAAAAGGCTGCAATCTTTAGGGGATCAAATATGTTTGATATTAATTTGAAAGATTTGAATAAAAAAGAAGTTAAATTTTCACGGAAAAAATTTAAAATGTTAAAATCTAAACCTTGAGAGAAACACAAACTAAATAGGAAAGTTACTACAAAAAAAAAGAATAAACAGATGAATGCAAAAAAGATAATTCTGTCCTCTCTTTTCATAATAAATGCAAGAAAACGTTCTTTTTAATTCTTTTTGAAGAACTATTTTTTAAGAAAACTAAAGAATGGTTTTTTCTTTTCCTTCTTTTTGAATTTTCCAAGCTTAGAGAGTTTCATTAGTTTTTTCACTTTAGAAACCTTGCTTTTTTTACTTGGAGCCCTACCAAAAACTTTAGATTTTTTCTTTTTAGGTATAGCTTTTTTTACCCTTTTCTTAACCTTTTTATTTACCATTTTCACCTCTCTTAAAATAAATGCTGATGGCGGACCCGGTGAAAGAGTTCCTCAAACAAATACTAAATCAATCTTAACCTATTAGCTTATTTTAAAGGTTATCTCATTCGCACCATAAAGAAGCTTAACAAGCACAGATTTCGTACAGAGAGTTATAGTCCGTTCTCCGTATTAATAGCGAATACTTGACAGAGGCTTGTATGGACGCATCCTTTCCAGGACAACCGATTCCATCAGCAAAAAGACAAAGGAAAAAGAAAATATAAATCTATCTTACCACTGAAAAGTTAAAATTAGAATATTTTTAATCGCCGAATCTCTTCTTAAGGAAGTTTATTCCAATTCCTATCTTCAACTTCGTAATTTCAATCATTTCTTCTATAGCTTTTTTCTTATTCTCTTCCGAAATCCCCTCATAAGCAAATGTTTTAGAAAAGACAGGAGAATGAATCATCAAATAATAATTTCTGTTCTTTTCCTTTTGAATCTTGAATGTTCCTTTGGGCATTATATCAATTCCTCCAAAAGAGGAGATAGGAATGATAGGAAGCCCAGATTCAAGAGAAAGATTAAAAGCCCCTTTTTTAAAAGGCAGTAATTTATAATTCGGATCTGTTGTTCTTGTCCCTTCAGGATAGATTACAAGATAAGCGGTATTCTCTTTTTTTCTTCCACAGCTTTCTTTCACGATCATTTTAGCCGCTTCATCAAGACTATTCATTGTTTGCTTTTTATTTGAACGATTAATTTTAGGCATTCCTGTAGCCACCAAACCCGCTCCAAAAATAGGAATGTTATAAAATTCCTCCCTTGCACCAAAATATTTTCTTCCAGGAATACCATAGACTAAGGCGGGAACATCAATTATAGAAGTATGGGTAGGACATATTATAGCAGGACCTGGAATCAGATCTTCAAGCCCATAAACACTCACATTTATTTTAAAATGATTGAGGATCTCTTTGCTAAAATTATATGCATTCTTTGAAATTTCTTCTAAAGGGAGATTTTTTTTATGTTCATATATTGCTTTTCCTCCGTGTTTGAGCACAAAAAAGGCAACAGAGCTTATATTATAAAACGAATTATTCATATAAAAATGAGTAAAAAAAATGTTTATATAAATTGCTATAATAGAATAATAAAATAAAAATGAAAAGGTTTTTAAAAATCTTGCTCATTTTTCTAATCTATGACCTGGAGTTTATATTCTGAAAAACAATTTTTAGAACCTTTATGTTTTTCTAATGGTAAGAGCCAAAAGGATATAGTGAATGAGGTATTAAATTCTGTAAAAGAAGGGAAAAAAATAATTTTTATAAGAGGCATTTGTGGAACGGGAAAAAGTGCAATTGCACTTAACATTGCAAGACATCTTGGAAAAGCCTCTATAGTTGTTCCAGGAAAAACTCTTCAAAATCAATACAAAGAAGATTATGAAAATAAAAAATATCTTTTGAATAAAAATGGAGAAAAAATGAAAATAAGTGTAATTATGGGAAGAAACAATTTCAAATGCAAATTTCTAGAGGATAATCAGATTATTATTCCAAGGGAGAGAAAAGAAATAAATTCAAATCTCTATGACATTTTTGAATTTAGCAAAGAACAATTAGACGAAAAAAAGAGAAAAGATATTTCTGCAGATAGTTGGGATATTCCATGCAAGATAGAAATAAAAGAAAAAAACTCTAAAAAGATAATAGAATATCTTAAACAAAATAAAAAAATAAACTATAAGAATATTTTTGATATAAAAAATATCAAGAGAGCATCTATTGCACCTGTTTGCCCTTACTGGAGCCCAGTTATTTCTGAAGAATATGAACTAAAAAATCTTGAAAACGCTGAAAGAAGGAAATATAATGGGTTAAACAATACCAAATTTATTTTTTATCAAAGAAAAAAAGGATGCAAATTTTATGAACAATTTAATTCATTTCTTGATGCAGATGTAATTATTTTTAACTCTTTAAAATATAAGCTTGAATCTTCCATGAACAGAAAACCTGCTACAGAAGTAGAAATAATAGATGAGTGTGATGAATTTCTGGATAGTTTTTCAAATCAAAGTACAATTAATCTTAATCGATTACAAAACGCTCTAAACTATGCTTTTCCAGAAGGAGAATCAAATCAAAAAATAATCGAAGAAATAGGAGAACTAATAAAAAAGATAAAAAAAGATAAAAAAATAGAAGAAGCAGTTTATGGAAAATTAATTCTTCCATTAAAAGAAACAAAAATTTATGATTTGCTAAAAATATTTATGAAAAATCCAGATTTTACATATAGTGTTGATGAGGAAAGTTATTTGCATGAAATTGGCGAAATAACGAGAATGTTTGATGAATTTTTAGATGAAACTTATCTCCTTTTTCATAAATATGAGGGAGGACTAATTATTGAATTAGTCGTTACAAATCTTGCAAAAAGATTTAAAGAAATGGTTGATAAAAATAAGGTTATTGTCCTTATGTCTGGAACAATTCATTCTGATAACGTACTAAAGAATATTTTTGGATTGGATAAGTATGAAATAATTGATGCTGAAATTCAACAGCAAGGAAGTATAGATCTAGTAAAAACAGGCATGGAAATGGATTGCAAATATGAAAATTTTTTAAATGGAAAAAATACGCGAGAAAAATATTTGAAAGCTCTTGAAGAATGTTTAAAGATTGCAAAAAAACCAGCATTAGTTCATATAAATAGTTTTCATGATTTGCCTTCTGAAAGTGAGATTAAAGATTTTAATTTATCAAATCTAATGAGTAAAGAAAAATTAAAAGAATTACAAAAAGAAGACAAACAAGGAGAATCTGCAAAAGAGTTCAAAAAAGGAAATATTAAAGTGCTTTTTTCCACTAAAGTTTCAAGAGGAATGGATTTTCCTGGAGATAAATGCAATAGTATAATTTTTACAAAATACCCCAATCCAGATGTTCAATCAGCATTCTGGAGAATTCTTAAAAAAACAAAACCAACTTACTATTGGGATTTCTATAAAGATAAGGCAAAAAGAGAACTCTTGCAAAGAGTCTATAGGGGACTAAGATTTAAAGAAGATCATGTATACCTTCTCAGCCCAGATGTAAGAGTGCTAAATGCTTTCGAAAAATAAAATTTATATTAAATTCATTCTCTTAGTAATTAAAATTATTAGTATCTTAAAATCCAAGTTTCTACAATAATAAATATTATTGCTACCAAAGAGATTACTCCCTGAACAGCTAAAAGACCAGGAGTAACCCAACCTACTTGAGGAAGAATTAAAAGCCCTGTTATTATTGCTAAAAAACCAACAACTGCAGTTACCAATTTGCTAAATTTATTCGAATCTAACCCTGTTCTTCTAAACCCTGTAAGACTTTTTAAGTCTGCTTCAAGAATAAGCCCTGTACCAAGGAGAATCATCCATAAAACTTCTATATATTCTGTAATTACTATCTCAAAAAGAGTTTTCAAAGCAATTCCAGAAAAACCAAGTATACTTATTATAGCAAGAAAAGATAAAAATCTCTTTGAAATCCTTTTTTCAATTCTTTCTTTAGTTTGTTTTGAAATTCTAGATTTAATTGCAGGATCTATTTTTTCAATCTCTTTTTCATAATCAACCCTTTTTACTGACATAATTAAAAGAAAGTATTTGACTTTTTAAAACTTATCAAGATTAAATAGAAAGATAATTTAAAACTCCTGCAAAAGAGACCCATACCCAATAAGGTACAAGTAGGTAAGAAGCTTTTTTGTTTAGATTATATAATCCAAATACCAAAAGAGAGATTGATAACCAAAGAAGAATTAATTCAAAAAATGCGAGAAGGGGATTTCTCATTCCAAAATAAATTGCGCTCCATAAAATATTGAGTAAAAAATTTATTCCAAAAAAGAAAATAATCTTTTCTTTATCTTTCTTTTTTTTAACGGAAGTCCAAGAATAATACATTGAAAAAACAATTAAAACAAAAAGGATATTCCAAACAATTGGAAAAACATAACTAGGAGGGGTTATAGTTGGTTTAATAGCTTCATACCAATCGGAAGAAGTGCTTTTAGAAGTAAAATAACTTCCTGAAAGAGCTACCAAAAATACAATTAATCCGCACACTAAAAGGATTTTAAAATTCATCTTCTCTTTCATTTTTTAAAATATGAACAAGTATTTATAAATTCTTTGAATAGTGAGTTTTTTATACTTAATTCTTCTTATTCTCTTTATGGATGAAAAAATAAAACCAAAAAAGTTATTGAACTTCTTAGGGTTTTTATTATTCCTATATTTATTCTTATTTTCTTTAGTTTTAATTAAAAATTCTTTTAGTGAAGTTGGAAAAGAATTCTTAAAAATAAATTTAGACAACATAACTGCCATTAATGCATTAGGAATTGGGTGGTTTCTTACATTAATAATACAATCTGGAGGAGCTGTAACTTCTGCATTGATAGCACTTCATGCAGGAGGACTAATTGATTCGATACTTTTGATTTTTATAGTTATTGGAACAAAAATTGGAACAACAATAACAACTCTCCTTACTTCTTTGCTTGTTTCTGCAAAAAGAAGAGATTTCAGGCATGGATTTGAAATAGGATTAGCCAATCTCGTTTATGCATTTCCAATTGTTATATTTATGTTTATTTTACAATACTTCTTTTCATTTTTTTCTTATGCTGGAAATTATTTCATAAATTTAGGGATGCCTTTTAAAATAAATTTCATTGAAAAAATAACCAATCCTTTGTTAGAAAAAATATCTTTTCTCCCTCTTTCGATTCTTATATTATTTGGAATATTTCTTCTTTTGTTCAGTTTAAAGAAAATGCCAGAATGTATGCTTAAAATGTGGGAAAAGGAACAGCTTAGAAAAAAAATAAACAAGTATATGAAAAAAAAGTATCTTTCTTTTTTCATAGGTTTTTTTATATCAATAATTTTAGTTTCAAGTAACATTGCGATAACTCTTCTTATTCCTCTTGTTGTTTCAAGAATGGTAAATTTAAAGAAAGTAATTCCGTATATGATTGGAGCTAGTCTTGGAGGAACATTACATACCGTTATTGGAGGAATGATTTTTGGAAAAATTGCCTTTCCTGCAATCTTGACTTTTGTTTCCTTTAGCATAATAGGATTATTGTGGCTATTAAATACAGATTTAATTTTTAACATGACTAAATTTATTTCTAAAAAAACACTCCATATTTCTAGAAAAAGAGCTTTTTTCTTCTTACTCTTTTTTATTCTGCTCGCTTTAATTTTGAGTATAATTTAAAGAAGCATCCTAAAAATTATTTATCGTATTTGCTTATTCTTTCAACATCGGAGAAAGGGAAAGGTCTTTTGTTTGAAACAAAAGTAAGATATCTACAATATTTGTAAAGCTCTGTATTCCATGGTTCGCAAAAATCTGCAAAAATTCTATTTTTCTTCTTTGAAAAAATAACAACTACCCAGTTTAAGATTGCAAGTATACAAACAGCAATCCCCCAGAAATGTAAAATAACACCAGATATAATTAATACTAATATTCTAAACCATGCCTCTTTTCTTTCATTCATTTT
>CAZUOZ010000018.1:1255-9291 GCA_964621965.1 Candidatus Woesearchaeota archaeon | reverse complement strand
GTGTAAATATTAATATTTGATTCTTTAAGCTTATTTGCTTGTTCTGAGGTAAGGGGAGCCATGTACATGTCTATTCCTCCGCTTAGCAATAGTTCTGTAGCATTATCTCCTGATAATGGAATAAAAACGAGGGAATCTGATGCTGGGCCTTGAACTGCCACATCAAAATTTTTTAAAACTATATAGCCACATGCTAGAACTAAAAGCAAAATTAAAATAAAATAAATTTTTTTCATATTAAAAATTTATTAAAGAATTGTATTAAAAGTATATAAATTGTTCGATTAATAAAGAAGAAAGAAACTCAAAAATTTTATAAATAACTTATATTTTTATATGCATAAAGAGGGGAATTTTTTTTACATATATTAAAGAAATTTTATTTATAATTATAGGAATTCTTTCGGCGGGTTTTGGGCTTAAAGGTTTTTTAATTCCTAATGGTTTTATAGATGGAGGAATAACCGGAATTTCTCTTTTAATTTCTCATATTAGTTTTCTTCCAATCTCTTTGGTTATTTTTGTATTAAATATCCCATTTATGTTTTTAGCAATAAGAAATGTCGGGAAAACTTTTGCTATAAAAACTTTTTTGGCAATACTTGGTTTGTCTCTCTGCCTTTTATTTATAGAATATCCAATTATTACATTTGATAAAATTCTTGTGGCTATATTTGGAGGGTTTCTTTTGGGTGCGGGAATAGGTCTATCTATTAGAGGAGGTTCAGTTTTAGATGGAACCGAAGTTCTTTCAATTTATTTGAATAAAAAAACAGGATTCAGTATGGGCGAATTAATATTTATTCTAAATGTTTTTATTTTCTCTTTTGCTGCATATATTCTAAGTGTTGAAGCCGCTCTCTATTCTATTCTTACTTACCTTGCCGCATCAAAAACAGTGGATTTCTTTATTCAGGGTATAGAAGAGTATATAGGATTAACTATTATTTCTAAAGAAAGTGAAAAAATAAGAAAGAACCTCATTGAAGTATTTGGAAAAGGTGTGACAATTTACAAAGGACAGGGAGGATATTGTAATGGATATTCAGATTGTGGAGAAATTTTATTTACATTTGTAACCCGTCTTGAAGTTACAAAAATAAAAAATGGAATTATTCTTTTAGATCCTCATGCAGTAATAATTGAACAGGGTATAAAAGAAGTTAGAGGAGGAATTATTAAAAAAAGACCTCTTCATTAGTGAAATTTAAAAAGGGAAAATAACTAATAAAAGAAGGGTGTAATTATGAAAAGAGGAAAATTAATTTATTTTTTACTGTTGGGTTTAGCATTTTTTCTAGTCCCTTTTTCTAGTGCGATAGTAGAAACATATTGCGTAGAGGCTTCAGTTACAGATATAAGCCCAAGTTCAATCGGAATAGGTGAAGAATTTACAATTGGAGTGCAGATAGAAAATTGTGGTTCGAAAATACCAGAGTTTGTATATTTTGAATTGATTACTCTTCCAACAGATGTCTCTGTAAAAGAGGCTTTAAAGATTAAGGTTTCTAATTTATACTATGGGAATAGTGAAAGATTTATACTTTACCATATGAGAATTGCTGACGATGCTGTTCCGGGGGCACACATAATTAAGACAAGATTATCTTATGGAGATAAGGATTCTTCAATAATAAAAGATGATAGTATCGTTTTTGAAGTTAGAGGAGAAAGTGCTGAATTAAATATTGCTTCTGCTAGAACAAAACCGGTTCTTCCTACAGAAGGAGAGACAGTAGAATTAACCTTAAGAATTGAAAATACTGGAAAAGGAACAGCAAAGTCTGTAAGAATATATGCAGATCATCCTTTTAAAGGAGTTAAACAGGCTTTCATAGGTTCTTTAAGAACTACAGAAGATGGCCCAGCAATATTTACTTTTGTAGCCGATGAATCTGGAGAGTTTGAATTTCCAATAACAATTGAATACAATGATGATTTCGGAAATAAAGAAACAAAGACAAATATAGAAATGAACGTTTTAGAAAGAGAATCAAACATTGGAAAAATTATTTTTACTATCTTTTTAATTACCTTGGTTGGGATAATCCTTTTTTATTTTATAAGGAAAGGAAAATCAAAAGATAGAATTATACATCAGCTTCTTAAGGGAAACCACCATACTGGAAAGGGTGGAAAATGAAATGCTTAATGATGTGAAAGTTGGATATTTAAGCGCAATTAGTTCTCTAAAAAGAGGAAATAAAAAAACTTCTCTTTTTATTGTCATAATACTCGGATTGATTTTTATGAATCTCGTTTTTCTTCCAGCCCTAATAAATGGAATGATGGGTTTTTTTGTTGGAATGGTTCAAGATTATTCTTATGGAGATATCATAATAGAACCTAGCGAAAATAAGATTTATATAGAAAATGCTGATAATGTGCTTCAGAAGGTTAGAAGTGTAAATGGAGTTACTTATGCTACTAAAAGACTCCTGGTGGGAGGGTCTGTAGAATATAAACAAAAAGTTATAGGTTCCAATATAATTGGAATTGTTCCAAGAGAAGAAGAAAGTGTTTCAAAATATGCTCAAGTGGTTACTCAGGGAGAATTTTTAGGAGATATTTCTAGAGATGAAATAATGGTGGGTTCGATTCTTGCCGGATTTAGTTCTGCTTCTCAGATTTATGATAATCTTGGAGGGGTTCCAGTTGGTTCTATTGTGAATATAACTTATAGTAATGGAGTAGAGAGAAGTTACAAAATCAAAGGAATTCACGAGGGTGCAACGGAGATGACTGATTTGAATATTTTAATACATTATAAAGAGTTAGAAAATGTTTTTGGAATTGAAAATAAAGCATCTTCCGTGATTGTAAGAATAGCGAAGGATGAAGATGAATTAGAAGTTAAAGAAAAAATTATTGAAACTGGAATAAATGAAAAAGTCTTTACTTGGCAAGAGAAAGCTGAAGCGTTAGTTAAACAAGCAATACAAAGTATGGGTTCAATAGGAATTATGTCAAAAATTATAAGTTTGATAGTTGGTGCTTCTCTTATTTTTATAATTATTTATATAAATACTTTAAATAGAAGAAGAGAAATAGGAATTTTAAAAGCGATAGGAATTACTCCTATCTCAATAGTATTATCTTATATATTGATAAGTTTATTTTATGCAACTCTTGGAATTCTTTTTGGGTTGACTATGTTTGTCTCTTTAACACTTTATCTTCAAGCAAATCCTATTGTATTTTATGAAACATTAACAATTTTTCCAATAGTTGATCTAAACGATTTAGTTCAGAGCAGCCTAATCATGTTGGGAATGGCAATTATAGCGGGTTTTATTCCTGCATGGTTTGTAACAAGACAGGATATATTAAAAGCGATTTGGGGAAGATGATAGAAATAAAAAATCTTAAAAGACACTACAAATCTGGGGGATTAATTGTAAAAGCAATAGACGGAGTTTCATTTAAAATAGAAAAAGGAGAATTTATTGCAATTATTGGTGCGAGTGGAAGCGGTAAAACTACTCTTTTGAGGGTTCTTGGATTAATAGATCATCCAACTGGAGGAGAATATTCTATTAAGGGATTAAATGTAGAACACTTGCCAGAAAAAGAAAGAACATATTACAGATTAACTCAATTAGGTTATGTCTTTCAAGATTATGCACTAATAAATGAAATGAACGCATTGGAAAATGTTTACGTTGTTTCGCTAATGCAAGGAAAATCGAAAGAAGAATCAATTCAAACAGCTCTTGAAGCTTTAAAAAAAGTCGGTTTAGATGAAAAAGATAAAAGGGTTCCAGATGAATTATCTGGGGGAGAGAAACAGAGAGTTGCCGTTGCTAGAGCTATTTCAAATAATCCAAGCATTCTTTTTGCAGACGAACCATGTGCAAATTTAGATACTAATACCTCTGGACAGGTTTTGGAAGTTCTTAAAGACTTAAATAAAAAATATAATCAAACAATTATTATGGTAACTCATGAACCATGGCATTTAAAGTATGTTTCAAGAGTAATTGAACTAAAAGATGGATTAATTATAACAGATAGGAAAATAAAGAAATAATTTTTAATAATTTCTTTCTAAAACTTCATAATAACTTTGAGGATGATTGCACGCAGGACAAGTATTTGGAGCTTCTTTTCCTTTATGGACATATCCACAATTCCTACATTTCCACTCAACTACTGAATCTTTCTTAAAGACTTTTTCTTCTTGTATATTTTTAAGGAGTCTTCTATACCTTTCCTCATGTTTTTCTTCTACTTCAGCAATTTCTTTAAATGAATCAGCAATTTCATCAAAGCCTTCTTCTCTAGCAGTTTTTTCAAATTCTGAATAAAGAATTTCCCATTCTTCTTTTTCACCATTTGCAGCGTTAAGCAAATTTTCAGAGGTTTTTCCTATTTTCCCTGCAGGATAAGAAGCAGTAATTTCTAATTCTCCTCCTTGAAGATATTTAAAAAATACTTTTGCGTGCTCTTTCTCATTATCAGCCGTTTCTAAAAATATTGCAGAAATTTGTTCATATCCTTCTTTTTTAGCAACAGAAGCAAAAAAAGTATACCTATTTCTTGCCTGACTTTCTCCAGCAAAAGATTTTAACAAATTTTTTTCGGTTTCACTTCCTTTCAACTGGCTACCTTTTCTTTCCATATTTTTTAAAAAGGACAGTATTTTTTAAATCTTTTGGGATGAGAAAAAAGTTAATAGTCATGTTTTTAAATTATAGAGCTTATTAATAATTTATGGAAGATAAAAAAGGAGGGATTATTGAAGCATTTTTTTCAATTCTTCTGGGAATTCTCCCTTCTTTTTTGTTGTTTTCAATTTTTAATCAATCAGGATTTTCAATAATAAGATATAAAGATTTTTTAATTGATTTCAATTCTTCTTGGGCTTCGTGGGTTTCTATAATCATAATAACGATAGTAATTTTTTTTCTTCTAAGAATAATACAATCCAAGAAGAAAAAAGCAGCAATTCTTCTAGTTGGAATAGGTTTTGCTATTGGAGCAGTTATTTTAATTCTTTATGCAAATTTCTTATTAGGAAATGATCTTTTAGTAAAACTTTCATCTGATAAAGAGCATATCTTTTTTAACGATTCTTCAGAACAAAGCGTAATCTTTACTATGTCAACACTAATGAATCCTTTTTGTATAGCTCATTGTGAGTATTCTTTTATAGATCTAAGTTCAGGAGAAAATGTAGATTCCGGGGAATTTATTTCTGCTTCTCTTTTTCAAAAAAATCAAGAATATAAATTTAATACTGAAGGTCAAATCAAAGGACAAAAACTTCACAAATTTGAAATAGTTTGTAACAGTAAAAAAACTAAACTCTGTTATACAAATGAAGAAAATAGCAAAAGGAGTATTTTGATAACTTTAAATTATGATTTAAGTGATGAACAAAGAATAAAAAATCAAATTTCAAAAGAAGAAATAATCTTATTAGAGAAAGAGATTTATAATTTTACAAAAAGTATAGAAGAAACCGATCTTGTTTTGAAAGAGTTATATAATTTTATTCCTGTTCAAGATTTTATTTCAGAACTGAATAATCTTTCAGATTCTCTTTCAGAGTTAAATAACTCTTTTTCATATTTAAAAGAAGAATGGATGTCTCAAGAATATTTAGTGTTTGAAGAAGAATTTCCAATTTTAAATAAAAGATTAAATTTTTTATTTGCTAAAAAAGATGCATTTATGTCTAATGTAAATTCAAATATTTCTAAGTATAATAGTCTTTCTAAAAATCTTGAAGGATTAAAAAAATTTATAGAAGATATGAACTCGACAAAAATGTCTGAGGGATTGTGTCAAGAAGCAAATAAGCTTGTATTAGAGTTTAATCAAACGGTTTATCTTTTTAATCAAAAATCTAATCTTTCAGAAAAAGAAAAAAGAGTAAATAATTTTTTATGGAAAGTAAATGAGATTTATGATGCTTCTAAAAATGGAGGAGAACACGTTTGCATCTTAACAAATTCAATAAAAGCTGAAAATTTAACCCAAATAAGAAATATCTCTGGAATAGTTGTCTTTCAAGATTTTTATTTAGAAGACCCTTATCCTATCTGCTGTATTTATGGAAAATGCGAAAGATGTTGTGACGAATCATGTTCAAATAAATCCTACCCTGTAATCTTTTTGCATGGGCATAGTATTAATAAAGCTACCTCTGCAGATTATAGCTTAGATACATTTTCAAGAATAAAATCTGAATTAGAAAAAGAAGGGTACATTAATGCTGGTTCAGTAATTATTTCTAAATCTCAAGAGCAAAAAGGTTTATGGGGAAAAACAAATGCTCCAATCGAAGTTACGGCAAGTTACTTTTTTGATATAACTAAGAGTGAAACAGGAGAAGAAACAATAGTTCCTTCTAAAACTGTTGGAATAGATACTTATGCATTGAGGTTAAATGATTTAGTAAATATTGTAAAAGAAAGGACTGGAAAAGATAAGGTAATAATTGTAGCACATAGCATGGGAGGACTTGTAACAAGAAGGTATGTTAATATATTTGGAGAGGAAGATCTTGACAGAATTATATTAATATCTGTTCCAAATCAAGGAATAGAAGCAGAGATAAAAAATTATTGTTCATTAATTGGTTCAAAAATAGAGTGCGAGGATATGGACAAAGATGGCATTTTTATAAATAAACTCTCAAATGCACGAAATATAAGTATACCCCTGTATAACATAATAGGAAATGGATGTAAAATGGGAGAAGTTTCTGGAGATGGAATTGTAACCGAATCAAGTCAATACCTAATTGGTGCAAAAAATTATTATGTTGAAGGAGTTTGCAATGAAGTCGCTCTAGAATTTGTTCATGGAGAACTTCTTAATCCAAACAAATATCCTAAAGCTTTAGAATTATTAAAAGAATTTTTAAAAGAAGAGATTTAAAATTATTTTTTCTTATCTTTCATTTTATAATTTTCTTTTGCTTTAAATCCTTCTTCTAAGTGCAGTAAAATAGCTCCAAAAGATGCAAACAATACTGCTAAAAAAAGAAAAGCTCTAAGAATATCTGAGGTTATAGCAAAACCAAAATAAATTATGAAATCGTAGAATACATATATAAAAAAAGTTAATGCAAAACCATATGCAAAAAGCTTTTTCTTTCGCACAGCAATGTCTAAACATAAAATAAAAACTATCGCCTCTAAGATTATTGACAGTATTTGAAAATTCATTTTATTTTTTTAAATGGTCAAAACTCTAAGCAACTCATAAACTAAAAATGCTGGCCAAACGAGGGATTTTAAAATACCAAGCACACCCATCCAAAAGCCAGTAGCAGCCGAAATATAATAGACTGCTGCTCCTATAACACCAAGTCCATAAACTGCTTGCCCAGAATTCCCGACACAACACGGATTATCTTTTCCTCTTTTAAAAATATTCCGTTTTATCAAGCTCTTTTTCATAAGATAATAATTAAAAAAGAGTATATAAATTTAATTAATAGTGTTCATTCTAACCAATAGGAAAAGAATTAAAATTTAGAAATATTTTTAAATCAAGAATACCTAAAATTAAAAAGAGAGAAAAATGGCATTTACTATTCAATACATTTCTATATTCATTGAGTTATTGGTCGCAATAGCTGGACTTTTTATCGTATTTAACAAAAAGAAAAATTATGGGTGGGGATTTTTTATAACTTTTAGCATATATGTTTTTTATGACATTGCGAGACTATTAAACTTGAGCATATCAAATAATATTTTATATTTTTCATTTTTTATTGCTTCACTATCTGCATTATGGACCGTTTGGGAGATTTATAAAAGAAAATGATTTCTTCTTCTTTTATAGGATTAGTTATAATCGTTATTGCATGGTTGATTCAACTGGTTTCAATGCACAAATCGGATAAGATAAATCCCTTTTTTGTATCTGGTTATGCTTTAGGTGTATTATTTCTTGTTTATGCAGGATTTAGTGCTAACATGATTGCATTAGCGGTCGGAAATCTAATGAGCTTTATTGTTTCAGTTTTTGTTTTTATACTTCTTTTGAAAGGAAAGAAAAAATCTTTCATTCGTACT
>CAZUOZ010000018.1:0-1155 GCA_964621965.1 Candidatus Woesearchaeota archaeon | reverse complement strand
TTATTGTACCATTCCGTATTTTTTATTTTTTGCAGTCATTTTAAGAAAATATCTTAATCTTGTATTAAAAATTTCTGAATGAATTCTAGCTGATTCTATCCACCCAATACGAACTCGTTTATAAGATTCTGGAAATTTTTGAAAATTTTCCCAAGTTTTCTTATCTTGCTTTAAGTATTTGAGTATATCTTTTTTAATTATTAATTTCAAATTTTTTGAAGAAGTATCCATCAAAGGCTTTACTACGGAAAGCCCCGTAGGAGTCATCTTATTTTTTTGAATAAGCTGTCGTATACGCTCTTTATTCATTTCAGAGAGCTTGCTTTTTGGTTTCCTTGGAGAGAATCTTTGAGCAAATTTTTCTTCATCAATTCCCTTAAGAGTACTATCTATCCACCCATAGCAAAGTGCTTCTTCAACAGCATCATTGTAGGATATTCTTGGTTTGCCAGATGATTTTCTATAATAAATTAACCATATTTCTTTTTCTTTATTATGATTTTTAGAAAGCCATGAGCGCCAATCGTTTCTCTTGACAAGATATATCGTTTTCCCTAGATCCATATACTCTTTAATGAGAATTTTTATTTAAACTTATCATTGAACGTTCAAATCCTACCTTAAAAAGTATCATAGCGGGGGTGGGATTTGAACCACACGACCTCCGGGTTATGGGCCCGACGAGCACTCCAGGCTGCTCTACCCCGCTATATGTAAAATTCCTAAAGGGTTTGTATTCACAATAAAATAAGGAATTTATGAATAATAAACAATATTTAGTTTAACTTTTAAAGGTTTCTAAAAAATAAAAATAAAGAAAGATAAAATATTAAAAATAAAAAAAATAAAATTATTATTAGTCTTGTACTGCGTAGTATATCATATACAATGCTGCAAGAGCAACGAGTACATAGACAGTTTTAGCAATGGCTCCATAACCAAAGGAAAGTAGTTCGACTAAATCGTATCCAAAGGCATATAACCCCCAGTTCAAACCACCGATTATGACCAAAACTAATGCAGTCCAGTCAAGCCAGTCTTTTTTCATGAGTAACTTACCTCCTTATAATGAATAAGAATACAAGGCTAACAAGACTTTTATACTTTTCTGAAGGAGATTATATTTAGAATATTAGTTAGATTTGGTATTTTAAA
>CAZUOZ010000017.1:215-10504 GCA_964621965.1 Candidatus Woesearchaeota archaeon | reverse complement strand
GCATATTGTGAATTTAGCTGAACCCTTCACAACATAAAGCCTTAGTAAGTTTTTGCATATTGTGAATTTAGCTGAACCCTTCACAACATAAAGCCTCAGGAGGGATTTGCACCCTCGACTTCGAGTTTACGAAACTCGTACTCTACTAACTGAGTTACTGAGGCATTTTTTATTTCTGTGCACTAACTCAGTTTGTTAGCTTTAGCTTGTACTAACTGAGTTACTGAGGCATTTTTTATTTCTGTGCACTAACTCAGTTTGTTAGCTTTAGCTTGTACTAACTGAATATTCAAATATAAATAAAATTAATTTTCTTGTGAAATTTCCTCGTATACCGAATTAGCGGCAACTGCTCCTTCAGCACAAGCAGTAACTATTTGTTTTAAATGATTATTAGTAACATCTCCTGCTGCAAAAACTCCTCCAATGTTCGTCTTTTGCATCGTGTCTACAACTATTTCACCATTTTCTAGATTGACACCCATTTCTTTTGCCAAAGAAGCTTGCGGTTTGCTTCCAATTTCTATAAACAAACCATTTAATTCAATAATCTCTTTATTATTTATCTCAACAGCTTCTAATTTATCTTTTCCTATAAGCTTTGTAACACTTGAGTTGAAATGAGGCTCTATTTTTTCATTTTTTTCAATTTCATTTATCCATGCTTTTTCTGCTTTTGAAAATTTATCCCTTCTATAAAAGATGTAAACTTTTTTTGCGAATTTAGAAAGCAATAGTGCGGCGGTAAGAGAAGCGTTTCCTCCACCAACTACTCCTGCAATTTTTTCTTTATAAAATCCAGAATCACATGTTGCACAATAGCTTATTCCTTTTCCAGTAAGTTCTTTTTCTCTGTCTATTTCAAGAGATTTTCTCTCAGAGCCAGTCGCAAAAAGAATCTTTTTTGAAAAATATTTTTCTTTAGTCGTTGAAATTTCAAAAAATTCTTTTTTCTCTATTTTATTAACTTTTTCTGGTTTTATTTCTACTCCAAGACTTTTTACTTGGTTTATCATTTTGCTTGTTAATTCAAATCCGTGAACTTTTCCATATGAAGGAAAATTACAAATTTCATAAGCCTCTCCTGCCAAGCCTCCTGGAAGAACTCCTATTACCAAAGTATCAAGACCATATCTTGCAGAATAAACAGCAGCACTTAATCCTGCAGGACCTGAACCAATTATTATAAAATCATAAATTCTCATATTTTATCAAATTTTTAGGACTTTTTATATTTAACACTAGTATTTTTTCATAGTTTCAAAATGTTTATTAAGTTCTTTTTTGTTTCTTTATGATGAAAAAAGGTGTTGTTAATTTGCTTAAACACTCTCTAAATAATTTAAAAGTAGAGATTAAAGAAGAAGAAATAATTTCTCTTTTAGAAATTCCGCCATCTTTAGACTTAGGTGATTATGCTTTTCCGTGTTTTACTCTTGCAGCAAAAATGAAGAGAAGTCCTGCAGATATAGCCATAGAATTAAGAAGTGAAATGAAAAGTTATTCTGAAGAAGAATTTGAAGACATCCAAACTAATGGAGCTTACATAAATTTTTTTTTGAATAAAAAAAATTTTGCTAAAAGGATTATTACAGAAGTTTTATCAAAAAAAGAAAATTTTGGAAAAACAGATTTAGGAAAAGGACAAAAAACGATGATTGAATTTCTTTCTCCAAATACAAACAAGCCCCTTCATTTTGGGCATTTAAGAAATATATCCATTGGAGAGAGTATTTCTAGAATTTCAGAATTTAATGGAGAAAAAGTAATCCGTGTTAATTTGAATAATGATCGGGGAATACATATTTGTAAGTCCATGGCTGCCTATTCTATGTATGGAAAAAATAAAAAACCAGAAAAAGAAAAACCAGACCATTTTGTTGGAAAATTTTATGTTATGTTTAATGAAAAATCAAAGAAGAATAAAAAGCTTGAATTAGAATCCCATAGAGTCCTACAAAAGTGGGAACAAGGAGACAAAGAGATTTTAGCTTTGTGGACTAAAATGAATAGATGGGCTTTTGAAGGACATAAAAAAACCCTTGAAAAGTTTGGTATTGATTTTGATCAAGAATATTATGAGAGCAAAATATACAAGAAAGGAAAAGAAATTATCTTAAAAGGAACTGAAGATAAGATTTTCGAAAAAAAAGAAGATGGGTCTATATCTGTTAATCTTGGAGAACAGCTTGGAGAGAAGGTTCTTCTAAGAATGGATGGAACTTCAGTTTATATCACTCAGGACATATATTTAGCAAAACTCAAGTTAGAAGAGTTTAATTTAACTAAATCAATTTATGTTGTGGGAAATGAACAAGAGTACCATTTTAATGTTTTATTTGAAATTCTCAAAAGATTAAAGTTTGACACGAGTAAACTAAAACATCTTTCACATGGCCTTGTTAATCTTCCAGAAGGGAGATTAAAATCAAGAGAGGGGACTAAAGTTGATGCTGATGATATAATCGAAAAAGTTCAAGACCTTGTTAAAAAAGAATTAATTTCTAGGGAAAAACTCTCTAAGAAAGAGCTTGAAGAGAGAAGTCTTAAAATTGCTCTTTCTGCAATAAAACACATGCTTTTAAGAGTTGATGCTAAAAAGAATATGTTCTTTAATCCTAAAGAAGCAATAAAATTTGAAGGGGATACTGGAGCATATTTGCTTTATAGTTATGCAAGAGCGAATTCAATTTTAAAAAAAGTCAAGTCAAAAAAGAATAAAATTTCAAACTTTATTTTAATGAAAGAAGAAGGAGAACTTATAAAGAAAATTTCAAACTTTTCAGAAATAAGTATAAAATCTTATGAAAATATGAATCCTTCATTAATTGCAAATTATGCATGTCAGCTAGCCCAATCATTTAATGAATTTTATCAATTTTGTCCGGTTGTAGGTTCTGATAATGAAGAATTTAGAATATCTTTAGTTAAAGCGTTTTCATATGTTATGAAAAACTCTTTATCACTTTTAGGAATAGAAGCCATAGAAAGAATGTAATATTTGCTAAGTTCATTCTTCTCCAAAAAGAATTTAAAATGCTTTATTTTTTGTTTTTTATGCTAGAATTGTATTTTGAATCATATGGTTGCACTGCAAATAATAATTCTTCTGAAATAATGAAAGGGTTGGTTAAACAATCTGGAATGGAGATAACTTTAAATGAAAAATTTGCAGATTTTATCATAATTAATTCTTGCATTGTTAAAGAACCAACTCAAGAAAAAATAAGGAGAAGAGTTTTTGATTTACTTAAAAAGGGAAAAAAAGTTATTCTTGCGGGATGTATGCCAAGAATTAATAAAAAGAAATTAAATCATGAAAATTTATTCCTTCTTGATACAAGCCATGTTAAAAATATAGTCTCCTTAATTAAAGATATAGTTGAAGGGGATTATGAAAAAGAAAAATATCTTTCAAAAAGAAATGAAGTCAAACTTAATCTCCCAAAGATTTCAAGCGAAAAATTTATTGGAATAACTCAGATATCTGAGGGGTGTCTTGGAGATTGCACCTATTGCAATGTTCGTTTGGCCAAAGGAAAACTTTTTTCTTATCCTAAGGAAGAAATTCTAAGTTCTATAAAAAGCGATTTAGCTTCGGGATGTAAAGAAATCTGGATTACGAGTCAAGATAATGCAAACTATGGAAATGAGGATGGAAAATATCTTCTTCCGGAATTGTTGAATGATATTTTAGATATTAAAGGAAATTTTTTTGTTAGAGTTGGGATGATGACTCCAAATAATGTACTTAAAATTATTCCAGAATTAATAGAGATTTACAAGAATCCAAAAATGTTTAAATTCCTCCATATTCCAGTTCAATCTGGAAGCAATAGAATTCTAAAATTAATGAAAAGGAAGTATAATAAAAATGATTTTTTAAAGATAGTATCAGAATTTAAGAAACAAATACCAGAAATTACAATATCTACAGATGTTATTGTTGGTTTTCCTGGGGAAACTAATGAAGATTTTAAGGAAACACTTGAGTTAATTAATGAGGTAAAACCAGAGATTCTTAATTCAAGTAAATTTTGGAAAAGAGAAGGAACTTATGCAAATAAACTAAAGGAAGTTGATAGAAAAAAAGTTATAGAGAGAATTTCAAAATTGATGGGTTTTCATTTAGAGATATGCAAGGAAAATCAGAAAAGATATAATTCTTGGAAGGGGAAAGTCTTGATAGATAGAAAAGGTTTTGGAAGAACTTATCTTGCTAGAAGCGAGAATTACAAACTCTTTGCAGTTCACTCAAAAGAAAGCATTCTTGGAAAAATACTGGAAGTTAAAGTGAAAAAAATCATGCCTCATTATTTGATATGTGAAGATATTTAACAAATTATTTATTTTAGCTTTTAAAATAGTAACTAAAGAGTAGTAATTAATAGAAAGGTTTAAAAGCCATTTTTTATTAAAAAGAGATGGATAAAAGAATAGAGACGATTTTAGAAGAAATTTCTTCAAAAGACGAAAGGAGTTTTTTACAAAACTATATTTTGAGTTTAGAGGAACAAGCAGGAAAAGATTCTTTAACAGGATTGTATAATTTAAGAAAATTTGAAGAAAATTTTTTTATTCAATTAAAAATTGCTGCAAGAAAAAAAGATTACCCAATAGGGTTAATTATGGCTGACTTAGATCATTTTAAGAATATAAATGACACTTTTGGGCATAAAGCAGGGGATTTAACTCTAAAAGAAACCGCAAATTATTTTCAGTCAAAAGTTAGGGCTGAAGATTCAGTATATCGTATCGGAGGAGAAGAATTTCTAATACTTGCTCCAAATACCGATTTAAAAACAGGGATTGTTATTGCAGAAAGATTAAGAAAAGGACTTAAGGGGGCAGTAGAAAAAAAAGTTTTAGATGATTTGTGTATAAGAAAACCAGAAAAAGATTTGTCTAACTTTAATATTACTGCAAGTTTTGGAATAACAATCGCTAGAGGAATAAATGAAATTGACGATTTAAAAAAATCAGTAGATAAAGCGCTTTATTGTTCTAAAAATAATGGCAGAAACGGTTTATCAATTTATCACAATGGAAAGACTGTTCTCTATAAAAAAACTCATTAAAAGAAGATTTATATTTTGTGATTCTTTTTAATTATTATGCAATGCAAAAAAATCCCTTGTAAAAATAGAATTTTTCTCGCCCCAGATGAAATGATTAATAATAAAAATAAAATAAATAATCAAGGTTCTCGAAAAATCCCTTGTAAAAATAGAATTTTTCTCGCCCCAGATGAAATGATTAATAATAAAAATAAAATAAATAATCAAGGTTCTCGAAAAATCCCTTGTAAAAATAGAATTTTTCTCGCCCCAATGGAAGAAGTAAATGATATTGCTTTTAGGCTTCTTTGTAAAAAAGCAGGAGCAGGATTAACTTATACCGGGATGATTAATCCTCTCACCCAAAAAGAGATTAACCTTGAAGATAAACCCGCACTTCAGTTATTTTGCACTAGCGAAAAAGGTATAGCAGAATTTATTGAAAAATATGATAATGAAGTCTCTCTCTGGGATTTTAATCTAGGCTGTCCTGCTAAAACTGCAAAAAAACATGGTTTTGGAAGTTTTTTAATCAAAGATTTAGATACTATTGAAAGAATATTAAAAATAATGAGGGATTCAACCAATAAGCCTATTTCTGTGAAGATAAGAAAATCAAATAATTCAATAAAAATTCTTAAAATTGCAGAGAAATATTGTGATGCAATTTGTATTCATCCAAGAACACAAGCACAAGGATATGGGGGAGATCCAGATTTAGCTTTTGCAGAAAAAATTAAATCTAAAACTTTTTTACCAGTTATATATTCTGGAAATGTTGATGAAAATAATTTTAAAGAACTTCTAAAAAAATTTGATTATGTTATGATTGGAAGAAAAGCTATAGGAAATCCAAATATCTTTTCTAAAATTATTGGAGAGAAAACTAATTTCGAATTTAAAGATTATTTAATTTTAGCAAAAAAATATTCTTTTCCTTTTAGGCAATTAAAAATTCAAGCCATGTGTTTTACAAAGAGAAAAGAAAATGCGAAAGAGCTAAGATTTGAAATATTTAAAATAAAAAAATTAGAAGATTTAGAGGACTTTTTTGAAAAAAGAAATTAAATCTATTTTTTAAAAAAGTGTTTCATAGGGATTATTGCAAAAATTATTGCAGCTCCTATAAACCAATACCAGGATATTCCTAAAATCAAATTCTGAAATAATTGCCAACCACTCACAATTCCAAGAGTAAATAAAAAAACCCCTATCTTTGTTAAAGCAATATCGCAACAACTAAGATTTTTTACTTTTTTATCAAAGAATTTACAAAACATTTTTCACCTCCTTTTTGATTTATTCAATCTACTTTATAGCTTTCATTTCTTTCCAGGCCAACCCAAATAATTGTTCTAAGGCTTGGGCAAAAAATTCCGTATTAATCCAAATTCCAACGTCATAGTTCGGGTGGAATTTTTCATCATCAAGAAGCATAAACATTAGTTGATTTGAATCAATTATAGCAAATCTTGCTTTTATTTTTTCTAGACTTCTTATTTCTGCAACTTTTTTAAAATCTTTTGCAATCTTTAAATTATTGTTATCTATTGGGGCTGCAATTCTTACAGTTACTCCTCTCTTTTTGCATCTTTCAAGGCTTGGAAGGAGGGATTCCATTTTTCTATTAAGCCCTTCTGCAGTTGTTACAATTGTAACAGTTTTTTCTGCACTTCTAATCATCATATCTAATTGATTGTAAAGATTTTGTCTTCCTCTTAAACTTCCAGATAAGTCAGAAGGTTCAACAAACTTAACTCCTTTAGTAAAAAGAGAGTTAAGTTCTTCTAAAACATCGTCTCCTCTTAAAGTTTCAAGTCTCTTTGTTTTCTCTTGAGCAGTTTTTACAAGATTTTTCTTAACTCTTTCAACTACTTCTTCAGGTTTAAGAGCAACAAATTTTATTGGTTTTCCAAGTTTCATAACGATAAAACCTTTTTTTTCAAGACTTTCTAAAATATCGTATGTTCTTGATCTTGGAACATCAGAAATACTGCTCAATTCTCCAGCAGTTGAAGTCCCACGAGAGAGGAGGGCTGTCCATACTTTAACCTCATACAGATTTAAATCAAAAATCTTTCTTAATCTGCTTAAAAACTCTTCTTTGACTATCATTCTTTTTTTATCAAACTTCTCTTATTTTTAAATATTGTTATGATAAAAGGGTGAAACTTTTATAGTACTGATTGGTGGTTATTTTTCAACCCAACTAGTATTTCTCCTCTTTTACCTTTGATATTAAAATCAACTTTCTTTTTAAATTTTTCCTTAACAGTTGTAACAATTGAAAAACTATCCGCATTTGTTCTTTCTTTTAAAAATTTTTTTTGACTTTCTAATATTTTAACTAAAACTGAATCAGAAACAATCTGGATATCTACCCTGTCTTCTTTTTTTAATCCTAAATTTTTTCTAAATGCCTGAATTTGTCTTGATAACTCTCTTGCGTATCCTTCAGATTCTAAATCGGGAGTTATTACTGTATCTAATTTAACCTCATAATCTTTATTTTGATCATTTTTGGAAGAGTTTAATCCTTTCTTCCATTCTATTTTTTTTATATTTAGTTGTGACTTTATTATTTCTTCAAACTCTTTTCCAGGTTTATTTTCACTAGTAACTATTGCTTTTGCAAGCGGCCATTTTAATCCTATTTTTTCTTTATCTCTTTCGGCGAGTCCTTTTTCAATTATTGAGCAAACTATTTCAAATTCCTCTTCCAATTTTTTATTAATAATTTTTTCTTCATATCTTGGCCATTTAGATAAATGAACAGATTTTTTGTAAAATTCAGAATAAATATATTCTGCAATATATGGCGCATATGGTGCTAGAATTAAAGATATTTTTTCAAGAATTTCTCCCAAAATTTCTCGAGTATCTTCCCTTCCACGAGTGATTTTAATATACTTTCTTGAGAAATCATTTACTGAAAAATCTATAATTTTTAGCAAAGCATTATCGATTGAATAATTATCCAGATCTTTTTCAACTGACTTAATAGTAGAATTTAATTTAGAAAGTATCCATTTATCTTCTATTTGTTTTTTATTCTTTTTCTTTTGAGATTGCAAATAATATGTATTACAGTTATATAGTACATTCAAAAAGGGAAGAATGGATTCTTTAACCAGATTTGTAGAGAATCTTTTTTGAAGTCCAACATCTGTTGTGCACATTTGCAGTCTTACAGCATCAACACCAACCGCATCAATTGCTTCTCTAGGTTTTATTATATTTCCTTTAGATTTTGACATTTTTTCTCCTTTTTCATCAACAAGGAGCTCGGCGCAAATTACATTTTTAAATGCAATTTCTTCAAAGAGCATAGTAGAAATAGCGTGAAGTGTATAAAACCAACCTCTTGTTTGATCAATTCCTTCTGCTATAAAATCATAAGGCACTCTTCTTTCAAATTCTTTTTTATTTTCAAAAGGATAGTGAAATTGTGCGAATGTGGCTGAGCCAGAATCGTACCAGCAGTCTATTAAATCTGGAACTCTAGACATTTCCTTTCCACATTTGCATTTTATTTTTATTTTATCAATCCAAGGACGATGCAAATCATAATCTTTGAAAGGTTTAATTGATTTTTTTCTTAATTCTTCCACACTCCCAATGATTATTTCTTCTCCACAAGAACATTTCCAAATAGGTAAAGGTGTTCCCCAAAATTTTAATCTAGACAAATTCCAGTCTTTTATATTTTCTAACCACAAGCCAAATCTTCCTTCTTTTATGTGTGCCGGGTACCAATTTATCTTCTTGTTTAATTTTACCAGCTTATCTTTAACAGCAGTTGCTTTAATGAACCAAGATTTTATTGCATAGTACATTAGAGGAGTTTTACATCTCCAGCAGAAAGGATAATCATGCGAGTACTTTATAACTTTGAAAAGCTTTCCCTCATCTTTTAGTCTTTTGATTATTTTCTGGTCTGTGTTTTTAATAAACTCTCCAAAATAATCTGGAACTTCTTTTGTGAATTTTCCTGCTTCGTCGACTGGCTGAACAAAAGGAATATTATTTTGCTTACACACATCATAATCTGCTTCTCCAAAAGCAGGAGCGATATGGACTAATCCTGTTCCATCCTCTGTTGTAACAAAATCTCCAGAAATAATTTTGAATGCCCCTTTCAAATCTTTAAAATAAGAAAAAAGAGGAACATATTCTTTTCCTAACAAATCTTTTCCTTTTACAGTTGAAATTATAAATCCTTCAGGAAGATACTTTTCTACAAGGTTTTCAACAAGAATATATATTTTTCCACAGCTTTCTACATAAGAATAGTTTAAATTGGGATTTATTGCAACAGCAACGTTGCTTGGAAGAGTCCATGGAGTTGTGGTCCACACAAGTAGATAAGTATCTTCTTCATCTTTTACTTTAAAATTAAGAACAACAGAATCTTCCTCAACTTCTTGGTAACCCTGTGCAACTTCGTGGCTTGAAAGAGGAGTTCCACACCTAGGACAAAAAGGGACTACCTTATGTCCTTCATATAATAAATTCTTTTTATATAATTCACTTAGACTCCACCAAACACTTTCAATATAATCATTTTTAAGAGTCACGTAAGGATTTTCTAAATCAACCCAGTATGCAAGCTCTTGTGTAGATTCATTCCAGTCTTTTATGTTAGAAAAAACATCAGTTTTGCACTTTTCAATAAATCTATCTTCTCCATATTTTATTACTTCTTGTTTATCTTTTAATCCTAGAGCTTTTTCAACTTGAACTTCTACTGGAAGTCCATGACAGTCCCATCCTCCTTTTCTAGGAACTGAAAATCCCCTCATGTATTTGTATTTACAGACAATATCTTTGATAGTTCTCATTTCAAGATGATGTATTCCTGGTGGGGCATTTGCAGTAGGAGGGCCTTCCAAAAAAGAAAATAATTTTTTCTTAGGATTGTCTTGAATAGCTTTCTTTATTTCTTTTTCTTGAGCTTTCCAAACTCTCTTTGAATGATTCTCAATTTCCTTAAAGTCGTACATTTTTCTCTATTGTGTTTTTTGTTTTTAAATTTATTTAGTGCTACCTCTAAATTAAATTCTGAGACCTAGCTTGAACTAACTAGGCAATTAAATAATAATAGATATAGCAACTGCTGGAACAATTCTTTCTGTTTGATTGTGCAATCCAGCCATAATTAAAGGTAGTAACAGGAGTTTTTAAATTTGATTATTGGATTCTATTCCTCATAAACATAAAACTCTTCCGGAG
>CAZUOZ010000017.1:0-115 GCA_964621965.1 Candidatus Woesearchaeota archaeon | reverse complement strand
TGTTTTTGTAAAAAACCTACGCAGAATTCTATTCCTCATAAACATAAAACTCTTCCGGAGTGTTTTTGTAAAAAACCTACGCAGAATTCTATTCCTCATAAACATAAAACTCTTC
>CAZUOZ010000016.1:0-11638 GCA_964621965.1 Candidatus Woesearchaeota archaeon | reverse complement strand
AATAATCTCTAATAGCACCACTTGCAGTTGAAGAAACACTTTTATCAAAAGGCATATTTAATACAGCAATAGATGTTCCATTCTTTCTCCAATCAGTTATATTTGTAATAGGATCTTCATCAAAATCTAAAGCTGAATAATAGACTGTCAGATTATCTGTTGTAAGATTATTTCCAGAAGAAGAATTTAAAATAACACTTGTAACTAAAGGAAAAAAATTATGCCCAAAAAAGAAACCTTCTATATACTTCTCAGGATTCACTACGTGCTCATTACTTCCCGAAGGATTTATAGAAATAACATCTGCATTAACGATATAAAGAGAAAGGAAAGTTAAAATTATAATTAAGAAGAAAAATCTCTTTTTTAATAAAAATATTTTTTTATTCATTTTTAGAGTAATTTATTCAATTTAGGGAGTAAAGTATTCATGAAAGAAAATATTTTTTTAGCATAGGTTTCATCAAGAATTTTTCCATAATAAGTAATGGAATTTCTAAAATATCTTAATTCATTTAGAAACATTATTTCATTATCCTTAAACCCCTTCTTGAGAAGATATGATATTTCTGCTTCATGGGCAAAATTTCCACTGATGTTGTACCCTTCTAAAAAAAGTTTTGCCCTTATTAATTCCAAGATTATATCATAACAATCTTTTATTATTGAATTTGCATTTTGATTATGTATTCCTAATTTTTCTACTCTTTCTTTCAACCCTTCCAAAGAATTTCTAGATTCCTGAATTAGAAATTCTGCTCTTGATTTATCTGGAGAAACTTTTCTAGCAACACCTATCTTTTCATATTCCTCAAATTTTCTAGGCAAGTTCATAGTTCAACTCCTCCCGTGAGAATAATCCCATTTAAAATATTTTCCAGAAGATTTTTATGCACTTTTTTAAATGAAGGATAAAAATTAAGGATTATTTTCCTGTATAAAATTTTTTCAAACTTGGATAAATTCATTTCTTTTTCCATGCTTCCCACAACAGCAATGTCAATATCGGAAGTAAAGATATCCTCTCCCTTAGAATAGCTTCCAAAAAGAATAATTGTACATCCAGGAAAAGAATCTCTCAGGAAAGAAG
This sequence comes from Candidatus Woesearchaeota archaeon, assembly GCA_964621965.1. Classification (GTDB taxonomy): domain Archaea; phylum Nanobdellota; class Nanobdellia; order Pacearchaeales; family GW2011-AR1; genus CAZAGO01. The sequence continues at coordinate 10,548 of CAZUOZ010000016.1, read as the reverse complement.
TAAATCCAGACTCATATATTTGTTTTAAATTATCTGCTCTTTTAAGCCAAAAAATTTGAGAATTTTCTCCGTTCAATTCTATCGAGAGTCTTCCAGACTCTTTATCCTTTTGAACTTTGATTAATTCTTTTTTTTCTAGCAGAGGAAGCGCTTTTGATACTGCGGGTTGTGAAACATTCAGAGCATTCGCAACTCCTCTTGCATTCAAAGAAATTCCCACTTTAATAAATAAAAGCCTTAATATTTCCTGCTGTAAATTTGTTAACTCAAGTTTAAGTATATTAACCATAGTTAAAACATATTAACTTTAGTTTTTAAACATTTCCAAAAATTATTTTTATTCTGATAATTCTCAATATAACATTAAGAAGGACTCCTTTTTAATTATTATTAAAAAAGATAGCAAATAAAAGATTAAAAATTAATTGAATAAAGTTCTCAAACCATTGAATAAGATACGAAGGTTATATTTTCCTTGATAAATCTTAGGTATTTTTTTATTTATCCCTAAAAGAGAATAAACAGCAATTTGTGCTGAACGAACAGAATACTCCACTGTAAAAACAACATCGTTTGGAATCTCACAATACTGCCCAATAAAAGCAAAATTTCCAGAAGATTTTGGGACTACTTCTGGCCTATCCCCTCTTTTCCTAGGCATAAATTGGCTAGTTATAAAAGGCATCATGCACGGAATACAAGTAGATTTCTTTAATATAAAAGGGATATTCTTATCAAACTTTAAATGTGAACAAACTTCAAATAAAATTTCTTTCCCGCTACATTCTGACATTTTCTTATTTACAAAATTTCCTTTTTTATTAGGAAAAAATCCATAACCCCAAAAAACCTTAGTGTCTTCTGGCTGATTTCTAAAATGAGGTTGATATGCTAAAACAATTGAGAAATACCAGTTAGAATCTTTAAAAGTAACTAATGCACCTGTTCCAGGCTTATTTCCAGAAAAATCTTCCATTAGTTTAAAAAACAAGGGACTTTTAGTGGTAACTGTAAAAGATTCCCATTTAGATTTATTTATATCACCCATAAATACTAAAGGATTCCCAAGATAGTTTCTTTTTTTAGAAATATTTTCCCATAATTCCCAAGATTTAAAATCTTCTTCTTGAGAAAAATCTGGTGCTTTAAAATTAAATCCTTTTTTAGAATTAAAAGTCATAGAACCATTTGTAATAAAAACTAAATCCTCTTCTTCTATTTTTATTTTTCCTTTTTTTTGTTTATTGGAATAAACTATTTCAACGACTCTATCTTTTCTATCAAAATTTTTAAAATTTAAATCAATAACTTTAAAATTAATCTTGAAAATAACTCCTCTTGCTCTCAAATATCTAATTATTGGGGCTATAAGAGAATCATATTGGTTATAAGGGGTTCTCTTCACCCCAGCTAAAGTATGTATCCTTGGAAATTCATGAAAAAAACGATTCAAATAGCGTTTAAATTCAATAGCACTATGCCCAGAATGAAATGAAAACATCGTAGACCACATATACCAAAAATTAGTTTTAAAAAAAGATTTAGAAAAACAATCTTCTATTTTTTTTCCATCTAAATCTTTTTCAGATTTAAAAGAAAGTCTAATAAGTTCAAACCTATTTCTATTGCTAAGTCCTAACTCTTCAACATTTATCTTTTTTCCATCTTTGTCTATTAACCTCGCTTTAGCATTAGTTTCAATCCTTTTATTAAATTCTAAAATTTCATCAAAAAGGGATTTTTTAGGGTCTTCAATGGAAGGTATTTCCTTAAGTAATTCCCAGGTACATTCAAAAGTTTCAAAATTAAACATTCTTCCACCCCTTATAGAATATCCTTCTTTTATAGAGCCTTTTCCATCTAAACTTCCTCCAAGCTCATTTCCTTCAGAATTAGATTCTTCATAAATAATAATATTCTTGCCTAAAAAATTTCCATCCCTTAATAGAAAAACTGCTGCTGAAAGAGAAGCTATTCCTCCCCCAATAATGTGCGCCCTCCTTTCTTTGTTTATATTTACCATATTCAACAATGAAGATTTATTTTGAAAAACCAACTTTTTTTGATTTGGCTTCTTTTTCAAAACCTATTTTAAATTTCTTTCTATATTCGGGATCCTGCATTTTACATCCTTTCCATGAAGTTTTAAAGCACTCCTGACTTCTACTTATTTCATCCCAAATCAAATTTAAAGGTTTTTTAAGCACATTTCCAAGGACAAGAGGATTAAAATCACAAGGACAGATATCTCCATAAGGGGTTATATAAAAATAATTCGTCCCTCCAGAACACCCAATACTTTGAGGACTTCTGTTATAAGCATAAGTAAAGATTCCAGGATAATCATTCTTTTTATTATAAAAAGAAGCCAATTTGATTAAATCCTCTGTCCAATTTTCTTTTCCTAGAAGATCTTTTCTATCAGCAAGTCCTCCTGTAGGAATTAAATCCCAAAAAAGAATTTCATGTACTTTTAATTTTTTTCCAAACTCAATAAATTTAATTATTGATTTATCCCTCAAAGACTCTTTACTTACAGCACAAGAAATCCCTACAGTTAAACCTGCTTTTTTTGCCTTTTCAATTCCTCGAATTGCCCTTTGAAAAGATCCATTTAATTTTTTTATTGAATCATGTTTTTCTGGAATAAAAGAATCTAAAGCTACATTTACACTATCTAATCCTGCTGCTTTAAGTGCATATGCATATTCTTCTAAAAGCCAACCATTAGTAAACATTAAAGTTGAAGATTTATCTTTATTAACAGATTTAATTATTTCCAAAATATCTTTTCTCATCAGAGGTTCTCCACCAACAAAATTGATTATGCTAACACCTAATTCCTGACATTGAAATATAACACTTTTAATCTCTTCTAAAGACATAATTTTCTTTTTATCTCTCATAGATTTAAAACTGCAGAAATCACAATTACAATTGCATTTATCTGTAACCGCAAGATCTACCATATAAGGAATAGTTCTATTTTGCATAGAAGAAATAATTCTCCCCGCTTGATGATTCGCCTTTGGTTTTGAATATCCAGGTAAAAAAAAAGTGCCATATACAGGTTTTCCATCTCTCCAATGAATAACTTTGTGATGCCCAACCATTCGATCATAAAAAGCCTCATTGACCTCATTTAAGAACTGAGAAGATTTTAAAATTCCAGAAAATTTTAAACGAAAATTATTTTTAAAATTTATCCAATTTGATTTCATTTTTTTATTTATCCTATTAACATAAAAAATATAAAACATATTTAAGTTTTTCGGCGAAATTCTTGATTATTTAACTTAAAACTTCAAAGAGATCTCTTTTCTAACCAAACTAATATCTCATTTATTGTTCTTTTCTTAAAAATAGTATCTAAGTGATTAGCAAAAAAACAAGTTACAAGCTTTTTATCATAAAACCCATAATTCTTGTTTATCTCCTTTGCTTGATAAAAAGGCACAAAAAGATCAAATCTTCCATGTATCTGCAGTAAAGGTATTTTTGATTTTTTTATTTCTTCAAGAATTCTTTTTGAAACCTGATGTGCTTCTTCAGTCATTTCCTTTTTATTCCCAAAAAAATTATTTTTCTTAAAAAGTCTAAGATAAAAAAGATAATTAGGAGAATAATAATTAAATTGCCTTAAAAAATTTTTATTAAAAAGGAATATCCATTCTAAAAAATGAAAAGGGCTAGGAGTTATCTTATACAATGCAGAAATTGTTATTATTGCAGAAACAGAATTCTTGTAAGACTCTAATAAACATATAAAACCCCCCATACTCTGCCCAAGAAGAATTAAATCTTTTTTTGGAATATTCATTTTTTCTTTAGAAAAAATAATTACTTCTGAAACAAATTTAACAGATTTTTCTAAAGAAAATACTTCTCTATTTTCTCCATGACCAGGTAAATCAAAAGTAATTATAGAATACCCCTTTTCAAGTAATTTCAAAAATAATTCGACAAACAAAAAGTATTTATCTCCCCTAAATCCATGAATACAAATTAAAGTTTTTTTATTTTTTATTGTTTTAAAATAATAAACTTTATTCTCTTTAAAACTAAAATTTTTAATTTCTATTTTGTTCGATTTACAAAATTCTTGAATTAATTTCCAGTGCTTTTGATCTCTAAAGAGGTTTTGAAATATACTCATCATAATACCTCATTTTCCAGTACCTCTTAGTCAACCCTGGTTCATTATACATTCTTTCCACTAAGTCTTTGTCCTGTATTAAGTCTTCTTCAGAAATTCCAACTGCTTCATAATATCCTCTCATGTTTAAGAACAGAGTTGTCTTTTCTCCATTAGTCTCATTTCCATCTTTGAATTCAAGGTAGACATAATCTCCTCTTTCTAAAACAATCTTTTCATCATCAACTGATGAAATACTTTCAGTAACATCTTCATTTTTATCATTCATTGCGCTTGATATTGGAATTCTCTCTATTACAATTGGTTCTTCATCAGAATAATCGAGATAAGCTCCGTCTAACTGCAATAATCCATATGAAACTCTTACTCTAATTCTTAATTCTTCAGTTTCAATTCCTTTCAAATTTAAAGGAACGACTATGTCATCAGATTTTTCTCTAGGATATAAGTTAAAGGTAATTTCATTTACCCACTCTTTTCCATTCCATACGCTTATTTTGTATGCAGAGTCACTTGGAACATTCTCAAGGAATTTCTTTGCATCATATATTCCATGGTATCTTGTGCTTTCAATTGTTATTGCAGCAGAAAGAGCCATATAATCTGATTCCTTAATATTTAATCTTAATTTTGCGCTATCTTTCTTTTCCATTGGATATATGAATTCAACACTCCTCATCATTTCATCAATATTTTCTATATCCAATAATCCGTCACCATCTTCATCTTTAAATTCAAATCCTTCAAGGTCTGTATTCCAGAATTCGCCATCTATTTCAAGCAATTCTTTTACAGACTGATTATTTTCAATTACATTCGTAGGTTTAATCTGGTCTTTCAAAGTGTATAGTGTGAATAGTGTTGAAACATCTTCTCTTTCAAAGAATTGTTTGGTTACACTATCTCCTTTCTTCTTGAAGTATTGGAACAATTTCAATGGTACTGAGATACCCCCTATCTTTGGATATCCGTGTAAGGAAGTTTCTTTGTATCCATAATAAACTTCAACATCTTGTGAATGTGCAACTTTCAATAATTCCACACTATCAATATGACTTTCTTCCTGAAGCTCTTCTGTTACTTTTATCTTGAATGTTCCATTATATGATGCCAAACTAGGCAATCTTGAAGGTTGCTTTCCTTGATTTTCAGGAATAAGCCCAAATGCAGTTATTGCTTCAGAATCAAAGACATAATCTGTTCCATTCCAAGCGTATACAAATGGACAGGATACTGAAGAACAATAACCAGCGGTGGTCCCAGAACACCCTAGTAAACTGGTAGAACTACAATCAATTTGAAGGGCCCCTGCTGGTTGAGATGAACAATTTAAAGAAGTTTTACATAGCCCGTAATCTGAACACCTGTTAGTAGTAATATTTGTGGCATAATAACAAGAACTACCAGAAGCCACATAATAGCTAGTACAATCTATATTTGAGCAACGAGTATCATCTGAATTTGGACCGCCGGCACACGTTTGATTAAAAATATTCAATTTTGATTTTCCTACCACAAAAACTGAATCTCCTTGCCTCTGAATCGATAATCCAGTAGAAGAAACATTTGCAGAATTTATTAAAGTTAAATTTCCCCCAGGATTAACAAAAATGTTACCAGACCCAAGATTGACTTCCACCGCATCGCATATCTGTTCATCTTCTATTATCCAGTTCGCATTGGGTATAGGTGAACACATCCAATCAGGAACAACTAAACTATCATTTTTATAAACTTTTGAAATAAAACCATAATAATCTCCTCCAAAACAAAAATAATCATCACAATAAAGTGAATAAATATCATAATCATAACCCCCTGACGGCCTCACTTCTGTACTCCAAACCACAGTACCATTATCTTTCCAAGTTTTTGAAAGATGACCAGAAGTATGAGTATGCTCTCCAGAAGTATGCCCTCCAAAACAAAAGCTATCATCACAAAAAAGAGAAGTAATCGTATTAGAAGAAGGTCTCACTCCTGTACTCCAAACCACAGTACCATTATCTTTCCAAGTTTTTGAAAGATAACCAGAATTATGTCCGCCAAAACAAAAAGTAGAGTCACAATACAAATTATAAACTGCATATGTATTTGGACGTGCGAGAGAAATACTGGTTCCATTATTTTTCCAGGATTTATAAATATTACCATTACTATTTCCTACATAACAAAAAGTATTATCACAAAAAAGAGAAGTAGGATCATAACTTGAAAAAAGAATAGAACTAAAAATAAATGTCCCATTGTTCTTCCACATTTTAGAAATATTTATCTGTGCTGTAGATGAAGAATGCCTATGGGTAATAAAACAAAAATTATCATCACATTCTAAATCATAAACATTTACAGAGCTCCACATAGGATAAGGTCCAGGGATTACTTTTAACCAATCAAGAGTACCATTATTCTTCCAAGTTTTTGAAATAGCCCCCCTATAATGAAGAGCATAACAAAAATTATTATCACAATGAACATCATAAATCGCAGCAGTACTATTAGGTTTTATACTTGTTCCCCAAAGAACAGTAGCATTATTCTTCCAAGTTTTTGAAAGAGATCCTCCATTTCCACCTCCAAAACAAAAAGTATCATTACAATCAATAGCTCTTACAACCTCTGTATTTGGTCTTGCATCATCTTCGACCCTATCAGTATCTACATTCCAAATAATTTTATTAAACCAATATGTAGTTGAACTAACTGTTCCATCATTCGCAGAAACGCTAATATTAATATTTGCTCCTGAAAAAGGAGATGTGTTTAAATAAGTTTTTGCTATACCCCTATTAGGAATAGAAGAAACACTATCAGTTTCAACACTTAAGTTATTTAAATACCAGTTAAAAGTAAAAGAAAAAGAATCACTTGTATCTGGATCCTTGGCTTTTGCAGTTATATAGGGATTCTCCCCCCTGATAAGAGGAGGATTTATATCTATAAACAAAATAGTAGGTACAGAATTTTGAATAGTTACAGAAGAACTATTTATTGGAGTACCATTTAAATATCCTACAGAAGGGGTAACTTCACACTTCCAAACTTCCCCCTTAGAAGTATTTCCAGATGTAAGGGCACTACTGCCTGCTTTAGTCATAGAAGTATATGTTAAAGCATTATTTTTATACCATTTCACATATCCAGATAAATTTAAATTCTTAGGATCTTTATCTAATTTATAAACATAAAAATCAGTCATCGCATAACAATCCTCTTTATCACAATACAGTTCATAAGGACTGCCATCTAAAATCGTTTCATTTCCAAAAATAATCGTACCGTTAGTTTTCCAAGTTTTTGAAAAAGAACCCAACCCATAATGTGTTCCAAAACAAAAATTATCATCACATTCTAAATCATAGACATTAGTAGCAAATGTAATTGGAACTACACTTCCTGCTGCCCAAATAATTGTACCATTATTTTTCCAAAACTTTGAAAGATAGCCAGTATGTCCTGTAAAACAAAAATTAAGATCACAATTAATTGTACTTGCAGCATTACTACCTATATTAAGAGGCGCTGAACCTCCTACTCCCCATATAACTGTCCCATTACTTTTCTGAACTTTTGTAATATTTCCACCCGAATGAGATGTATAACAATAAGTTTGATCACAATCAAGATCAATTATATTCCCTGCTGGATTAGGCACTACATTTAATCCCCCCACTCCCCAAATAATTGTACCATTATTTTTCCAAATCTTTGAAACATTTTGAGTACCTCCTCCTCCATAACAAAAATCATAATCACAATAAAGTGAATAAATATCAGAAGTTGACGGCCTTACTCCTGTACTCCAAACCACAGTACCATTAGCTTTCCAAGTTTTTGAAAGATAACCATAAGCATGTCCTCCAAAACAAAAGCTATCATCACAATAAAGTGAATAAAGATCATATGAATTTGGTCTTGCAAAAGTAGGATTTAAAGGCAAAAAAGTTCCATTATTTTTCCATATTTTAAATAGATACCCGTTAAGAGCTCCTACAAAACAAAAAGTATCATCACAATAAAGACTCCTAAAATTATAATATGCTGGATAGGTAGGACGTACCTCCCAAATAACAAGACCATCACTGCCCGTTAAATTATAATAACAATAAAGATCACTTGTTGTTGTAGGAGCAGTAGGAGAAATAACAGGAGTACTTGTTTTTGCTGTTGGACCATATTTTAAAATAACTACTCCAGAACCTCCATCTCCTCCAGAACCAGTAGGTCCAGCCCTTTCAGAACCTCCACCACCACCACCAGTATTAGTTGCTCCATCAGTACCATCGCCTATTCCTCCATAGCCTCCTCCACCAAGTCCTCCAAACCCAATCGTTGAACCAAAAGTATAAATGGATCCTCCACCGCCACCTCCATAATAATTGTAAGGAACACCTTCAACTGCAGTAACACGATTTTGCTGACCATAACAGTGCATAGAAACATCAACGCTAAGATTTCCTTTGTGAGTTGCAAGAATATCTCTGTATAAAACATCTTTATAAAAATAAAGAATTCTTCCTTGCCTATGTTCTATTCTCATCTCTCCAAAATTATCAGCAGTTATTCCACCAGTTACAAATGTAAATGTACCTATACTAGCTCCTTTTTCATAAGTATATAAATTTCCTCCATTAAAATACCAAGCATAATCTATATCGGTATAAGACCAGGTAGTTTGAGCACTAGTAAAACCAACCATTGTAGCATCAGTAACCCCGATAACAAGTTCTATTCGAAAACTTGCAAAACAATCTCCTCCAAAAGATCTCGCAGATATTGCCCCCGCGTCCCAATCACTTGTTCCAGATACTTTTGTTACGGTATTTCTATCCAAATAAACATTATAACTACTCCCCCATATTACATTGGAAGTATTACTAAATATATCTTCTAATTTTACTCCAATTCCTCCATCTCCTCCTTTAATAGTTGTTCCAGTTACTCCAACAGCTCTTGCTCCTCCGCCTCCACCTGCACCATAATTTGGTGAAGTTGTTGCAGAACCTCCACTATATCCCTGACCAGAAGTTCCACTCCCTGCTGCACCAGCATATCCAGCTCCTCCACCAGAGCCTCCACTGGTAGCAGCAACACCATTATATCTTCCTCCGCCTCCACCTCCTACTGCAACTAAACTTCCAAAAGAAGAATTTCCACCTTTTCCTCCAACTGCTCCAGTCCAAGGATCGGCCATAGAACCCAATCCACCAATACCGCCAGCACCAACATAAATAGGAATATTTGTACCCGGAGTAACAGAATAATTTCTATGATATACTACTCCTCCAGCACCTCCTCCTCCAGCGATAGGAGAACCTCCTCCACCTCCTCCGCCTGCAACAACCAAAACCTCTACTTCTTTAACATCAGAAGGAACAGTAAATGTTCCATTTGAAATATAAACAGAAACATTCTTTCCATCAATAGTTGAAACGTATCCTTGATTAACTGTAGTATTATAACGTATAATTACTGTTCCAGAACCTCCATTTCCTCCAGAAAGAGTTGGTCCATTTCTTTCAGTACCTCCTCCACCTCCACCAGTACCATTGAGGCCGTGCCCTCCATCACCGGTCGTTCCAACTCCACCTCCTCCAGCACCACCAGCACCATTTACTCCAGAAGAATATAATCCTCCACCACCACCACCACCATAGTATGTAATTTTTCCAGATATAATATATCCTTTTCCAGGTCCTCCTCTTCCTCCGGCAGCCGTTGTTCCACTTTCTCCAGGTCCTCCAGCACCTCCTCCACCTCCAGAACCATAACAACCTCCAGACACTCCAGTTCCTCCACTATGACCTTGACCAGAAATTCCACTTGCAGGAAGATAATTATATCCTCCTCCACCTCCAGAACCTCCTACTAATGCGTTTCCATAATAATTTCCTCCACCTCCTCCGCCAACCGCGACCAGACTTCCAAAAGAAGAATTTGCACCATTAGAACCAACTGCTCCACTAACTCCTCCAGCACCACCAGCACCAACTTTAATAGATACATTTGTACCAGGGGTAACAAAATATGAATTATTATAAAGAACTCCGCCTCCACCTCCGCCTGCTCCGTGATAATTTCCTCCGCCTCCACCTCCGCCTGCAACAACCAAGACTTCAACTTTATTTACTCCTGCGGGAACAGTCCAATTAAAATTCCCTACAGAAACATAAGTTACAACTTGTGCATTTAAAAGACCAAAAGTAAAAAAAGTTAAAAAAAAGATTGCAAAAATTAAAAATATTTTTTTGATATTCATTCTAAAGAGTATTTTGAAATTTTATTTTATTTAAAAATTTTATTGAGATTGTATTCATATTCTAATAAGTTTATTATAAATGCCCAATAATTGTCGCTGTTCCATTATCGTACATGTAACCTCCTTTTCCAAA
>CAZUOZ010000015.1:0-13071 GCA_964621965.1 Candidatus Woesearchaeota archaeon | reverse complement strand
TCTATTCAAGAAAGCTTTATAAAGTAAAATTATCAAGAGTAAATATTACCTAAAACGTTGTTTTCATACAACTTCATAGGAAACAATTAAAAAAATTGTTTTTCCTGCTTTGAAGAAAATCGAAGAAAACTAAAGGGTTATTTTCACATGGGATTAAAAAACGCAAATAAAAAAATAAAAGAAAGAAAGAAGTTCCGATGGAAAGATAGGAAATACAAAGTAAAAACATTAAACTTGTACGCAAAATCTGATCCCCTTGAAGGAGCAAATCAAGCAAAAGGAATTGTTCTTCAAAAAGTTCAGAAAGAAGCAAAACAACCAAATTCAGCTATGAGAAAGTGTTGTAAAGTTCAGCTTACAAAAAATGGAAAACCTGTAACTGCATTCATTCCAGGAAACCTTGCTCAAAAATTCATCGATGAACACGATGAAGTAATAATAGAAAGAATTGGTGGGAAACAAGGACGTTCAAAAGGTGATATTCCGGGAGTTAGATTCCAAGTAATAAAAGTAAATGATCAACCTCTTCATAGATTATGGAAAGGGCAAATAGAAAAAGGTAGAAGATGACTATAGAAGAAAAAGTAGAACAAAAAAAAGAATATTTTCAAGAATTGGTGGGAAAAACAATCCTTGCCAAGATTGGAAATTCAAAAAAAAGTAAGCCAATAGTTGGAGAAGTTGTTCAAGGAAAAATAAAAGTTTATTATGTATGTGATGAATCAATGAATTGTATAGGAAGAAGACAGAGAAAAGAAATAAAGCTCAGAACCGGAGAAGAAATATATTTTATACTAAGAGATAAATCCAAAAGAATAAGTTCTTTTTATAAATTATACCCTAATAACTCTTCCAATCTATTAGAAATAGGATGTGGTGCTTACTAAAATGGAACAAGAAGATAATAAAATAGAAATAGAAAAATCAATTACTCATGACTTCAAAGTTTTTGATTTATACGATTTGAGTGAAATAAAAATATCTGATCCTGGATTAAGAAATGTAATAAATTTATCTCCTAAATTAAGTCTTAAAACTCAAGGAAGAGCTGTTTCAAAACTTGGACAAACAAAAGTAAATATAATTGAGAGATTAATTAATAGATTATCCGTTTCAGGACATAGAGGTAAAAAGCATAAAATAGAACTTGGTACATCTTCTGGAAAATTTTCAAGAAATACAAATATCATTTTAGAATCTTTTAGGATGATTGAGAAAAAAACTGGAAAAAATCCAGTAGAAGTTTTAATAAAAGCAATAGAAAAATCTGCTCCAAGAGATGAAATAACAGTAATAGAATATGGAGGAGCTAGATACCCCCAAGCAGTTGATGTTTCTCCTTTAAGAAGAGTCAATCTTGCATTAAGGTTTATAATTCAAGGAGCGTCTGATAAAGCATTTAACAAAAAAAAGACAATTGCTCAAGCACTAGCAGATGAAATAATTCTTGCATATGAAGAAAATGGTGAAAGCTTTGCAATGAAAAAGAAAAAAGAATCCGAAGCTCAAGCAGATTCTTCAAGATAAACATTTCTAAAAAAATTAAAAAAAATAGATTAAGAAAATAAATTTTTTTAAAATAAAATCCCTTAAAGAATTATATTAACGATAAAAAAGATATTATAAGATATTAGGAAGATCTTTCTCACCAACAAATTTATAAAGCATTTTTGAGATAAACGATAATGGCTAAGGAATCAAGTATAGATAAAATTAAACGAATGATTTCCAAACAGGAAAATATTAGAAATATTGCTACAAGTGCACACATTCACCACGGAAAAACTGCTTTTACAGATAATCTTTTAGCTGCTGCTGGACTTATGTCTGAAAAAAATGCTGGAGATTTAGAAGCCGGAATGGCAACATGGCAACATTCCGATGAACAAGAAAGATTAATGACTGTTGATTCTGCAAACGTTTCAATGGCCCATGAATACCAAGGGCAAGAATATCTTATTAATTTAATTGATACTCCAGGACACGTTGATTTTGGAGGGAATGTTACAAGAGCCATGAGAGCTATAGATGGAACATTTGTCCTAGTATGTGCTGTAGAAGGAATAATGCCTCAGACTGAAACTGTATTAAGACAAGCACTTAAAGAGAGAGTAAAACCAGTTCTTTTCATAAATAAAGTTGATAGATTAATCAAAGAATTGCAATTAGAACCTGAAGCTATGCAAAAAAGATTTGCTAAGATAATCCAAGAATTCAATTTATTAATAGAACAAATTGCCGAGCCAGAATTAAAAGAAAGATGGAAAGTTGATGTAAATGAAGGAAGTGTCGCTTTTGGTTCAGCTGCAGAAAATTGGGCATTATCTGTTCCTTTCATGAAGAAAAAAGGTGTTAGTTTCAAAGATATATATTCATTATATACCGGAATGGAAGAAGGAGAAAAAACAAAATGGATATGGAAAAATGCTCCGTTGCACGAAGTCATTTTAGACATAGCAGTAAAACATCTCCCAAATCCTCTTGAAGCGCAGAAATATAGAATTCCAAAAATATGGCATGGAGATTCTGAAAGTGAATTCGGAAAATCTTTAATCGAGTGTAATAAAAATGGAGAAGTTGCCTTTGTAGTTACAAGGATTATTATTGATCCTCGTTCTGGAAAAGAAATATGTGCTGGAAGATTATACTCTGGAACAATAAAAAATGGAGCAGAAGTTTGGTGTAATCTTGCAAAAAAGAAAGGAAGAATACAACAAGTTTTAGTATATAACGGAATAAAACCAGAACAGTTAGAAGAAGTCCCTTCAGGAAATGTTCTTGCGATAAGTGGGTTAAATATAGACGTTGGAGAAACAATTACTTTGGTTGAACAAACACCATTTGAAGAGATTAAACATCTATTCGAACCAGTAATTACTAAGTCTATAGATATTGTAAAAACCGCTGATTTACCCAAACTTATTGAAATTCTTAGAAAAGTTGCAAAAGAAGATCCGTCTGTAAAAGTTACAATAAACGAACAAACAGGAGAAAATTTACTTTCTGGAATGGGAGAACTTCATTTAGAAATAATTGAAAATAGAATAAAAACAGAGAAAGGACTTGAAGTAAAAACTTCTTCTCCTATAGTTGTTTATAGAGAAACTGTTACGTCTAGCTCAACTGCTGTAGAAGGAAGAAGCCCTAACAAACACAATAGTTTTTTCATAAGAGTTGAACCTTTGGAAAAAGAAATATATGAATCAATAAAAAGTGGAGAACTTCCAGAAGGCAGAATGAAAAAGAAAAATGAAGCTGTCACAAATGTCCTTTCAAAAAAAGGATGGAGTGGAGAAGCAATAAGACAGGTAAGAGATATTTACAAAGGAAATATGCTTTTAGATGAAACAAAAGGAGAAGTTCATCTTGGAGAAGTAATTGAAATGATTATGGACGCCTTTGAAATGGTCATTGATGCTGGACCCCTCGCTCGTGAGCCATGTATGAAGATTGCAATTTATTTAGAAGACATAAAACTTCATGAAGATGCAATTCATAGAGGACCAGCACAAGTTTATCCAGCAGTAAGAGAAGGAATTACAGATTCTATGAAAAAATCTGGACCAGCTTTATTTGAACCTTTACAAATTCATGTTATTGAATTTCCAGAAGCGTTCTTAGGAACAATTACAAAATTAGTTGGAGGCAAAAGAGGACAGTTATTAGATGTAAAACAAGAAGGAGGAATGATTTATATCAAAGCTAAAATTCCCGTCGCTGAGATGATTGGATGGAGTAATGATTTAAGAAGTGCAACTGAAGGAAGAGGAAGTTCTTCTCTGCTTGAGCAAGAGTTTGATAGAGTTCCTATGAGCCTTCAAGCAGATATTATAAGAAGAATAAGAGATAGAAAAGGTCTTGCTGAAAATCAGTAATCTCAAATTTGCATAGAATAAAATAATTTTTAAAAGAAGAATAATCAATAAAGATGAATAAAGCAAAAATAAATTATTTTATCGATTTTTTTGCAGGAATATCTTTTTTTATAACAACAATCACTGGACTAATAATTCTTTTATTTTTACCGTCGGGTGTTAGGCAAGGAAGCTATCAAACGTTCTTAGGAATTCAAAAAATATTTCTTTCAGCAGTTCATAATTGGGTAGGAATAATTTTTATTATTCTAGTGCTAATTCATTTAGTTTTACATTGGAACTGGATTATTTGTATGACTAAAAAGTTATTTAATAAAGAAAATTAGTAAAAATCTTTAAAAGATATAAAAGGCTATTTAATATTTAAAAATATAAGAAAAAAATAAATTCTCCTCGATAATTCCATTTAAATTTAGAATGCTTTAAAATTAAATAGAAATATTTATAAACCCCTTTTTTCTTGACTAAATTATGGCAAAAGAAAAACCAAACATGAATGTTGTCTTTGTAGGACACGTCGATGCAGGAAAATCAACAATAGTTGGAAGAACAATGTTTGATTCTGGACTTGTTCCTGAGCAAGTTATGAAAAAATTAAAAGAAGAAGCTCAAAAACATGGAAAAGCCGGATTTGAGTTTGCTTATATTATGGATAAAGTTAAAGAGGAAAGAGAAAGAGGAGTTACTATTGACTTATCTTATCAAAAAGTAATGACTCAAAAATATCAAATTACAATCATTGATGCACCAGGACACAGAGATTTTGTTAAGAATATGATTACTGGAGCGTCACAAGCTGATGCTGCATTTTTAGTTATTTCAGCTCCTTCTGGAGTAGAACCTCAAACAACAGAACACTTATGGTTATTAAGAACTATGGGTGTAAAAAATATTACTATTGCAGTAAATAAGATGGATGCTGTGAAGTATGATGAGAAAAGGTTTAATGAAGTAAAAGAAGAAGTTGGAAAATTATTGAAGGGTGTTGGAATTGATCCTGCTAATACGACTTTTATTGCATGTTCTGGATTACAAGGAGATAATATTAAGAATAAATCTGGTAATATGGCTTGGTATAAAGGTCCAACAATTATAGAGCAATTTGATTTGCTTCCTGCTCCTGCTTTACCAACAAATCTTCCATTAAGAATGCCTGTTCAAGATGTATACGAAATTACAGGAATTGGAACTGTTCCAGTTGGAAAAATTGAAACAGGAATAATGAAGATTGGGCAAAAGGTTAAAGTTCTTCCTGGAAGAACTGGAAAAGGCGTTGATGGAGAAGTTAAGACTATAGAAATGCATCATGAAACAATGCCAGAAGCACTAGCCGGAGATAATGTTGGAATTAATATAAGAGGAATTGGAAAGAAAGATATTGCTAGAGGAGATGTTATATGTGACGCTGCTAAACCTTTACCAGTAGTAGAAGAATTTATAGCAACAATAACAGTAATTAATCACCCAACAGTTTTAGCAAAAGGATATACTCCTGTATTCCATATTCACACAGCTCAGGTACCATGCCAGTTTGCTGAGTTAATTGCACAAATTGACCCAAGAAGTGGAGAAGTTATAAAAGAACATCCAGATTTCTTAAAGAATGGAGATTCTGCAAAAGTGAGAATAAGAC
This sequence comes from Candidatus Woesearchaeota archaeon, assembly GCA_964621965.1. Classification (GTDB taxonomy): domain Archaea; phylum Nanobdellota; class Nanobdellia; order Pacearchaeales; family GW2011-AR1; genus CAZAGO01. Next base: position 7,563 of record CAZUOZ010000015.1, on the reverse strand, counting down.
CTCAAGGAAATGTTTGCATAGAAACAAGCAAAGATAATCCTTACATGAGTAGATTTGCTGTTAGAGACGCAGGTGCAACTGTTGCTGCTGGAATGTGCAGCGAAATTGTAAAACAAAAGCAATGAGCTTATAGTTTCTCAATAAAATAAATTCTGATGATAAAAAATGATTCTTAGAGAATTACTTTCAAGGGTTATAATTCCTATTTTACAATGCTGGAAAAATATTTTTTTATAAAAAAATTTAATTAATCTTATTTCCAATTTTTTCTTATTGGAGAAATTATTTTTTCTAATTCTTCTGTTACTGAATTCTTTAAATCTAAAGGATGAATTTTCCCTTGAAAATATTCTTTTTCTAGCTTTTCATAATCATCAAACTCTACGTCTCCTCCAAACTTTTCAGGACGAGAAATTTTAAATCTCTTTATTCTTGGAAAAATTAAAAGCTTTGTTATTTCCAATACAGGATTTTCTTTTATTAATTTCTCTGGACAATAAGCATTTTTTATCGTTCTTTTAATTTCATCATAATCATCTGTAACAGAAATTCCAGAACCAGGAATAGATTTTGACATTTTTTCTCCTGGACCTTTTAAAGAAGTTATTAAAGGTGTGTGAACTGCTACAAAATCATAATTTAATTCTTTTTTCAAATCTCTTCCAGCCATATGAATCTTCCTCTGTTCAAGGCCTCCTTGAGCAACATCTACTTTCAAATGTTTTATATCTGCAATTTGCATAAGAGGATACATCAACTGAGAAATTGTTGCATTCTCTACATCTCTAGCAACCTCCTGCATACTTCTTAAACCTCTATTAATTGTAGTTGCCTGTGCCATTCTCATAATGTCCAATTGATACTCTTTTTCAAATTGAAAACTACTTCCAAGAACAACTTCTGCATTTAATCCTATCGCTTTTATAGTTTTTCTCCAGTTTTCAACCTCTTTCTTTATTTCTGCTTCGGTGTTTTTTCTATTTAAGAAAGCGTGAACATCTGCAAGAAGAATTTTTACACTAAATCCTGCTTTTTCAAAATCCATAAGTTTTGTAATTGTTACAAAATGCCCGAGATGCATCGGACCAGACGGTTCATAACCACAATAAACTACTGGTTTCTTTTTGATTTTTAATATTTCAAAAAGATCTTTTTCAGAAATAATTTCTTCAGTATTTTTTTTAATCAAATCGAATTTTTTTTGAATGCTATCCATAAAACACTTAAAAGAAGGGATTTTATAAATGTTGTTTTATTAAAAAGGTTTATTAAATAATTTTCTCCTATAAAATATGGCAAAAAAAATCGAAGGTATTGGTGGATGGCTTTTGGTTTTAATCTTTGATTTAATCTTTTCTAGCATTTCTAATAGTTTTATTCTATTTGGAAAAATTAATCAAAAAGGGATTTCATCTTTTTTTCTAGGAGCATATATTCTATTTACCACTATAACTCTCTTTATGATTTTATTTAAGAAAAGAGCAGCAATAAGAACGTTTATTGCTGGAGCCCTTGCAGGAGCAGCGTTCTTAATATGGGACTTCTTAGTATTACCTTTTGGTTTTCTTTCAAAAAATCCAAAAGCATTATTCTTTAACTTATTCTTCATAATAGCAAATATAACTATAACAGTAATAATCACTTTGTATCTTCTTAAATCAAAGAGGGTAAAGAATACTCTCAAAAAATAAGAAATTTTGTGCTTTCTAAACCTTTTTATATTTTCATTTTATTAATTATTATATGGATTGGGATGTAAAAGATCGCATTGAAAAAGGAGAGTATATAGGGAAAGTTATTGCTTTTAGCAGCATTATTTATACATTTGTTATATTCTTACTAGCAGAAATTTATGAAGAATTTTATTTGAGTACATCTTCCTTCCTCGTGTGGCTAACTTTTCCTACCGGATATACTCTTTTCTTTTTACAGGAAAAAATGAGTGGTGTGTGTGTTTCTTCTGGATTCTGCATTAGTGCATTATTCATCTTATCTTCAATCATAACTTGGATATTCTTATTTTACCTAGGTTCATTGATAGGTAGAATAGTTGAAAAAATAATACCTGAAGAAAGAGATCTTTCATCTCCCCACTATTTTAAGTGGAGTAATGTTGGAGGATAAATTTAGAGATTCTCTTAAGAGAAACTAATTGAAAAAAAAATAATAAAAAAATAAAAATGCTTCTTATAAACTAAGAAGTTTTATGGTAGTATCTGATGTTGCGAAACTTTTTGCTACGATTACTCTAACGCCCGCTTCTTCAGCAGCAGATGTAACAGAACTTGTAACAATTCCATCCATCACTATGATCGTAGGAGTCACTGAAACTTTCTTTAAAGTTATTCCAATTCCTCTTGAAGAGCTTTCTTTTATTTCTTCAAGATTTTCATTCAGAAAAATTGCTTTTCCTGTTCCTTGAATTTCGTTAGAAATCTTTCTAAGAATTTCTTTCTGTTCTTTATCTAATTCAAGCGCTTCTTGAGGTTTGATTTCTTTTGAAAAATTATAACTTCTAGTTGAATAATCTTTCACAGGAATTCTCTTTCTCAAATTCATAAGAATCTCTTTTCCAGTAAGCTCTTCTACTTCTTTTCCATCTGGCGCAAAAGCGATGTATGCAACTTTTGCATTGTCAAGAACGTTTTGTATTATGAGCTTTCCGCCCCTATCTCCATCAACGAAAAGAGTTATTTCTTTCTCTTTTCCAAGCTCTCCTATTGATTCTGGAAGCTTGGTTCCATTCATTGCAATAACATTGTCTATGCCGTTTCTTAGAAGATTCATAACATCTGCTCTTCCTTCAACCACTATAATTTCATAACCTGAAATGTCTCCACATGGAAGTTTTTCTTTTCCATACTCTTTGACACCAATCATCTTTGCAGAATCTTTTATCTGGTTAGAAATTTCTCTTGAATCAGATATTCCTTCTATTCCTTGCATAAGCTTTTTTGCTCTATCCAATATATACTCTCTTTTGCTACTTCTTACATCCTCTATTCTCTCTACTTCTATCTGAGAGTCACAAGGACCTATTCTTTCTATTGTTTCAATAGCGGCAGCTATAAGAGTTGTTTCGGACTGGTCAAGCGCGGTAGGTATGCTTATCTTACCTGTAGTTCTCTTGTCGCTTCTTTCTAAATCGACTTCTATTCTTCCAATCTTTCCTTCTTTTTGCAGCTCTCTCATCTCTAGATCTGCTCCAAGAAGTCCTTCGGTTTGTCCAAATAGAGCTCCAATTACATCAGGCTTTTCTAATGCCCCTTCCGCTGAAAAGTTCGCATGTATCATATACTTTATTGATACTGGGCTAACCTTTGCCATTTTTTCTAATTCTCCATTATTTGTTATTTATTTAATTTGAAGCTATAATAGCCCCATTAGAAAAATATTTCTTTCGCCTTCTTACGAATTTATGCTGTTTTTCCAGGCAAACTGCCTAAATAATGAATGTGATAAATGATATGATTGCGATAATCAAATATTTTTCTAATCTAAATAGATTCCAGTTAAAAGAGTTTATAAAACTTGTGTGAAAAAATAGAAAACGGAATAAAAAAATAATAAAAAAGTGCAAAAGCACATTAACTAATTATTAAAGACTAAAACTTAATACTTTCTTTTCTTAGCATAACATTCTTTGCAAAAAACAGGCTTACCTTCTGTTGGCTTGAAAGGAACTTCACATTCCTTACCGCACTCAGAACAAGTTGCCTTGTGCATTTCTCTAGGGCCGAAGTCTCTTCTGAAACCGCCGCTTCTATTGCCGCCGCCCCTATTGTTGAAGTTGTTCATACATTTACCTCCGAATACATATAGAAATCTTTTCAGTTTTCTTATGTGGTTCTAAGAAAATAAGTCTGTTTATAAACCTTTGGAAGAAAGAAAAATTTTATTTTAATAGACAATTCTATATAAACTTCCAACATAAGCGACGTATTTTAAGATATCTATAAATGCCCCAGTCCCCTTATTTATTGAAGAAGATAATGGGTCCAATTCAAATTCATTACTCAATCCAGCCATATAATCTTTGTATCCTTTTGGGTGAAATGCCATTCTTACAATATTTTCAAGATTTAGCTTTGAATAGTCTTTTTTTGATTCCATAGCATTAAAACAATATTTATACAATATAAATATTTCTATCTTGAAGAAATATCTTTATAATCTTTGAACCCATTTTATAGAAATGGAAACGAGATTTGGTCCTTCAGGATTAGGAGGAGTAAAAGAAGCTATAGATAATCTTGAAGACTATTTTAAAATGGGAATAAGAGCTTGTGAAATCGCTTTTACTTATGGAGTTTATATTCATCATAAGAAGGATGCTTTGAGGATAGGAGAAGCTGCAAAAAAACTTGGAATTGTTTTAAGCATACACGCGCCTTATTGGATAAACCTAAATTCTGCGGAGAAAGAAAAAATAGAAAAAAGCAAACAAAGGATTCTAAAATGCTGTGAAATGGGAACTTATCTCGGAGCAAAAAAAATTGTTTTTCATGCAGGATATTACGGAAAAAAAAGCAAAGAAGAAACATACGAAAATATAAAAAAAGGAATTCTAGAAATTGAAAAAGAAAGAAAAGAAAAAAAATACACTCCAGAACTTGCTCCAGAAATAATGGGAAAAATAAATGTTTTTGGAAGTATTGAAGAAATAAAAAGACTAGTAGATGAAACAGGATGTAGTTTTTGTATAGATTTTGCCCACATTCTTGCAAGAGAAAAAAGTTATAAATTTCAAGAGGTGTTTGAGACTTTCAAAAAATTTAATAATCTTCATATTCATTTTTCAGGAATTGAATTTGGAGACAAAGGTGAAAAAAATCATAAAAAAACTGAAGAAAAGGATATTCTTCAGCTAGTAGAAAATCTTCCAAAAGGTAAAAGAATAACAATAATAAACGAAAGTCCTTCCCCTGTAAGAGACTCTATACTAAGTATTGATATCTTAAAGGCCTATGAAATAAGTAACTGTATGTGCTGACACAAAGTGACGTTTTTGACACTTTCTAATTACTATTAAGTGTTGTCACAATAAAGTTTATAAATAGTTTAACTCTTGGTATTTTGCAAAGAACAAAGGGCTTTGCTCAATTAAATAAAAACAAAAAGTAAAAGAAAAAAAATGAATGCCAAAAGTTTTTTGGTTTCTTTCATTGCTACTGTAAGCATGTTGTTCTTAGTTGCTACAGCTAGCGCATTTGCTGGTGACTTAACTACAAACGAAGCGGTTGAAGTTGATGGCATGGACGCATACACAGGAGATGTGAGCGTTATTGCAGGAGAAAAAGTAACTATAGAAGTTTACTTTAACTCTCTTCAAGACACTTCAGATGTTAGAGTCAAAGCAGAAATAGAAGGAGATAAGGTAGATGTTGAATCTAAAACATCTAACTTTGATGTAGAGGATGGAAAGAGATACAAGAAAGTATTAACTCTTCAAATCCCTTACGAACTCAAAGATCAACTTAGTGACACAATTACGCTTACTGTAACAGTAAGTAACAGAGATTACAAGTCTACTAAGGAATTTGATTTAAGAGTTCAAAGACCTTCATACAATGCAGACATTAAATCTGTAACTGTAAAACAAACAATTGAAGCTGGAGAAACTATTCCTGTGGATGTTGTTTTGAAAAATATAGGTTACAATGATTTAGAAGATGTTTACATTTCTGCAAGCATACCTGCATTAGGCCTTAAAAGTGGAAAGAAATACTTAGGAGACCTATTTGCTCTAAAAGAATGCGACTGTAAAGACGACTCAATTTGCTTGATAAGATGTGACGATTGTTTTGACGAAGACGATACAGACACTGTTACAGCTAGGTTATACCTTGATATCCCATACGATGTTCAAGGAGGGGTTTATGCCCTTGAAATCTTGGTTGAAAACGATGATGAAAAAACAGAATTCGCCAAACAAATAATCGTTAAAAACGACCTTTCTGAAACAGTAATACAATCAGGAAACAACATTGTTCTTGTAAACCCTACAAATAAAATAAAGGTTTACAAAATAATACCTGAATATCCTGCAACAGTCAGCGAAAGCGTTGTTGTTGTTCCTGCTGGTTCAAGTAAGACCGTTACTATAAAGGCTAGTTCTGATAAGGAATACAAGGTTAGTGTTTTCTCAGGAGAGACTCTTGTTAAAGACGTTACCTTCAACCCTGCAACAGACGCCGGAAAAGCATCAAGAACAAATAATCCACTAGTAGCCTTGACAATAATACTAGCAATTATCTTCGTGGTATTGCTTGTTGTATTGATTGTCTTAATCACAAAGAAACCTGAAAAAGTCGAAGAGTTCGGTGAAAGCTACTACTAAAAATTTTTATTTTTTTTATTTTTTTAGTATTATTCTTTTTTTATAAAAACACTTAGAATGAATCCTAGACAAAAATTAAACGAACAAAATTGGGCAAAAAAATAAACTGCACAGAAATGGAAACCCTCTTTGAATCTTCTTTTTCTGGGACATATAAAGAAATATTTGATAAAAATTATCCTATTTATTTAAGAACAGCCATAGCAAAGTCTAAATAGAACAAGAGATTAAAAATTATAATTTTAGATATATTAAAAAAAGTTAGTTATTCAAAATAAGATCGCTTAGACTTTGCTCGAAATCTTTTTTTGCTACTTCTGGAATATATGGAGCAGATAGTTCGGAAACTTGTTTAAAAAGAGAGTCAAAATTAAGAAGAGCCTTATTAAGTGTGAAATATTCTTCACGAACCCCTAAAAAATAGGCATGACTAAAATCATTCCAGCTACTTACTTTTCGAGGACTAAATTCGATTAATCTTGTGTTCCCATATGCTGGGCGCGTACCTGAACATTGCAGCTGGAAATCTGAATCATTTACCTCAATCGCTCCTACTCTTCCTTTAACCCTTTGAAAAAAAGCTTCTGCCCTCTTTCTTCCTCCAAGAATAGAATTCAGTCTTGTTTTTTCCATTGCCTCTTGAGGTTCAAACTTTCTCTGTTTTTCTCTTTTTTCTGAATAATCATGAACAAATACTCTTTCTCCATCTTCCATATCTAAAATTTTTTCAAATTCAATCTGGGGAGTTTTTCTTTCTAAAAAGGTTTTATAGAATTTGTCTCTCACCGGCTCCTGGAAGTTTTCAACAGTTGTAAAAAAAGTTGGAACGTGTGCATAAATAACCACGTGATTTCCTTGCTTTGATTTTCCTCCAATTTTCATACTTGGAGTGATCCATTCTATATTCCTACTCCAGAGAGATGTATCATCTTTTGCTTGAATCATCAAGTCTATTGTTTCTGGAAGAAAGACTGGTTGAAATTCCTTATCTCTACATGCTTTTAAAGACTCATAGAGAGCAAAATAGTTAGAAGAGCTACAAAAGATGCTCGCTTGTGTAATCTTAGCTACAGTAATTAAGTCTTTAAGCATGTAACCTGCACTACCTCTCTGTTTTTAAAGAAAATTGCTTTATAAAATATACTTCAAAGATTACGGCTTCAGCGATATTACTTTGCTAATTCCGTCATGCATCCGGAGTGTTTTCTTTAGAAAACCTACGT
>CAZUOZ010000014.1:3782-14371 GCA_964621965.1 Candidatus Woesearchaeota archaeon | reverse complement strand
TAATATTCCCATTGAAAGACAAGTAAAAAAGAGTTTTTAAATTTTGGTTATGAACATATTTATTCTAAAAAGACTACATCTTTTCTAAAACTTCTATCCTCTTTTCTAAAGGAGGATGAGTACTTCCTAAGCCCTTAAAGGGATTTGCGAAAAATAAAGGTGCAACTGCTTTGCTAATTTTTTTCTCAGGTATATTAGATGCTTGTATTTTTTTTAAAGCACCCATTAATCCTTGAGGATATCTTGTAAATTCTATTGCAGTAGCATCGGCGGCATATTCCCTCCTTCTAGAAATTCCAAGCTGAACAAGTTTCACAATTATTGGTGCTAAAATAGCAAGAACAATTCCAATAATCATAAAAATTGCATTTCCTCTATTATCATTTCCCCCTCCTCTAAACCACAAACTCCTTAAAAATATCTCGGATATTATAGCAACCATTCCAACCATAACTGCTACGAGAGTCATATATCTTATATCATAATTTGCAATATGGCTTAGCTCGTGTGATAAAACTCCTTCCAACTCTTTCTTCTCAAGCTTTTCAAGTGCACCAGTAGTTACGCAAATAACCGCATGTTTCGGGTCTCTTCCAGAAGCAAAAGCGTTTATCTGAGGGGAATTCATAACATAAAGACGAGGCATTGGTAATCCAGAAGCAATCGTTAATCCTTCTACCAAAGAATAATACTGTCTATGTTCAGTCCTGCTCGCTTCTTTTGCCCCCACACTCATAATCGCAATTTTATCTGAATTATAATAACTTATAAGAATATAACCTATGGAAAAAATAATTGAAAAAATCATGATTATAAAAAAAAATCCTGGTTCAAAAGCCATTGAAATAATATACCCAAGTATAACAATAATTACAAAAACAGAAAACATTAAAAAAAATGAACCTATTTTATTTTTTGATATTTGATCACGAAAATCGATTCTTTTTTTCTCAGCCATAATATAAATAATAAAAAAGGGTTTTTAATAATTGTCTTTTAAAAATAAAAATTATCTCTTAAAATATGAAAGATTTATTTTATTAATTTAAATAAAATTAAAACTTTACTTTTGTTTCCTTTCGCTCAGCTTCGGCTATTTTTAAATAATCTCTTGATTTTTTTCCATATATTCTTGCAAAAAATAACCCTGGCAAAGCCTTACATAAATCATTATACCTAAGTATACTATCATTATAGTATTGTCTAGCATAAGCTACCCTATCTTCTGTTGCAGAAAGTTCTCTCTGAAGTTCTAAAAAATTAGTATTAGCTTTCAAATCTGGATAACCCTCTGCAATTGCAAATATAGTTTTTAAAGCGGATTCGAGCTTATCGTTTGCTTTAACTTTACTTTCAATACCTTTAGCAGAAACCATCGCTTTTCTTGCATCTGTAACTGCTTTTATTGCTTCTTTTTCGTGTTTTGCATAACCTTTTACGGTTTCTATTAAATTAGGAATCAAATCGGCCCTTCTTTTAAGTTGAACATCTATTTGAGATAAAGAATTATCCACTCTATTTCCTAAAAGAACAAATCTATTGAAATAATAGAAGAAGACTAGGGCTACAAACACAACTATGCCTATAATGCCAAAAGTTAACATATCCATAGAGAAGATAAACAAAAATACTTTATAAAGTTAACTCCTTCGCTGATTAAATTTATAAAGCCAATATTCTACAGATAATTATGATTAAAATAGATAAAAAGAGTTGTATAGGTTGTGGGAGTTGCGAAGCAATGTGCCCTAAAATTTTTAAGATAAATAAAGGCAAAGCAGAAGTTATTCTCCAAAAAGAATTGCCATGCCTAAAAGATGCTATTGAAAGCTGCCCCGTGGATGCAATAAAGATATAAAAGAAATTGCAGATACTCACTTCATTGGTTGATTGTGGATGCAATAAAGATATAAAAGAAATTGCAGATACTCACTTCATTGGTTGATTGTGGATGCAATAAAGATATAAATGTTTCGTACAAAATATTTATTAACTGCACTTCATTTATTTAAAAATGGTGATAAAAAAGGAGATAAAAAATAGTTCGGATTTTGTGAAATGGTTTTCAGAATTAAATAAAAATTCGGGAAAAATAGTCGGAGGAAAAGGGGCAAATCTTTCAGAGATATTCAATCTAGGAATTCCAGTTCCTCCAGGATTTGTCGTTACTGCTCAAGCATATGATTACTTTATAGAAAAATCCAGATTAAATGATTTTATAAAAAAATCTATAGAAAGTATAAACCACGAAGACACTAAACAATTAGAAGAAACTGCAAAAAAAATAAGAGAAGCAATATTAAATGCAGAGATTCCTAAAGATTTAGAAGAAGAGATACTTGAAGCATATGATGCACTTAATATAAATAATATAGACTCGGAATCAGATATTATTTCTGAAATACTGAAAAAAAATTCAGAACCAACATCTGTTGCAGTAAGAAACTCAATAAAATCTGAAGCAGACTCTAGCTTTGTAGCAGTAAGAAGTTCCGCTACAGCAGAAGACTTAGCAGAAGCAAGTTTTGCTGGACAACAAGAATCTTTTTTAGATATAAAAGGAGAAAAAAATCTAATCCAAAGCATAAAAGAATGCTTTGCATCTCTTTTTACAGCAAGAGCAGTTTATTACAGAAATAAAAAAGGATTTGGTGATGTAAGTCTTGCAGTTGTAGTTCAAAGAATGATTAATTCTGACAAATCTGGAGTTATTTTCTCAAAAGATCCTTCTTACAAAGATAATGATAATATAATAATAGAAGCAGTCTTTGGATTAGGAGAAGGAATAGTTCTTGGAACTATTACTCCAGATAAATATATCGTCTCTCCAGATTTAAAAGTATTACAAAAAGATATTTCTGAAAAAAAGATAGCAATAACTCGTGATTCAATTGGCAAAGAAATAACTGTAAAATTAAGCCCAGAAAAATCTTCTTCTCAAGTTTTAAAAGAGTACGAAATAAAAATGCTTGCTGATTTAGCTCTAAAAATAGAAAATCATTATGGAAAACCCCAAGATTTAGAATTTGCCATAGAAAAAGGGGAGATATACATTGTGCAAACAAGACCCATAACAACAATAGAAGGAAGAGTAATAAAAGGTGAAGAGAAGAAAATAGAAGGAAAAGAAATTCTAAAAGGACTTGCAGCATCTCCAGGAATTGCATCCGGACTAGTAAAAATAATCAAAGATTTGAAAGACCTATCAAAAGTAGAAAAAGGAGATATATTAGTTACAAAAATGACTAACCCAGACATGGTTATTACAATGCAAAAGTCTAATGCAATAATTACGGATGAAGGGGGTTTAACAGCTCATGCAGCAATAGTTTCAAGAGAAATGGGAATCCCATGTGTAGTTGGAACACAAAAAGCAACAGAATTATTAAAAGAAGGAGAAATAGTTACAGTTGATGGATTTAATGGAAAAGTATACGAAGGAAAAACTTCTGAAACGGTAAAACAAGAAATAAGTCCTATTGAATCAAAAACTAAAACAAAAATAAAAGTAATGGTTGACTTGCCAACTTTTGCAGAAAGATCTGCAAAAACAGGAATAAAACAAGTAGGATTAACAAGAATAGAAGGAATAATATCTGAAGGAGGAAAACACCCAAATTATTTTTTAGAAAAAAATAAAATAGAAGATTATGAAGAACTCATTTACAGAGGGCTTGATGAAATATCTAAACATTTTGAAGAAATGTGGGTAAGAACTTCAGATATAAGAAGTGATGAATTTAGAAATTTAGAAGGAGCATCTAAAGAAATAGAAGCGAACCCTATGTTGGGAATGCATGGAATAAGATTTGGACTCAAGTATCCAGAAATATTAAAAGCAGAAATAAGAGCACTAAAAAGAATTTCTGAAAACGGAAAGAAAATAGGAATTATGCTTCCACAAGTAATTTCTACTAAAGAAGTAAGAGAAACTAAAGAAATAATAGATTCTTTAGAATTTCATAAAGCAAAACTTGGAGTTATGATTGAAACTCCCGCTGCAGTGCAAATAATAAAAGAATTATGTGAAGAAGGGATTAAATTTATTTCTTTTGGAACAAATGATTTAACTCAATATATGCTTGCAGTGGATAGAGGAAATGAACAAGTTCAGGATATTTATAATGAAATGCATCCTGCAATCCTTCATCAAATAGCATATGTTATAAGAGTATGTAAAAGAGAAGGAGTAGAATCAAGCATCTGTGGACAGGCTGGAAGTAAAAAAGAAATGGTAAAGTTCTTAGTTGAAAATGGAATAGATAGCATAAGCGTAAATGCAGATTCTGCAAAAGAAATTGCAGAATACGTAGAAGAGATAGAAAAAAGAATGGTTCAAGGAACAGATGAAGAACCAAGAAAATATCAACCTAAAAATGATTAATAAGAAAAAATTCAAATTCTAAAAAGCTTTATAAATAAAAATACCCTTAGAAAAGAATGACAGAGAAGAAGAGAACTAGTTCTAAAAAGAAGAAAAGAAAGTCTCCTCGCACCATCAGAGTTCCAATGCGTATACATTCTTTAACTGAAGAAGATGCTAGAACTGAAAAAATTCTAATAGAAAATTTTGTAGCTCTTCAAAGAGTTATGACTCATCTTTCGGAAAAATTCGATTCTCTTGGAACACAGATATCAAAAATGCTCAACCTCTTCGAAATTTCTGCTAAAGCTCTTGCTGAAAAAGAATTTAATACTGAAAAAGAAAATAAAGATGTGAAAAAAATGGTTGAAAAATTTGATAGTTTATTAGAACAAAATAAAACAATCGCTAAAGGACTTATACTTCTTCATGATGAAATTTCTCCTTCAAAAAATATCCAAGAAGAAAAAGAAGAGGAAAAAGAATTAATAAGAACAAGACCTCTTCAAAATCAAATTCCAAATATAAGGCCTATTCAAAACCCTATCCCAACCCCAATTCAAAGAAAACCTCTAAATTTAATCCCTACAAGAAACTCTCCGATTCCTTCAGAAAATTATCAACCATTAGAGAAATACCAAAGATCAATTTCGTCTGCAGAAGAAGAAACAACCTCATCAGAACCGCCACAATTACCTCCTAAATTCAAATCTCTTCCGGAGTAAAGAAATGTTTTACAAAACTTCTGAAGAATTTAAAGAATTCTTTTTATTAGAATTTACTAAGCAATTAATTAGAAATTCCATAGATATTGAAATGCAGAAATTAGCCTATATGGTTAAACAACAAGAAGAAAAAGAAATAAACCTAATCAACGAAGAACTCAAGGAAAAAAAGAATCAAGTAATAAAAGATAAAAAAGAGATAAAAAGATATGTAAAAGAAAAAATAAAGAAAAAAGAAGAATATTTCTCTTCTATAAAAAAAGGGCCTGAAAGAGAAGGAAGCCCTTTTATGGTTCTTTCTCAAAAAGGGCTAATAAATAGAAATGTTCCATTCAAAAATAAATCTTTTATTCAAGAACATTCGCTTCCGGAAAAAATACAAAGTCTTAAACCTATCCCTATGCCTGGAGAAATAGATTTAGGAAAAATAAACAATTTTATTCAAGACCCAGTAATAAGAACTATAGAATGTAACGGACCAGAACAAAACATTATTATTAGTGGAATCCACGGAGCCAAAGAAACAAACATTTCTTTGACTAAAGAAGAAATAGAAGATATAATAAAAAAGTTTTCAAAAGAAACAAAAATCCCACTTCAAGAAGGATTATTTAAGGTAGCCTATGGAAAATTCATAATCTCCGCAATATATTCTGAATCAATAGGTTCTAAATTTATAATAAGAAAAATGATTTCTCAGAATAGACCAAAATTTGTAATGAATAGATAAAAATTATAAAAAAATCATTCTACTATAGATTCAGAAAAATTTTCTACTTCATTAATTAAACTAAAATTTCCTAAAAGCTCACCCAGTTCTATTGAAGAAGATTCATTTCTAGAAATATTATTTATTATATCTCTTAACCACTTCATTAAATCCCTTTGCATTTGTTCTTCTAATAAAGAATCTATCTCTCCATTATAATCATAAGAATGTTTTACTTCATAGTCTCCCAACTGGTAATTTCTTATCAATCTTCCATTAAATATTTCAGATTTAGTAGTAGACACGGAAAGATTTCCAAAATGATTTAAAAGAATTGCTTTTTCTTCTTCGCTTAATTCTCCAGAAGATACAAATTTTAATGTTTGTAAAATTGTCTGATTAGTAACATTTAGAACAGGAATTTCTTGAAGAGTCTCATTTGTTAAAATCTTTCCTTCCTCTAAAAATGTTGCTAATGAAATAATCTCTTCTTCTTCATAAACAAGATAGATAGATAAATTACCTTTTTCAAAACTCATATTCAAAGGAGATAGATCTATTGACAAGGTTTTTTCTTCCTCTCCTAAATACTCTTCTCCAAAGCCACTAATTTTTTCAGAATAATCTGTACTAACAATAACCCTACCATTGACTGTATCTAAAGAAATAAGGGAATCTTCCATTCTTTGCTTTTCACCTTCAGAATTTATAATATACACCGAATTTTTCTTAAGTTCTACAGTTTCCATATCATTAAGAGAATGTATAAATGGAACCTCATAAGAAGCATTTCCCTCCATGCTTTTTTCAAAGCTTATAGCAACCCTTCCAGTACCAGTAATTCCTAAAAATAGATTTGAAATTCCCCTAAAAAAAGAAGAGATAACACTTCCAGTAATAGAAACTTCTGAAAATTCATTAGATTCGCTTGAAGAATCCGAAGAAGTTTTATCTTTTTCTTCCTTTTCTTTCTTTTCTTTCTTTTCTGAAGAAGAATCGCTTGATTCTTCTGTTATTGTTTCTTCATTTGATAGTTCTTCTGCAGTATCATCGATAATAATTTCTTCTGTTGAGTTTTCTTCTGTTATTGCTTCTTCAATAGGTAATTCTTCTGTTGAGTTATCTATAATTATTTCTTCTGTTGAGTTTTCTTCTGTTATTGTTTCTTCATTTGATAATTCTTCTGTAGAGTTATCTATAATAATTTCTTCTGTTGAGTTTTCTTCTGTTAAATCCTCTTCCGCTCTTGGTTCTTCAAATGAAAAATCTCCTTCAGAACTATTAGAATTATTAAAAGAAAAAAAATCCAATTCAAAATAAACCAGAGGATACACTTCTTTTTCACCAGCAAGCCCATAACCCTCTCCTACTCCTATAATTTCCTTTCCTTGAACATAAAAACTTCCTTCAACATTTTCTTCAGAAATTAGTTCTCTCAAAGAATACTCTTGAAAAAAACCATTATTATCAAAAACTATTTTAGATGAAGAAGGGAGCATCTCTCCTTGTCTTAAAGAAATTTTCAAAACTCCTTCTAAGGGTTTTCCCTCTTCATAATCTGCATCAATATTAAAAATCGCCTTTCCAGAAAAATAAGGTTGAATATAACTAAATCCATAAATAACAAAGAATAGCCCCAATATAAAAGCGATTGAAAGAAAGACATTTTTATAATTCCTTTTTTTTTCATGCCCATAATACTCAGATATAACTTTATCATCTACTCTTCTACTATGATAAAGATAAGGCCCATAAATCTTCCCGTCTTTTTTTATGTACTTTTTATAAGCCATTTAATGTAAGTAACTAAAACACACTCTTTTGAAAAGAAAAGAGAAAAGTCTATATAAAACTTTCCAACAAAAATAAAAAAAATAAAAAAACTACTTATTCCAATAAATTTCTATTGGGCAGGAGCTTGTTGATTTAAACTGTTAGGATCAAAAGGCATCAAAAATACTTGTTGATCTTCTCCTAAAGTTATTTGGACATATCCCATTGTGCTGAGGCTCTGTTGTATTCCTGATAACATTGCAGTCTGAGCATCAGTTAATCCTAGATTGTATGCTTCTTGTTGTTTTTCAAAAAGATATTCCTGGTAGGCAGGCTTAATAAACAAAGCATAAGAAACAACTCCTAAAAGGATTACCACTAAAACTACAAGTGCAGTAATGATCCACTTTGTCCTATCACTTTCGTCTCTCATTGTTCTTCCTCCTTTCAGATTTTTCATTTGAATTTGAAAAAGATGTTGATTTCATTTTTATTTATTTTAAGATTTTTCATTTGAATTTGAAAAAGATGTTAATTTCATTTTTATTTATTTCCATATTTTTTCTCTTAATTTAATGTAGTTATTTCTACTAAAGTTATGACGTCCTTTACTGAACCATCAACTTTAACATAAGCTGAAATTATATCCCCTTGCTCAAAGCCAACAACTCCTCTTGATTGAACATCATAATCTTTCTTTATTCCTATCTCACTAGAGAGCACTGTATTTCCAAATCCTATAGGCTCTCCATTCTTATAGATTATTATTTCTACTCTTCCATTTTCCAAACTTTGAGTAACTTCAAGTACAGTTGAAATTCCGGTTATACTTCCTTCTCTCATCATAATATAACCTTTCTCTAAACTTGCTTCAACTCCTGAAGCAGTATTTAAAAATTGAGAAGTGCCTATCTCACTATTCAATCCGAAATTCAAAAACATTCTTTTATCTGAAGAGACAATTAAATCTCCTTGTGATCTTAACTTATCAACTGAATAAGTTATAACAAACATTTTTCTTTCTTCGTCAGATGTTTCATTATAATTAACTTCATAAATTGCAAGATTGTTATCATTAACGTTTTCTATGTTTACTTCTTTTGGTAACTCATCAAAGGAAACTTTTGAAACTTTTGAAACTTTTTTTGGATCTATTCCTTTTTTAGAAACAAATTCTTTAACATAAGTAGAAACACTCGAAGAAAGATTTTGATCAGAAGAATTAATTATTTCAGAAATTTGCTTGGAAAACTCTTCAGAATCTGCTAACTCTAAATCATCCGCTCCAGAAACAAATGCAAATATTCCCGTAATTAAAAAAACTGCCAGAACGGATACCATTAAAACTAATAACTTATTCATTTTTCCCTTTTTCCCTACAAAAAAAAGAACTAAATATAATATTTAAAGTTTGTTGTTTAAGTTTACAAAGATTTTAAAATAAAAGAAATTTAAAAACAAAATGGAAAATACAATTACAAAAGAAAAATTGGATGATTATTTTTTAAAAACTGAAAAAGCACTAATAATTATAAAAAAATCAATTATGAAAGGAAAAGAAAATGAAGCAAAAGAAATAATAGAGATGGTTTCAAACTATCTTAGTGATGCAAAATACTTCAAAAAAAAGGAAGATTTTGTAAACTCTTTTGCAGCAATAAATTATGCTCATGGATGGATAGATTCAGGGGCAAGATTAGAAATATTTGATGTAAAAGATAGTGAATTATTTACTATTAAATAGATAAAAACTTTTCAAAACGAATCCTTCTCTCTCTTCCATCTAGATAGCTTACTTGTTCTTTTTCCAAAAATCCAAAATGTTTATGAACTTCTCTTGAACGAAAATTTTCGGGGTGGATAAATCCAGAAAGATAAGAAATCTTTTGAGACTTTGCAAAAGACTCTAATCCATCATAAAGAACCCCATAATGGCCTCTTCCTTGTTCCTTTCCAGATGCTACAGAAATTATTTCTAAAAAGCTATTTCCAACTTTATCTTTATCAATTTTATAAATAATGGAAGATTTAGGATTTCCTTTATCATCCACTAATTTAAAAGTATTTTCTTCATTCAAAACCTTCCAATCTTTAGGTATTTTTTCAATTTTATCCATAACAATTCTAAATAAAGAAATTTATAAATCTTTCTATTAGTAACCCCTATTAAGTAACAAAATAATTAGAATTGGGTGGTCTTATTAATTTTTAAAAAAGAAACAATTTTTAAAAGAATATGTCTAGAGAAGGATATGGAAAAAAAAGTGATTGTAATAAGTTTAGGAGGGAGTCTTATAATTCCTAATGAAATAGATTATTTGTTTCTAAAAAAATTTAAAGAAATTATTTTAAAAAATACAAAAAAATATAAATTTATAATTGTTTGTGGAGGGGGAAGCATTGCAAGAAAATATATAGGAATACTAAAAAAAGAAAATGCAAAAATTCTTCTTCAAAGTTTTGTTGGAATATCTGCTACGAGAATGAATGCGAGATTTATGAGTTATTTCTTTAATAAAAATCCTAAAATGGGAATCCCTCATACCTTAGAAACTTTAGAAAAATATCTAAGAGAAGAAGATGTACTTTTTTGCGGAGCTCTCGAATATAAACCAAATCAAACTTCCGACTCCACTTCTGCTGCGATTGCTATGCATTTTAAAACAGAGTTCATAAATCTCACGAATATAGAAGGATTATACAATAAAAACCCCCTCGAACACAAAGAGGCTAAATTTATTCCAAGAATAAATTGGAAAGATTTTCACACAATGGCAACAAGAAAAAAATTTTCTCCAGGGCAACACTTTGTACTAGACCAGACTGCAGCTAATACGATAATGAAACATAAAATAACAACCTATATTCTTGGAAAAAACTTAAGCAATTTAGAATCTCTATTAAAGGGAAAAAATTTCAGAGGAACCACCATAAGCAATTAGTTGGTTGTGAATTTTATTTCATAAAATTTCAGAGGAACTATTATTAAAGATTAAGAAGAAGTAGTACATTCACAATT
>CAZUOZ010000014.1:0-3682 GCA_964621965.1 Candidatus Woesearchaeota archaeon | reverse complement strand
AAAATTTCAGAGGAACTATTATTAAAGATTAAGAAGAAGTAGTACATTCACAATTAAATTGCGTTAACCAAACCTCATATCTATCTCCGGGAGCGACCCCTGTAGATTTTATATCAAATCTAAGATAACTATTTTCACCCGGAGGAGTAGGATAGACGTGTTCTTTAACCCTCAAACATCTTTGTTCATCCCCCGAAGTAAACCTTACAAAATGATTGAGATATATTTCCTCTTCCGTAGGAAGACTACTACTATCAAAATACTCTCCCATATCTGAAGGCCATATAGAATTAACAAAACCCCAATTGATAAAATCCTCTACCACACATTTTTGATCAACACACCTCTTTCCACACGTCCCTTCTGGATTACAATGGCTATCTTCAGTACATTCGATTCTTTCAAAACAAGCACCCATAATACAAACCCAATCACCTTCAATAGCAGAACAATTCCCTCCTTCTTTAGGTACAAGTGTTACATTATTGCTACAAGTATTATCATCAGAACAATAATTATCTCTCCAATATGCCCAAACTTCATTCCCTTCGCACATTTCCGAACCTTCAAGAAAAGAATCCTCACCACAATTAGAATCAACAATACAATCTGGTCCAGGGCTACACTCCCCTCCATTTTCACCATCAAAACAACCCCAATCATCACACTCTTGAATTAATAACTGACTTACACCATTCTGACAAAAACCAAAAATACAAAAATAATTCACATAATTCTGATAAATATCTCCTGATGAAGAATCACAAAAAGAAAGCCCTTGAAAACCATCAGAACCACAATTGGATGCTTGAGCACAAGGAGTTAAAACACAAGTTGCATTTTCATAACACCCCCCCTCTGGGCAAATTTGAGAGATTCTAAAAACATCTTCCTCATAACATATTGAAGAAACACAACTATAAACCGTCCAAAGCGTCTCTATATTTCCTGTAGTTAAATTGCATACTGAAGACCCAGAAATTTCTGGATATCCCGTAGGAGAACAATTTTCATCACTAGAGCAACTTTGTTGATCATAAAAACTTTGATTATAATTTGAAGAAGAAATTTTATAAGTATCTAAAATATTTCCAATTCTTTGATTTCCAGAAGAAAGAACCAAAAGAGGAGCAATTGAAACTGTTTGCAAATCTCTAGAATTCAGCTTAGTAAGAGACATATAAAAAGTTTTTTCTTCTAGTTCTTCCATCACAGTAAGATTTTCAATAAATTCACTACTTTTCCCATCAGAAAATATAAATCGTATACCATCCATTTCCCCTACCCCGTTTAGTCTGTTTATCTTAACAGAAACTAGGTTGCTTTCAATATGAACTGTTCTTAATTTCAAACTTATTTTTGATTGCCCAAAATCTACTTCTTCTTGAGAAGATTTAAGCACCCCTGAAAGAATAACCCAGACTATTCCAACTGCTACAACTGCAAGTGAAACAAGTAAGACAGATATCAAGAGGGGGGCCAGACCCTTTTTATTTTCAATTAAAGAAACAAAATTTGAAACTTTTCCTCTTTTCATTCTTCAAAAAAAGGATTTAAAGTTTATAAAGATTAAGTTTCTGTATATAAAAATGGAAGAATATAAAATATTAAATGAAAAAAATTTTAACAAATTAAAAATAGAAATAGAAAAAATAAGGAAAGAAAATTTACAAAAAACAATAATTTTTTCAAGCGAAAATGATGATTATGCAAGACAAGTTATAGAAAAAGCAAAAATAGATATCCTTCTTATCCCTCTTGAGAAAAGAAAAGATTTTTCTAAACAAAGAAATTCTGGATTTAATGAAATATTAGCAAATATTGCAAAAAAAAACAAGATAGAAATAGGAATAAATCTTCAAGAGATTTTAAAAGAAAACAAAGATCAAAAATCAAAAATTTTGGCAAGAATTATACAAAATATCTCTCTATGCAAAAAAAAGAAATTACAACTAAAGATCATTCCACCCCTAAAAGAAAAAGGGAGAAAAATGTTATTTATCTCTTTATGTCTAACTCTTGGTATGCCTACATGGATGATAAAAAACATTTAGAAAACCTTTTTAATTAAAAAAAGTATATATAAATATGGAAAAAATAATTGAATCCTTAAACCAAAACGAAAGAAAAATAATTCCATATATTAAAGAAAAAGATATAGAAGAAATAAGCAAAAAATCTAAATTAGACAAGACTTCTGTTTTAAGAGCACTAGATTATTTGGAAAATAAAGGAATAATTAAGATTTCTTATGAAAAAAGAAAAAGGGTGGAAGTTGGAAATAATGGAGCATTGTATAGAAAAAAAGGGCTTCCAGAAAGAAGACTTATAAATATTTTAAATGAAAAAAGAATTCTTTCCTTGCAAGAAGCACAAAAACAAAGCGAACTTTCAGAAGAAGAATTTAGGGCCTCTATAGGAGCATTAAAGAAAAAAGCCCTGATAGAACTAAAAAATGAAAAAATAATATTAAATGCTTCAAAAGAAGAAATTTCAAAAAAATTTATAGAAGAAAAATTTTTAGAACTCTTACCGCTAAATTATGATTCTTTAACTCCTGAACAAAAATATGCTCTAAACTCTCTTGAAAGAAGAAAAGATATTCTAATAATAAAAGAAAAAAAAGAAGTTAAAATAGAACTCACCGAAATTGGTAAGAAATTGTCTACTTACGAGATTAAAGAACAAAATATGATAGAAGCTATTACACCTAAAATCCTAGAAAGAGACTCTCTTTGGAAAGGGAAAAAATTCAGAAGATACGATGTGCTATCTCCTGTTCCAGAGATAAATGGAGGAAAAAGACATTTTGTAAATCAATCTATGGATTATGCAAGAAAAATTTGGACAGAAATGGGTTTTAAAGAAATGGATGGTAAAATGATTGTAAATTCATTCTGGAATTTTGATGCATTATTTACTGCACAAGATCATCCAGTAAGAGATATGCAAGATACTTTTTTCATAAATGTTTCTTCAACACTTCCCGATAAAAAAATAGTAGAAAAAGTAAAAAAGAGCCATGAAACAGGAACCGCGGGAAGTAAAGGATGGCAATACAAATGGAATGAAGAAATTTCAAAGAAAATGTTGCTAAGAACACACACTACTTGCTTATCCTCTCAAACTCTTTCAAGATTAAACTCTCAAGATTTACCTGCAAAGTTTTTCGCAATAGGAAAATGCTTCAGAAACGAAACAATTGATTGGAGCCATGGATTTGAATTTAATCAAACAGAAGGAATTGTTATTGATGAAAATGCAAATTTAAGAAATCTTCTAGGATACCTCAAACAATTTTATGAAAAAATGGGTTTTAAAAAAATAAGATTTAGACCTTCTTTTTTTCCTTACACAGAACCCTCTCTTGAAATAGATGCTTGGCATCCTGAAAAAAAAATATGGCTTGAAGTTGGAGGGGCCGGAATATTTCGTCCAGAAGTAACAGAACCCCTACTAGGAAAACCAATTCCAGTATTGGCTTGGGGACCAGGATTTGATAGAATGATAATGAATATTTTTGAGATAAAAGATTTAAGAGAATTATACAAAAATGATATAACCCAATTAAGAAAATTAAAATTCCTAATAAAATGAAAAATGATTAAATCACACTACAATTTTTATCGGAGGCAATTAAAAAAATTGCCCTTCAGAGATTTGAGGAAAATAGAAAAAAACC
>CAZUOZ010000013.1:0-18477 GCA_964621965.1 Candidatus Woesearchaeota archaeon | reverse complement strand
CGGTTGGGGCGTTCGACCATTATGGCACAATCATGGGCGTCTTTTTACAAGATGGGAAAATACTGCCATTTTTTCCCAGATTTTTCTTTATGAATATGTTACGATTTCTTACAAGAGCTTTAAATTAAATTTATTATTGGAGGACTTATGAAAATAGATCCTTGCCACCATAAAGAAAGATATCTTTCTTGGAAGGAAAAATCTGGTGAGAGCATCCCTGGAATTTCAGAGAAAAACTCCAAAATAATTCTAGATTACATTTACGATATGGAAAATGGGCTAAATGTTGGGCTTGGTAGCAAAAAAGGTGGAAGAAGCTACAATAGACTAAACAATCTCAAACAGAGGATGGTTTTTCTTACAAAGAAATTGGAGGGAACTTATGGGTTAACCGATATCTTCAAGATAGAAGAAAGGCAAATTCATAGCTTTTTTACGGATATGAAAAATGGAACGATTAAAAGAGTAGATGGGAGAGTTTATCAGGATCCTGCAAATTTTGTTAAAATTTTTAAGGCATTCTGGCACTGGCATCAAAAAGTCAATCGTAAAAAAGGTGTTGAGATATATGACTTAACTCAAGACTTGGATACTAGTAAAGAAAAACCTAACTGGGTTTATCTTACTGAAAAAGAAATAAAGAAGTTATGTGATGAAGCAAAATATGAGTACAAGGTTTTGATTATGTTTTTGTTTGATAGCGGGATAAGAGCTCCAGGAGAGCTAATCAACGTTAAGGTTTCCGACCTTCATAACAAATGCAAAGAGCTCGCAATAAGAGATGAAATAAGCAAAACTTTTGGCAGAAGAATAAAGCTAATGATTTGCTCGGACATTGTTAGAGAATATATTGAGGAGAAGGGGTTAAAAGAAGAAGATTATCTCTTTCCGATTTGTCCACAGGCAGTTAATCATTATTTAAGACGTCTTGCAAAGAGGGTCTTTGGAGATTCGATTAGTCCTGCAGGTCAAAAATACTCTGAACTTACAATGTATGATTTCAGGCACTGCTCATGCTGTTATTGGATGCCTAGGTATAAATCTGAATCCGCATTAAAATATAGATTCGGCTGGAAAAGGTCAGAGAAGATTCATTATTATTCTGAATTACTTGGAATGAAGGACACCATCACTGAAGAGGATCTCTTAATGGATCTAACTAAAACCGAAATTGAAAAACAACTTACAAAATCTGAAAATCAAAATGAAGTTCTTAAGGAAAGGGTAGATGTTCTAGAGAAACAGATGAAAGTTATAGCGGAGTTAGTTAAGAAAGGCTTTTTGATTGTTAAAGAGGATTAATCTACTTGAAAGCTTGCCAGAGATTTTTTTCTAAATATTTCTTCTGTTGAAGTGTCGTCAGTACTTTTTGTTCCATATTTAATATGGAGATTTATTCCTTTTTCTTTGCAAAAATATTCAACAATTCTTGCACATTCTTCATAAAATGAAGTTGCATCTTGACCTTCAACACAGATACACCCAGTTTCTTTACTATAGTTGAGTTTTCCAAAGATTAAATCATCTACAAATGACACACTATTCAGTATTTCTATTAAACTAGAATAAGGATCTCCCTCAATTAAATTTGGAGTTGGAAAAGGTTCCATGCTTACCCATGTTTTTAACCCAGCGTCATGCAATCTCTTGAGAGATTTTATTCTTCCCATATAAGGAGCACTTCCTGGTTCAAATCTTTTTTTGAAATTAGGATCCAAAGAAACTAAGGTAATCCCGTAATGGTTTTCTCTCCCGTACTCTTTTATATCCGTTAAATCCTTTGGATAAACTCCCTTAGTAAGAACACTGCACCTAATGTCATTTTCATTTAATTTTTTAATAATCTCCAAAGTTAGTTTTTCTACTTCTGGCTGTCTGTACATAAATGGATCTGTCATGAAACAAAGATGTACAAATTTTATTTGATCCTTATATTTTGGAATTTCCTTCTCTAAAAGTTCTAGAGCGTTTTTAACAATTTTTGGTTTACACCAATCGGAATATGTTTTGATTTTTCCAAATCTTTTTGCCATCAACATTGCATAACAAGGAAAAGTACATCCATGAGAACATCCTTCAACATGATTAATACAAAAATCTGCATATTCTACTTTGCTTTTGTAAAGAAGACTACTACGAGTTATATAAGAAACACCACCCTCTTTTTTCATAAATTTATTAGGAATTAGAATTATATAAATGTTCTTAGTTAAAAGGTTATTTCATCTCCATTCTCTAAAGATATCCTTTTTTTACCTGTGGGGGTTGTGGAGGGATTTCTTTTTATTAGCACTTTTTTTTCTTTTTCTAACTCGTTTAATGATTTTCTTATATGGGATTCTAAAAAAGGATTAAAGGATCTACAGATATTCTCTTCACATATTTTCGAGAAAGATTTTATTTCTCCTTTTTTATATTTTTTAACTACAAATTGTTTGCAATCTTCTAATTTTGCACTTTCTGTTTCATTGAGAGTGAGCTGTTTTTCTTTCCCAAAGAATTCCACTTCCCCATGATTGCATTTAGCAAAGCAAGATTTCATAATGCTACATCCTTTGTAGTGATTTGATAGGTGTATGAGATAATAATAAGTTCTATTTTTATCTTCAAAAGACATTCTGTAAGGATAAACAAATTTGCAAAATTTTTCAAATTCACCTGTGATCTTTTTTAGGATACAACTTTCTCTTTCTTTTCCAGAAAGAGTACATAGTGTTTTCCAATCTTGTACCCCAAAAAGTTCGTCAAATATTTTTTCAAACTGAGGGAGTTTTAAAAAGCGATTTATTCCATTAAACATGAAATTAAACATTATTTCTGACTTTGGTTTGGACATTATTCGTTCAAGAGTAGATCTTTTGATACTGAACCCAAAAGGATCAACAAAAAAGAATGTTGGGGCAATATTTGGAGTTTCATCTAAGACTTTATTTATTGATTTATCAAAATCTTCATTGATATACTGAATTTTTGGTTCTAATTTTAGAAATGAAAAAATCTTTTTTAAATTGTTAATATTCTCCGTTTCTTTATCAATTACAATTAAAGAGACCTCTCTACCTAACGACATTTGATTTTGTTTTATAATTTCAGTAGCAATGACGGGGGAACCATAAAAAATTTCCCCTTTTTTATCTCTATATGCCCCAAGACCGCCAAAGCAATCTATATAATTCAGTCCGGAATTCTTTCCTAGAATTTTAACCCACTTGTCAAAATAATCCCTTAAAACTTTGTGTTTATTTTTTGTTTGGAGTTCATAATCTTCCCATACTTTAAATGGTAATTCTTCCATGAAATTTGAATATGTATAAATATTTAAGTCTTCTCCATAAATTAGTTCGTTAGTGATCGGAGATTCTTTCCTTAGCCATCTTCACATATCTCTCATCTAGCTCAATTCCAACCCACTTTCTTTTGGTTTGCTGGCAAGCTAGACAGGTTGAACCGCTACCACAAAAGGGATCTAAGATAACATCTCCTTCTCTGGAGCTATGCAGGATCATTTTTGTGAGAAGATCTATGGGCTTTTCGTGGGGATGGTTTTCTTTGTTATGGTTTATGTGGCTACAAGTCTGAACATCCGAAAAATCAGTTAAATTGTATTTTGGCTTGCCTTTTTCTAGAACTAAGATCATTTCATACTGATGCCTGAATGCCCAACCAAGACCAAAATTGTGCTTTTTCCAAATAACTAGGTGTCTGATGTTAAACTTAGTATATCTCAAAATAAATTCTGTTAAAAAGGGATAATGTTTCCAATTAGTAAACAAATAGAGAGAGCTATTTTTCTTTAAAACACGATAGCATTCTACTAACGCAGAGCAGTTAATCAAGGGATTCTCATTATTTTTGATTACTTTATTATTCCACCCGTAAGCAACATTATCCCCGTATGGAGGATCTGTAATAATAAGATTAATGGAATTATTCGGAAATTCTTTTAGAATTTGGATGCAGTCTCCTTGGATAATTTTATTTGCTTCCATTTTTGACTATTTTATCAAGTTTATATTCAATTCTGTCCAATTGGAGAGTTGTCTGTAGTTTGAGCCTGCAAAATTCAGAAAGTGTGATCATTTTCTTTTTAGCTTCTAGTTTTAGAGAGTTAAGAAAATCCGTTTCTACTACTATGTGCAAATGGGCGTTCTTTGGCATTTTTCATTTCCTGTTTTAATTTTTCTAGAATTAAGTTGAGTTCTTTTAACTTTGAAATAACCTGTTCTCCGAGGTCTTCTGAATATTTTTCCATAAATGCTTCATAAGTTTTGGGATTATATTTAATCGGAAATATTTTTTGTATAAAAGATTGGACAATTTTTTTATCCGATTTAATTTATAACCAATTTCTAAAAGAGGATTATGAAAAAATGCATTTTATGCAAAAAAAAGATAAGAGGAGAAAAAGACCTTTGTAATTCTTGTAAAGAATTTCTAAAATGGAAGCATAAAGGAAAATACAAAGATCATATTGAGAAGATAAAAAATTACTTCTCAAAATCAATTAAATTTCGGGGGGCAAAATGAACAGCAAAATTTTGGCTATCTTTGGTCTTTTGTTTTTTGTTGCAATCACTTCCATGCACTTTGCAAAGGGTGCAGACTTTGATCAACCAATCTCTAGCGAAGATAAGGCAACATTTGACCAGATATTAGAGCCTGTAATGAAAATTTACAACCTTGTTAAGTATTCTGCAACTGTCCTGGCAGTTTTAGTACTTCTTTTTGCAGGGCTTAATTACATGACTGCTGGAAGTAATCCTGGCAAGAGAGAGCAAGCCAAGAACATGGTTATGTATGTTGTAATCGGGCTCGTAGTGATATGGGTTGCACCATTGATAGTAAATTTCATTGTAAGCTAAGATGGAAAAAAACAATCTGCTTGCGGGCTTTGGCTTTATTCTTTTTTTGATTCAAAGCCCGCTTGCCTTAGCAATTAGCTGTGAGTTTTCTCCTGCGAACTATGATCTGTGCATTGATATTCTAAATTCAGGAATAACTTCTCAAGAGAAAGAAATCTTAATCTCAAATCTGGATTATCAGAGCAAATTTTTTCCAGACCACGAATATATTTTTAATAAAAATTTAGAAATAGAAATAAATTTTCCTCCAGAAGGAATTCAGACATACAATAAAGAATTTATTAAAAACGCATGGGTAGAAATTTTCGCTTCCATGCCCTCTGTCCTTTACAAAGAAAGACTTTATGTCCCTTCTAAAACTTCTCTTTTAACAGGATTCAATTATGATTTACAAATTCCTAAAAATTATTACAGCTCGAAATATCCTCAGACAGAAAAGGGTTATTGTAAAATAATCTATTCTCTAAATGGAAGAGAGGGTAAGAACAGAATTTATATTAACAAAGAGTATGCTGGAGAAGGAGATTTATTCGATTTAATTTTAAACAAAAATTCTACAATTACATCTGAATATGAAATAAAAATCAGGGTCGAAATAGATTATCACAAATGGAGAAGATATTGCTCAAGCAGAAGGGATGACGGCACTTGCAGAAGATATTCTTATTCTTGCGACTATTCAAAAACAGAGTATAAACAAGAAAGCCTAAAAATTAAAGATGACTTAAATGTTAGTTTATACCAGAGCAATTTATTTTCTTTTCTTGAACCAGTAGATTCTTATGGGGGTATAGCCAAATTTAAGCTAAATTACAGCAATTCAATAAATCTTAATTTTAAGGATTCCGAATATGCGTTTAATAAGTACTTTTATTCTGTTGATTATTCTTTTCCTCCTTATTATGTAAGCACACTTAAAGCAGAAGATTACAGTCAGGAAAAGATCTCTAATCTCCTTAAAGATAGAGAATTCTTAATTGTAAAAAATACTGAAAACTGCAAGATAAAATCTTTTGATTTTTTTAAGAGTGTTGAGAAAGGATGCAATTCTGAATACGGAAGTATTGATTTTTTTATTAAAACAGATAAACTGAAGTATGAAATTGGGGAAACAATAAAAGTAAATATTTTTCCTAAGAATGTCACAACTAAAATAACCTATAACGGAGAAACAAAGACTCAAAAGGGAAGTGCGGAATTTATTGCTCAAAGTTATCAGAATAAAATTTCTGCGGAGTATAATGACTTCAAGGCAGAAACTATAATTTATATCAGCAATAAAGAAAGAATTTTTCTTATCTGTAATTTAGCTGTGTTTGTTTTTCTTAATTGTTTTCTCTATGTTCTACTCAAATATTGCTCTAAAAAAATAAAATGCGAAAAATAAGAATATTTACAAGCATACTTTTTTCTCTTCCCTTAGTTAGTGCTAGTGATGAATGTGGTTTACTTAATCTTGCGAGTTGCATCCCTCAGAAAATCTATGAATTCTTTTTAGGGGTAATTAATGCACCAATTTCTCCATTGCTAGAGCTTACAAAATCTCTTTTAACCGAGCCTATTAAACTGAGTTTGTTTAGCCCCTTGTGGGCAATAATTCTCTATATCCTTTCTTTATTTTATGGAATCCTTATGCTCTATTCTGGATTTAATTTTATGTTTTCAGGTTATGATGCGATAAAGCGGGCAAAAGCAAAGGAATGGTTTATGAATATTTTTATTATGATTATTCTCATTCAAGCATCTTATTTTCTTTATGGATTAGCCTTGGATCTCGAAAGTTTACTCACAGCAGGAGTAATTAATATGGTTGATTCTCATTTCTTTTTGCTTACTGCGGATAATATTGTAAACATTGGCTTGCAGTTTTTTTTCGGAGTATTCTATGTAGTCACCCTTATCTTTACGGTATTAATGCTCTGTCTTAGATACATAATTGTTGCAGTGGGAGTTGTTTTTATGCCCATAGGAATCTTCTGCTATTTTATTCCTCCTCTAAACAGCTATGGAAAACTAATATTCAACTTCTTAGGAGTTTGTATTTTTGTAACTTTTTTTGATTCATTAATCTTCTTAATCTGTTCTCAGATTACCCAGATTGAGCTCTTTGAAAATTTTAAGATTCTTGTTATGATATCTGCTTTCGGTATGGCTAACCTGCTTATGATTTATCTTATGTTTTTCTCTGCAATTAAATCTGCTTTTAAGACCTATGAAAAAAGTTCTGGAACAATTGTTGCAGTAACCAAATACTTCGCTTAAAATGGCTTACCAAATTCCTCAGCAACTTGCATATAAAGAGAAAATCATGTTTGGGTTGACCTTTAAGCAACTGCTCTATCTCTTTTTGTTCGGAAGTATTTCTTTAGTAATTTTTAGAAAATGCAGTAATTTAACTTTAAGTGTTATTCTTGCGAGCATTCCTTCTCTTTTGGGACTAGGCTTTATTTTTTTCAATTTTGACCAGCACATCAAGAATTATTATATTTATTTTAGATGTAGAAAGCTTCTTTTTGGAGATTCAAGGCTTGAGAAATTTTTAGGAGTAAAAAGCATAAAGGAAAATGTAATTGTTAACTTTCAAAATAAGAAAGTTTCCGTCTTAAAGATACGCCCAATAAATTTTAGTATCAAAACAAATGGGGAAAAAGAGGCGATAATCTACTCTTTTCAGAAGTTTCTTAATTCCCTCGACTTTCCAACACAAATCTTGATGAACACAGAAAGCATAAAATTGGATAAATATCTTAATTCTCTCCAAGCAAGGATAAAAGATAAATCTCTTCTTGGGTTATTTGAAGATTATAAAAATCATCTTAGGGAAACAATTAGCACTAATAAGATAATGAACAGAGTTTTCTATCTGGTTATTCCTGAGAAAAATGATATTGAAATTCAGACTGACATTTGTATAGAAAGATTAAACTCTTTAAATTTAAAAGTTGAACGAGTTAAGGATTTGGAACTAAAAAAATTACTTATTAAATTCTTCTCAGGAAAAAAAGTTGGAGATTTAATTGAGGCTATTTCTCCAGAAGAAATACACAATAATCAGGATTTTTTGGAAATAAATAAAAGATACTATCGAATTGTGTATGCTTCAGGTTATCCTAGGAATGTGGAGATTGGATTTTTAGACAGGATTGTAAGTGCTTTGGGAGATTTTGATTTAAGTATTCACATTCAGCCTTATCCTATTGAAACCATGCTCGTAAATCTTAATAGGGAGCTTCAGAAGCAGAGAGCAGACTTATATTCAATGGGGATTAAAGGAGTAATCAATCCTTCTTTAGAGATTCAGCATAATGATACCCGAAATACCTTGAACGATTTACAAAAAGGAAAAGAAAGACTCTTCAACGTAAGCCTTTATATCACGTGTAAAGCAGACTCTCTGGAAGAATTAGACTTGCTAACTAAAAAAGTAGAGTCAGAGCTTAACGGGATTATGATTCTCCCCCAGATAGCTAACCTTAGAATGTTGCAGGGATTTAAGTCTACAGCTCCTTTGGGAATAGATGAGTTAGGGATTACTCGAAATATTACCACTGAGGCTTTGTCCGCTTTTTTTCCTTTTACTAGCCAGTTCTTGCAAACAGATAGTGAAGGCGTATGGCTTGGGCTAAATAGAAATAAAATTCCCATAATAAAGGATATTTTTAGTTTATCTAATCCTAATGGACTTGTGTTAGCTCAGTCTGGAGGTGGAAAGTCTTACTTTTGTAAACTGCTTATTTCAAGATATTTCCTTAATGGCACAAAAGTTATGATTATAGACCCGCAAGGGGAATACAAGGGCATTGTTTCGCATTTTAAGGGGCAGACAATCGATCTTTCTAAAAATTCGGATACAATCATTAATCCTTTAGATTTAATGGGGCATGATTATATAGAAAAAAGGCTTTCCTTAATGGATTTAATGAAGATCATGCTTGGTGAGTTGTCTGATATTCAAAGGGCGTTTATTGATAAGGCTCTTACTAGAACCTATGAATTAAAAGGAATTACAAGGAACCCAGACACTTGGAGGAATGAACCCCCTATTTTAGAGGACTTGCTTAAAACATTAAACTCTATGGAGAAAAGCTCATCCAAATTAGAAAAAACTACAATAAACAGCCTTGCCAATAGACTTGAGATGTATGTTCATGGAGTTTTTAGTTTCTTTAATAAGAAGACTAATATTAATTTTAACAGCGATCTTGTCTGCTTTGATCTAGGAAAAATGCCCTCCCAGGTTAAGCCTGCGGTTATGTTTCTTGTTTTGGATTATGTTTATATGAAAATGAAATCTAATCTGGATAGAAAAATTTTGTTGATTGATGAGTCTTGGTCTTTGCTGTCAAGGACTGAAGAAGCAGGATATATTTTTGAGATTGTTAAAACCTGCAGAAAGTTTAATCTTGGGCTTTTATTGATTAATCAGGAGGTTGAAGGACTCTTAGACTCCAAGGCAGGAAAGTCTGTGCTTGCAAATTCTTCCTATACGATGCTTATGAGACAGAAGCCTGCAGTTATTGATAACATTTGCAAGACGTTTCATTTAAGCAATAGCGAAAGAAATCACTTGTTAACCGCAGGAATCGGAGAAGGTCTTTTGATAATGGAAGATGATCACTCTGAGATAAAGGTTATTTCTTCTCCTGAAGAGCATAAATTGATTACTACTAATGCTGATGAGTTGAATTTAATTAAAAAGTCTAGAGAAAAACCTAGCAAGACTTTTAAGAAAACTCAAATAAGCGTTAATGAGGATCAGAGATTCTTTAGAAAAAATAATTTAAACAAAGAAGAAATTAAGTATCTTTTATCTAAAGGTTATCATGAAGCTATTTTTGATAGCTTGGTAAGCAACAAAAAAGAAACTTTTCTCTTGCAACCAAGACATAACGAAAGTTTAACTCATTTGTTTACAATTTATGACCTAGCTGAATATCTTGAAAAAAAAGGATATTCAACTGAAAAATATGCAACAAAAAAACCCGATATTGTTTTAAGAAAAGGAAACAAGAAATTTGCAATAGAAGTAGAAACGGGAGCAGTTTTAAGTAAAGTAAGTAGAATGAAAGAAAAATTGGAAGTTCTGAAGAATTATGATGGATGGTTTTTTGTTGTTACGGATAGAAATAAAGTTAAGAAATATAAAGAATTCGGAGAGTCAGTAGATTTGAGGTATTTGAAACCTTATTTAACTAAATTCCTTCGGTAAAATGCCAACAGTCAGTCGGCATAATATGCTGATGTTGGAGTGGTGACTGATCTCTTTTTGCAAGAATAACTTTTTATATCTTGATTTTATTACTATTCTATGCCAGATCCAACATTCATAACTAATGAGGGAGAGAACACTCTTGAAAGTCTATTTAATCAATTAATACGAAATACTCGATTATTTGATTGTTTAGTTGGTTATTTTTATCCAAGCGGATTTTTTCGTATTTATAAGGAGCTTGAGGGGGTAGATAAGATAAGGATTCTTATTGGGATAGGGACAAATCAGCAGGTTTATGACATTCTAAGTCGAGCTAAATCAAGCCAGTTAAAGCTGAGCGACTCTTCTGCCGAAATCAAAAGAGAGCTGGATAATAAGATTGTTAATGAATTTGAAACTTCTAAAGATAGCCTTGAAGTAGAAGAAGGGACTAAAAAATTCATTGAATGGGTTAAATCTGGTAAGATGCAGATTAAGGCTTATCCTGATCAAAATCTTCATGCAAAATTATATATATTCACCTCCAAGGGCGGGGGTTTTGGAGATGAAGGAAGAATCATCCATGGTTCAAGTAATCTAACCGAAGCGGGGCTAAATAAAAATTTGGAGTTTAATGCAGTTCTTAAGAATAAAGAAGATTATAATTTTGCTCTGCAAAAATTTGAGTCTCTCTGGAAATCTGCTATAGATGTATCCGAGAGATTTGTCCAAACGATCAACCAAAGAACATGGATAAACTCAGATATTTCTCCATACAATCTTTTTTTGAAATTTCTTTACGAATATCTAAAAGAAAGAATTGATGAAGACTTAGAAAAACTAAGAGATGATGATTACAAACCAGAAAATTTTATGGATTTAAGGTATCAGCTGGATGCGGTTAGAGATGCTAAATCAAAACTCTTAGGGTATGGGGGTGTTTTCATTTCTGATGTTGTTGGTTTGGGTAAGACTTACATAGCTACAATGTTGGCAAAAGAATTAGAGTTAGTAGATGGTAAGAATGCGGGAACTCTAGTTATAGCTCCCCCAGTTCTTCTTGATGAAAATAATCCTGGCTCATGGACCAAGGCATTTAATGATTTTGGGATTAGAAGAAGAGATTTTTGTTCTAGGGGAATGTTAGATAAGGCAGTAGAAAAAGCCAAAGATTATAGAACAATAATAATTGATGAATCTCATGGTTTTAGAAATGAATCTACTCAGATGTATGAACAACTCTTTAGAATTTGTAGGGGGAAAAAAGTTATTCTTGTGTCTGCTACACCTTTAAACAATTCTCCAATAGATATCTTATCTCAAGTAAAACTATTTCAAAGCTCGAGAAAATCTACCTTACCAAATCCTGAAGTAAGAGACTTGGAATCCTTTTTTAAGAAACTTCAAGCAAAATTAAATGGATTGGATAGACAGAACGACAAAGATGAATACTTAAGAATTGTTAAAGAAAATGCTAAGGAAATTAGAGAGAAAGTTTTAAAATATTTAATGATTAGAAGAACAAGAAAGAGCATTGAAAAATATTATGCAGATGATTTAAAACAACAGGGGTTTAAATTTCCAAAAGTTGAAGATCCAAGACCAATTATATATCAATTTGATGAAAAATTAGATAAAATATTTAATCAAACTCTTGGTCTAGTAATTGACAAATTTAATTATGCAAGATATACTCCTTTGTTATATATTAAAAATCAAAAGTCATTATCGAATTTAGAGAAGGGTTCTCAGAGGAACATGGGGAATTTTATGAAAGGGGTTCTCTTAAAGAGATTGGAAAGTAGCTTCCATGCTTTTAAAAATACCGTAGACAGATTCATTATATCCCATGAATTTTTTATCAAAGCTTATGAGAGAGGACATGTTTATTTTAGCAAAAAATATTTGAATAAAATACTTGAATGTATAGAGTCAGAGGATGACGAACTGTTACAAAAATTAATAGATTCTGAAAAAGCTAAAGATTATAGTGCCGAAGATTTTACTACAGATTTTATAAAAGATTTAAAATCAGATCTGGAAACATTAAAAGAAATTCAATCTATTTGGAAAGATATAAACTATGATCCCAAATTGGAAGAATTTAAGAAAAGATTATTTTCTGATGAAATATTAAAGAAAAGTAAGGTTATTGTTTTTACTGAGTCTAAAGAGACAGCAGAATACCTAGAAAGTAAATTGAAACCTTCCTTGGATAGCAATATTCGAGCATTTTCCAGTGCATCTGAAGAATCCTTAAGGAAAGAGATAATGGAAAACTTCGATGCTAGAAAAAAAGACAAAGGGAGCATAAGGATACTTGTTACAACAGATATCCTTGCTGAAGGAGTTAATCTCCATCGTTCTAATGTTGTTATCAATTACGACATTCCCTGGAATCCAATTAAGATGATGCAAAGAGTAGGTAGAATAAACAGGGTAGATTCGATACACGATAAGATCTACACTTATAACTTCTTTCCAGCAGGACCAATAAACGAGAATGTAAAACTAACCGAATCTGCAGAAGCAAAGATTAACGCATTTATTGAGATGTTGGGTAATGATGCAAAATTGTTGACAGATGAAGAAATTAAGTCTCATGATTTATTTGTTAAATTAAATTCTGCAGAAACAATTACGAATGAAGGGGGGGAGGAAGACGATACTGAATTGAAATGGTTGACTTTCTTGAGAAAAATAAGGGACAATGACAAAGAACTTTATGAAAGAATAAAGAAACTTCCAAAGAAAGCTAGAACCTCTAAAAAGATGCAGGATTTAATTGGAACCGGGGTCATTACCTTCTTTAGGAAAGGTAAGCTCAAAAAAATCTTTTTAACGGACAAGAATAACATGCACAAAGAGTTAGATCTTGCCGAAGCTGTTAAACTATTGGAAGCGGATGATAAAGTTAAGCATCAGATCATGGATAAAACATTTTATGAATATCTTGAGAAAAATAAAGAAGCCTTTGACCTTGTGTTTGAGATAGAGCAAAATAAAATAGATGGGAAAGGTAGAAGTAATGAGTTTAGACTAATCGAAAGAATTAATATTATAAATAAAAGTCAAGACTTAACAGATGCAGATAGGGATTATCTTGATGAGGTAATGAAACTATTAGCCGAAGGGGGAATAGCTAAACCAACTTCTAAAAAATTAGCAATTGAGATTATAAAGAAAAAAGAGATAAATCCCTTGAAAATATTAGCCCATTTTAAGAATATTATTCCTGAAGAATACTTTGAGAAAAATCCTATTAATTCCGCAGACATATCTGGTCCAAAAGAAGTCATTCTCTCAGAATATCTTATTGGAGGGTACTAAAAATGAATCAACAAGAGGCAGAGAAGTTACTTACGGATACCTTCAATAGGGATTTTAATCAAGATAAATATGTTCATTTCTTAAAAGAACTTTTGAAAGGAAAACTGAGTATTAATCCTAAATCTAGTTCACCCCCCAAACAGTTTGAAGAGTATATTAAATCATTTAGAAAAATTGGGGAGTATAAAAATGGAAGAAATACTCTAGAAGTTTTAATTGTTGAGTTAAAGAAAACATCTTCTCTTGAAAGAGCCAGAACTATGCAGAGGAACTTTATAGCAAAATGGCTGAATAGTGATTACTCCCCAAAAGATGGGGCTCTTGTTGCATTCTATGAAGAGAATCTTGAAGACTGGAGATTTTCATTTGTCAAAATGGATTATAAATTTGGAGAAGACGGAAAAGTAATAAAAGAGCTTACTCCTGCAAAGAGATATTCCTTTCTTGTTGGGAAAAACGAACCAAACCATACTTGTAAAAAGCAATTTTTAAGTTTATTAAAAGAAGAGACTATTCCTCCGACTTTAGAAGAATTAGAAAAAGCTTTTAGCGTTGATAATGTAACAAAAGAATTTTTTGACCAGTATAAAGAGAGATTTATCCAGCTAAGAGAGGCGATGGATGAAATTCTTCAGAAGAATCCAACTGTTAAAAAAGAGTTTGAGTCTCACAACTTAAATGCTATTGAATTTTCAAAAAAGCTTCTTGGGCAAATAGTTTTTCTCTATTTTTTGCAGAAAAAAGGATGGCTTGGGGTTCAGAAAGATAGTGGCGGAAAGTTTTATGAATGGGGGAGCGGTCCTAAAGACTTTATGAAGAAGTTGTTCTATAAGGAGATAGTCCCTTATAACAACTTTTTTAATGATATTTTAGAACCTTTATTCTATCAAGCATTAGCAAACGATAGAAGTGCAGATAATGATTACTATGAAAAACTAAAGTGTAAAGTTCCTTTTCTTAATGGAGGTTTATTTGAACCAATAAAAGACTATGATTGGACTAAGATAGACATTTTGATTGATAATAATATATTTAGAGATATTTTCACAACTTTTGACCAATTTAATTTTACTATAAAAGAAGATGAGCCACTAGAGAAAGAAGTTGCAGTAGATCCAGAGATGTTAGGAAAAGTATTCGAGAACCTTTTAGATGTGAATGATAGAAAATCTAAAGGTGCTTTTTATACGCCAAGAGAAATTGTTCACTATATGTGTCAGCAGAGCCTAATAAATTATTTAGAAACAAACATGAAAAAATTAGAAACGAAAAGAGAGGAAATAGAACTGTTTATTCTGAAAGGAGATATTGCCTTGGACAGACTTAGAAGAATACATTTGGGGAAATCTGACGATCTTAAATTAGTATTACCTAAATCAATTGTGAAAAATTTTAGAGAATTTGATAGGTTATTGGTGGAAATTAAAATATGTGATCCTGCTGTAGGTTCTGGAGCCTTCCCCGTTGGAATGATGAATGAAATAGTGAGAGCAAGAAATATTTTGACTTATTTCTTTCCAGATAATGAAAAAAAGGAAAGAACGGACTATGATCTTAAAAGACAAACGATAGAAAATTCTCTTTATGGTGTGGATTTAGAATCATCTGCTGTTGAGATTACCAAACTGAGATTCTGGCTCTCATTGATTGTTGACGAATTAGATATGAAGAATATCAGACCACTACCTAATTTAGATAATAAAATTATGTGCGGGAATAGTTTAGTTGAAGAATTTGGGGGTGTTAAACTCTTTAGTGAGAGTTTAATCAATGGAAATGGGAATGGAAAAATATCAAAACAAACGACCTTGTTCAAAAAAGAATCTGATTATAAATTAGATACTCTTCAGAGGCTTCAGTCCGAATACTTTAATGAGCAAGATAGAAATAAAAAGAGAAAATTAATGGATGAAATTGAAAAGATTGAATGGGAGTTCATAGAAACAACTCTAAAAGAGAAAGGTAATGATGAAGCAATGAAAAAGCTTGAACAATGCAAAAATAGTAAATCGAAACCTTTTTTTCTTTGGAAGCTCTATTTCTCTGATGTTTTTAAAAGAGACAACCCGGGGTTTGATATTGTAATTGCTAACCCCCCCTATGTTCCGATTACGACCTTTTCAAAGGAGGTAAAAGATCTTCTATTGAGAAACAATCCAGAGCTTAGCGGAACTTTCTCTGGGAAGATCGATTTATATGCTTTTTTTATTTTGTTGTCTTTCAAGAAGTTGCTTAGAAAAAATGGCAACTTAAATTATATTATTCCAAAAACAATACTCTCAAATATAAGTTTTACAGAATTAAGAAGATATATAACTGAAACATTTGAAATTAATGAGATTACAGACCTGGAAAAAATATTTGAACAAGTGACTGGAACAATGACTTACTTGTTACTCTCCGTATTAAATACTAAAGCAGATAGCTCATATCCTGTGAATATCAATATCATGAATTTTGGGGGGGCAGTACAAAAATCTAAAATTGATATTCGTCTACTAAAAAGCCCCCCAAACTATATCTGGGTTTTATCAAAGAAAAAGTTAGAACTAATTAGAAAGCTTGAAAGAGATTCAGACCCTTTAAGCGAGAATTTTATAACTAAAAACGGGGTTTGTACTGGAAGTAATTCTAAATTTGTTTCTGATAAAAAAGAAAATAGCTATTATAGAAAAATACGAGTAGCTAAAGATATTAGTAAATACCATATAAAAAAATCTACTAACTATGTTTGTTATAAGAGAGAAGTTCTTCATAGACCTAGAGAGGAAGAAATTTTTATTGCACCTAAAATTATTACTCAAATGATAAGAGGGTTAAATACTAAAGATAGATTAATTTGTGCTTTAGACCCAACAAATGAACTAGTTTTAAATAATGTAAACTTAATAAGAGCGAGAAATAAATCTGCAAATTTGAAATTTCTATTAGCAATAATAAACTCCGAGGTTATAAATTTTTATTTTAAGACATTAGTAACGGATGTAAATATCAAAACAATTTATTTGGATCAAATTCCAATTCGTAAAATTCCTTCAGAGAAACAAAAGCCTTTCATTGAACTTGTGGATAGAATTTTGTCTATTACGGATGATGAAGACTACCTAAACAATGGAGACAAACAAGCAATGGTCAAAGCTCTTGAAAAAAGAATAGACAAACTTGTTTATGAGTTATATGATTTAACTCCAGAAGAAATTAAAGTTGTCGAGGGTTTAGATAAAGAAAAATGATTGACAAAGATCAAATAACCTCTCTGCTTCTTAACTCTGGAGACGATTTAGACAACTATGCAATTAGTAAGAATTTCAATATTGATATTTCAAATAAAAAAATAATAGACAAAAGAAATAGTTCTCAAAAAGAGTATGATATTGATACCAAAATATTGATTTACGAAGATAGGCAGTTTGAATGGTTTTTTAATGTTGCCAAAAGACTAACTAACGATAATGAAGCGGGGTTTGTTGTCTTAATGATAGCATCATCATACATCGAGTCTAATCAACAATATCGAGAGGGTGCATCAAGCGGAAGAAAATCTGAAGAGTTTTTTATAAAAGGGGCAAAAAGAATTTTCCCAGAACTTAGTGATAATGAGATCTCTTTATTATACAAGGAAGTAAGGTGCGGGTTTTTTCATGATGGGATAACCCGAAAAACTATTTTCATAACAGGTTTGCAAGATAAAATATTCAAAAAAGTAGGAGAGAATCTAATAATCAATCCGTATCTATTCCTAGACAAAATAATTTCTGATTTTCAAGCTTATATAAATGCTATAAAAAATATTTCAAATGGAGAGTTAAGAAATAAATTTGAGAAATATTGGGACGGATTTAAGGGAGTTTAAATGAGAATACGAATTTTATTGGTATCTCTTTTATTCCTCTTCAACATCCTTTCTTTTACTTAAAGATAATCTAAAATCTTTAACAATATCCACAAATTTCTTAATTTCCTCTTCTAATTCTCCCTTGAGAACACTGCTGTTTAGTCGCATATAGTTTAAAGTAACAAAATCCTCCCAAACTCCTTTTTCTTTTAGATATGCTATTAATTCTCTTTTTTCTTCTGGAAGAACAATTTTATCAAGCTCTTTAACAGAACATTTCATATTTGAACCGTAAACTACGTCTATTTCAAATTGCTTAGCATATCTAACCAAATCGTCTTTTAGTTGCTCTTCATCTTTTTTTAACTCAGCTAACTTTGTTTTTACTTCAGAAAATTTATCTACCAGTTTAACGCCTTCATTTTCCTTAAAGAGTTCAACTGTTTCTATTTTTTCAAGTTCTGCCTGGTGCTTAAAACTAGGGCAATCTGATTTAAATCCACAATAATCGCATAAAGCAGTTACGTTAGTTGGAAATTCTTTGGCATTTTCAATTTCCTTAATTAAATCCACAACTTCTTTCTGTAATTTTTTTAATTGCTCTTCTGTCCTTTCAGAAACAGCATCTTTGTTGAAGGCTAACATGTGCCAGACAAGTTTAACACTTTTGGCATCCTTGAATTTGTCTTTGACCCATAAAGAATAAAGTGCAAGCTGTCTGTCTTCATCAGCTTCTTCCTGATCTTTCATTCGTGAGTTTGTTTTATAGTCACAGACATAATAGTTCCCCTTATCATCACAACCCAATTTATCTATTCTAACATGCCACTGGTTCCCATCCGAAAGAGTCATTCTATCCTGAGTTTCGAGTCCCAAAATGGTCATTTGTTCGAAAGGTTTCATTCTATCATAATAGTCTGAAAGAAACTTCTCACCCATTTTTTTATAATTTTCTGCATTAAGACCCTCTTTAACAATAAGGATGTCGTAAGAATAGTCTTTTTTCCAAATATCCCGGTATATTTTGATTAGACTTGATTTGGAAACTCTTTGTTTGAATTTCTTTCGTTTATATAGGTCTAGAAGAGCTTGGTGAACTATATCTCCCATAAATGCTTCAATTGTTGTAGGAATCTCTGGCTTTATCTTATCAATATATTGTAGTTTGTATTTGTACGGGCAGTTTTCATAGGTTGAAACACGAGAATGGGAATAGGTTGGCATTTTATTTCTTATTATATTTTGGTTCTTCTCCCATT
>CAZUOZ010000012.1:13644-22121 GCA_964621965.1 Candidatus Woesearchaeota archaeon | reverse complement strand
CCCTTACCTCAGAACAAGCAAATAAGCTTAAAGAATCAAATATTAATATTTACACGTCTCCATCTCAATTTTTTAGTCTAAAATTTAATCCTGCTCCTTCAAATACTGAAATTATAAATCCTTTTTCAAGTAAAAAAGTAAGATTTGCTTTAAACAATTTGATACCAAAACAAAAGATGATTGATGAGTTATTTTTGGGATATGGTTCTCCAAAAGAGACGCCATTATTCAAGGAAAGTCCAGATTATGCTCTTCTTAAAGAAACTCTGGCTAACTTTGATTTTTCTTATAATCCTACCGAAGCAAATAAAGTAATCACTGAGTTTATGGAAGAGAATGGAGCAAAAAAAGCAAATGAAAAATGGCAATTTAAGGGAAAGCTCGTAGAATTAAATTATCTAATCTACAATGGGACAGGTTTTGATCATATGGTTGAAGTTAATGATTATGTCGCTAAAGTACTAGAAGACTCTGGATTCCTTGTAAACAAGATATATTATAATTCTTCTAATTCAGAACAGTATTATAATAGCAATGCAAAAGATTTGAAATGGAATTTGATTTCTTCTGGGGGAATTTATTACGGTGCAAGTAAATATGATGATTATGAGATAATCGCTGAATCTCCTTCTCAAAAAGGGCTTATGGGAAGCAGTGAAGAAGGAAATTGGAATTATGAAAATCAAGAATTGGATGCAATCGCTAAAAGATTAGAAACTGGAAATTACAGCGATGAAAAAGAGTGGGAATCATTATTCAGAGATGGAATGGAGATTTTAGTGGATGAATCTTATACTATTTATTTAGTAACAAAAGAACAAATTTTTGCTACAAATGAAAAATTAGAAGGATTAACTGTAAGTGATTTTACAGCAATTAGGCTGCTTCAAAATTTAAGAGAAATAAATATCCCTGGAAAAGATACATTAATTATAGGAACAAAAGAAACATATACCAAAGATTCTCCTTTAAGTTACAATTATTTTGCTACTAACATTTATAGAATGGATATAAAGATGGCATTAATGGATTTTGGCCTATGGACTAATCCTAAAACACTTGAGGCAGAGCCTTTAAGATGGACTTATAAAATAAAAACAGCTGGTCCAAAAGGAAAACTTCATGTTCCAGAAGATGCATTTATTTGGAAAGATGGAAAATGGGCCGATGTTGGAACAAATGTTACAGCTACAACAAAAATCTCGTTCGACTTGTCCAATTATATTGGAACAAATTGGCAGAATGGGGAAAAAATAACCTGGGCCGATATTTTATATTCTTTAGCTTATAATTATGAAAGTGTATATAACACAAAGTGGAATGAAATAACTCAATCTGAAGAAAAATATTTAGAGAAATATAAAGGATATAAAATTGAGGGTAATAAATTGGAGATATATGTTGATGAATGGAGCTTTAATGAAGGAAAATTAGCCAGTAATAATGCTTTTTCAGTTTATCCTTGGGTTTTATGGTCATCTGAAAATAAATTGGTTTATGAAGACAGAGATTTAATGTATGACTTAAGTAAAGCAAAGGAATACAATGTTTCTGCTATGAGATTAGTAAATCAAGAGCATATTAATTTAGTTTTGCAAAAACTTAATGAACTTAATTTTGAAGATGTAAAAAGTTTTGTTACTGTCGGAGATAAAATCTATTCTAATGAAGAAGAATTTAACCTAAGCAAGGCAGCAATAACAAAATGGGCTAAGGAAAGAAATAATCTTATAATTACTGATGGACCATTTTATCTATCTTCCTTTGATGAAGAATCTGGCAAAGTAGAATTAAAGGCAGTAAGAGATAAAACCTATCCACTTAAGAAAGGGGATTGGATAATTCGTTAAAAAAGGCTTATGCCCCTACGAGGATTTGAACCTCGGCTACAGATTCCGCAAACCTGTGTTCTATCCAGACTGAACTATAGGGGCCTAATAATTATTAATACTAAAAAGAATTTAAAAATATTTAAATACATATCTTTCTTAAAAAAAATATGGATAACAAATCTTTAAAAAAATTAGAAGAAGTTCTTGTTCAAGTCGGACTAAGAATTGCTAAAAGAGGGGAAGGAGCATTATTTGTCGTCGGAGATATAGAATATAAAGTATTAATTGATCAAACTGTTCCTCCTTTTAAAGTAATGGATAATCCAAAACTCCTAGAGTCTCTTGCTCTTATGGATGGAGCAATAATAATTGATAATAATGGTCTGCTTAAAGCTTATGGAGCAATGATAAAGTCTACCACTACTTTCAAGAATTTTGGAACAAGGCATAGTGCTGGATTGACTGCTTCTAAGAAAAAAGGAAACCTTGTAGTTTTAATTTCAGAAGAAGATAGAAAAATAAGAATTTTAAAAGATGGAAAAATGGTTATGCAAATAGATGCTCTTCAAAAAAATGTAGAATCTTCCGTAAATGAAGCAGTAAATATTCTTGAAGGAATTGGAGCTGGAACTATTGGAGCAATAGGAACAAGTATTTTAGCCCCTACTGCTGGAATTGCTCTTCTTCCAGGAATAATTTTATTTGGAAGTGGATACTATCTAATAAAACTTCTCTCTAAAAAAATAAGAAAGTAAAAAGTCTAATTCTCTTTTATATTCTACGCCGCCACGGAGAATCGAACTCCGAAGCCCGAAAGGGCCACGATTTCCAATCGTGTGCAATACCATTATGCGATGGCGGCTCAACAATTCTCTATTAGAAGTATCTCTCTTAAATCTTTTTATTATAAAAAATTATTCTAAATCTTTTATTCTCTGTCCAGACATATAAAAAGCTTTATTGGAAACAGCTTCTCTTATCTTTCCATCTTTTTCATATATTGCCGTTGCTTGAGGAAGAGCAAACTTTCCAAGAACGCCAACTTTAGAATAAACAATATAATTAATTACTCTTATTTCTCCTTCTTCAAGTTTATCAAAGCTCCACTCAACTCTTCTATTCTTCTCATCAATTCTTGAAGGAGTTTCTCTTCCAAATTGTTCATATAATTTGACTATATGTGGAAGCCTATCTACTAAAACTACTTTTTCAATATAATTCCTTGCTTTGATAGTTAAGGAAATTTTTAAAGCGAATTCTCCACCTTTTGCTCTTACAAAAGATATTCTTTTTATAAGTTTTAAATCAGATTCAGAATATTTTTTAGCAAATACAACTATTAAGATTATAAAAATTATGCAAAATAATGGCCAAAGCCAATTTGTTTTAGATTCAATTGTTAATACTTCTCCTGGTTGTACGGAGTTTTTCCAAAAGTAATAAACTGTAGAACCCGTTCTTTCAACAGTATTTGGTTCTGGATTAAAACTAGTAAAAACTCTTGAAAAAATATTTTTTATTATGACTGTTTCAGATTCTACTACAGTGTTTCCCTCATTTCTTTTTTCGATAACTTCAGTATT
Source organism: Candidatus Woesearchaeota archaeon (assembly GCA_964621965.1). Taxonomy (GTDB): domain Archaea; phylum Nanobdellota; class Nanobdellia; order Pacearchaeales; family GW2011-AR1; genus CAZAGO01. Next base: position 18,706 of record CAZUOZ010000012.1, on the reverse strand, counting down.
TATTATTGTTCCATAGCTTTTTTTTGTGGTGACTAATAAATCTTTTTGAACAAAAGTTATAACAGACTCCATTATTGCTGTTTGTTTTTGAAAACTTACTTCTGTTTTAAGAGTATAAAATCCTGCAGTAAGCTCTTTAAAATCTTCTTTATTTAATTGAATAGTAAACTCTTTCCTTTGATTAGGCCCAAGGGAAAATTGCTCTTCAACTTTAAAAAAAGGAGAAGTAAACTTTGCATTTAATCCTTTAAAATCAAAACTTTCTCTATTATAGATATAGATTTTTATTGTATTAGAAGTAGGATCAACATTTCCAGCACCAACTTCAAATAAATCTTCAAATTCTATTATCCTAAAAATTAAACTTTGTTTAATTTCAGAGGAATCCTTTCCTTTTATGTAATAGGAAAAGCTATAACCTCCTCTTTGTTTTAATACACCTAGAGGAGAAATTTGTAATCTAACATTTTTGGTTTCTCCTTGATTTATCTGAACTTTTTCAACTGGCGACATTTCAAACCCAACTAAATTATAAAATTCAAAGGAATCTGAAGGTCCATTATTTGTAATCTTTAAATCAAAAACTATTGGATTATTAATCTCAGGTATATAAACCTCATTATCGCTTTGCTTTTCAACAACAATATTTATAGCAAGAACTCCTGGAAGAGCAAATATTAAAATTGCTAAAACTAAAAAAATGTTTTTCATGGAAAAATATTAGAAAAGGGTATATATAAACATTTTCTTTCTTTACTTTTTTCCTTCTATATCGAGATAAGACTTTGCCTGTCCTAGAAAATCGTTGCAGATATCATTTATTTTTCCTTCAAACTCTTCAACTCTTGAAGGAATAACCCATTTTTCATAAATTCCTCTTAAAAATTTTAAGGGGCCAGAAGTTTCAAATTTTCCTTCATAATCTCTTACGAGAGTTCCACTAACATTTGTTTCAACAGTTCCTTTATTTGTATTTATTTTGCTTCCTCCATAATTAATCTCTATTTTCTTCATATTGATAACTTTAAATTTAATTTTTAACTCAAATAAAAAATAATCTGTAACCTTTTTCTTGCAAGTCCACTCTACATCAACTTCTTTAGCATCTCCTTTTAATTTTTCAACATATTTATCTTCAACAATCCAGAAACCTTCTTCATCAATCCAATCATAACAGAATTTATAATACTCGGCAAAATTAAAGATTTCGCCATATTTTACCTTGCTTGAAAATACTTTTTCTTTTTCTGACATTTTTCCTCTTTTGATTCTTAAATAACTTAAAAGAAAGAATATTTAAATATTCTTCTATTGGTAGAGAAGAATGAAAGTTACCCTTAGCGAATTAATGAAAGAATCTAAATTTGAGGATAAACTTAAAGTTGTAAGCTCTTCACTAAACTTGAACTATACACCTCATAGACGTGTTGCTCTTTTACAGTATAAATCTCCCTGCAATTCTGAACTAGTGGATATTGCTATAATTAATACATCTTATTGTGAAGTTCAAATGATTTCTAATGGAAATGTGCCTAGAGAAATATACGAAGGAGTTGAGAATTTCTTTCTGAATCAAGACAAATATAAAGTTTTTGAAAATTCAAATAGTTTAATAGAATAACTTTTACAAATCCCCTTTGCAGCTTTCACAAATCCAATTTCCATCCACTTTATAGATTATTCCAAAAGTTCCACATTCTTGACAAATTCCTTCTTTGAATTTTTCTTTTATACCAAGTCTTTTAAGTTTCTCCGACTCTTCTCTTATTTTTTCAAATTCTTCAAGCTCCGGATAGAATTCTGGATTAAAACTTAGAATATCTTTAATTGTAATTATTCCTACTAACTCTTTACCTTTCATCACTGGTAATCTATTAAATTTAAGTCTCTTCATTTTTTGTATTGCTTCTTTAATTGTTAATTCTGGTTTTATTGTAGCAATCTTTTTTGGAGAAATATCTTTTGCCTTAATGTTCTTTAAATCCTCTTTTGATTTCTTGATAAGTGCCCAAAGAATGTCCTCTTGCGCAATAAATCCTTTTAATTCTTTTTTTTCAACAAGAACAAGACTTCCTATCTTCTTTGCTACCATTTTTTTGGCACATTCAAGTAGAGAAGCATTGGGGCTTATAGTTAAAGGCTCCCTTGTCATTATGTCTGAAACAAGTATTTCACCCATATATTTTACATACCTTTTGGACTTATAAAGATTATTTAATACTCAAAAGTGACTTTCAATACAACAATATTTAAATAATAAAATTTGAAAAGAGTATAATGCCAGAAAAGCCCGTTGTTCTAATGCCTGAAGACATCCAAAGATTGATTGGAAGAGATGCTCAAAGAAACAATATACTTGCTGCTAAAATGGTTTCTGATGTGGTAAAAACAACGCTTGGCCCAAGAGGCATGGATAAGATGCTCGTTTCTCCAACTGATGAGATAGTCGTAACAAATGATGGAGCGACTATTCTTAAAAAAATGCAAATTGAGCATCCTGCTGCAAAGATGATTGTTGATTTAGCTAAAACACAAGAAGCAGAAGCAGGAGATGGAACAACTACTGCAGTAATGCTAACCGGAAAGTTGCTTGAAAATGCAGAAAAACTCTTGGATATGAAGATTCACCCTAGTGTAATTGCTAAAGGTTATAGTCTTGCTGCAGAAAAAGCGCAAGAAATTTTAAAAGAAATTGCTATAAGAATTTCTCCTCAAGACGAAGAAGTCTTAAAACAGATAGCTATGACTGCAATGACCGGAAAAGGTGCAGAGCATACTAAAGAAAAACTTTCAGAAATAATTGTAAAAGCAATAAAACAAATACAATATAATGGGAATGTTGACTTGGATGATATAAAAATAGAAAAATCTAAGGGAGAAGAAGTAAAAGATACGCAGCTTATTTCAGGGATTGTTCTAAACAGTGAAAAAGTCTCTTCAGAAATGCCAGTTAGAGTGAATGAAGCAAAAATCCTCCTTATTGATTTTGCTTTGGAATTAAAAAATCCTGAAATTGACACTAAAATTTCAATAACTTCTCCTGAACAACTCCAAGGATTTTTAGAACAAGAGGAAAGAACAATAAAAGATATGGCTGAAAAGATAAAATATTCTGGAGCAAACGTCGTTTTTTGCCAAAGAGGGATTGATGATTATGTTAAATACCTTCTTTCCAAACAAAAAGTTTATGCATGTTCAAGAATTCCTAAAAAAGACTTAGAAAGACTCTCAAAAGCTACTGGGGGAAAGATTGCAAATAATATTAATGAAATTTCTTCTTCAGATTTAGGAAAAGCTGAGGTTGTTGAAGAAATAAAAAGAGGAGAAAACGTCTTGACATACGTAACTGGTTGCAAAAATCCTAAAGCATTAACTATTCTTGTTCATGGTGGAACAGAACATGTAATTGATGAGATCGAAAGAGCAATACAAGATGGAATAGGAGATATTTCTTCTTCACTGAAATCTCTTTTAATTGTTCCTGGAGGAGGAGCGGTGGAAATAGAACTTTCAAAAAGATTAAGAGAGTTTGCTCAAACGCTAAGTGGAAGAGAACAGCTCGCAATACAAGAATTTGCTTCCTCTCTTGAATTCATTCCATCAACACTTGCTGAGAATGCGGGATTAGATCCAATTGAAATTTTAACAGAATTAAAATCTAAGCACGATTCTGGAAATAAAAATTTTGGATTAAATCTTTTTACAAACAAGGTTGAAGATGTTTTAAATGCAAGAATAATTGAACCTTTAAAAGTAAAAAGCCAAGCAATAGCTTCCTCTTCAGAAGTGGCCATTATGCTCTTAAGAATAGATGATGTAATTGCTTCATCTGGAACCAAGAAAGGAATGAACTATCTTGGGGAAAATAGATTTTAAAATAGCATGATTTTGAAAACGGAAAAAATTGATAGAGAAAAGATTAGAAAATTAGAAGATGATTTATCCAGTTTAATGTTTCTTCAAGAAATTCCTAACAATGATAGAATGAACATGCAAGTTTATTTTTCTGCAATCTCTAGGAGAAATGGATTTGACCAATATCATCTAGCGCTAGAATTGATAGAGAAGTATAGGTTTTTTCTCCCTTATGGAAAATAAGTTAATTCCTTAAATAAGGAAAGTTCCATATATAACGCAACAGATAATTATAATTGATGTGAGTATATTTCTCCATGTAGGTTTTTCTTTTAAGAATTTCCAAGCAAAAAGATAAATCAAAACTGGACTAATCATAAATACAAGCGTTGTTGAAATCATCCCTAAATGAATATAGCCGTAATAAACAATTATTCTATATAAAACCCAGATAAGCCCTAAACCTAACATCCCCCTATAGACTGATCTATCAAGTTTTTTTAACCCTTCTAATTTTGGCCTTAGTGCAATAATTCCTATTAGGAAGAGTGAAGAACATCTTACAAAATAAAAAGAAAAAGGAGAGTAATAATCCAGAATTAATCTAGATACTACTAGTTCCAAAGCAAAGAAGAGACTTCCAAGCGTTGCGGCAATAAAGTATTTGTTAAATGAAAGATGATGCTTTTTTATATGTGAAAAAATAATTGCGAATCCTGCAATTAAAGCGGGATAAATTACTTGGTGGTTTTTTTCATAAAGATTTGAATCAAAAAATAAGCTGAATATAAGAACGAGCAAAACTAAAAATATTGGCTCTGAAACTCTTGCTGGTTCTAAATTAGAAATTTTATCTCCTTTGATTGAATAAAACATAAAAAGATTTGCAATTAAAGCAAAAACTATAACTAGCCCAAAAATAAGAAAATTTTTCAATTCTAGCGCTTCAGGAGAAACTTGCCAAAAGAAATAAATAAATGGAAGCATAACTAACGTGATTGCTAAAAACTCTAAACAGTGGTGAAGATTTACGTTTGTTTGCTTTTGTCTTAAAATAAATCGTTCTAAAATTGTTCCGCATGCTAGAGATAATGCCCCGAGAAAAGGATAATACACCACCATCTTTTATTTTTAAATTAAGGAATATCCTTTTAAAAAGGTTGTTGGATAAAAATAAAAGAAAAACTCCGTGAGTACACTGAAACTC
>CAZUOZ010000012.1:0-13544 GCA_964621965.1 Candidatus Woesearchaeota archaeon | reverse complement strand
TCACGTCGAATGCTTTCAGTCTCCGTGAGTACACTGAAACTCTCACGTCGAATGCTTTCAGTCTCCGTGAGTACACTGAAACTCTCACGTCGAATGCGCGAGCCGGGAATCGGACCCGGGTCTCATCCTTGGCAAGGACAAATTCTACCACTAAACTACTCGCGCTTGAAAAAATCCTTTAAAACAATCTATTAGAACAAGTTTAAAAATATTTATAAAATGTTTATTCTTTTAAATCATCTATTTCAGCTTCTGCTTTTTCAAGGGCAAATGCTGCTTCCTTAAACTCTTTAACATCTACTTTTTTAGATTTTTTAGAGGCTTCAAGAATTAAATCTTCAGCTAATTTGACGTGTTGTTCTGCAAGTTCAATTTCTTCGTTTTCCATCTTTTAACAATCTCCTTTAATTATATGGTCCATGGAGGAATCGGACCTCCGCTTCTTCGGTGTAAACGAAGTGTTCTACCATTAGACTAATGGACCACTTATAACTTTAAGAGAGTTTTTAGGTTTTTTAAAGTTTGTTAGTTTTCAGTTTTCAGCACAAGTTTTATAAGTATTCTCTCTTTTTTAGTGTATGGCTTCAGATGAAAAAAGCATTCCAGAAATGGAAGTTGATAACAAGTATTCTGCTAAAAAAACTATAATTCCTGAGAATTCTGAAAAACAAATAAAAGAAATAGAAAAATCTAAGAAAGATTTGGAAAAACTTAAAAACTTTATTGTTAAAAAATATTCTTTTATACAAGCATTAAGTCTTATTCCTCCACAATCTATTCCCTCGTTTATAGAAGAAGAAGAAGTCCCAAAAGAGACAGAAAAACATATGCATTTGTTAATGATAGTTCCTGAAGAAAAACTAAAAGAAATTCCAAAAATTAAGCAAGAAATAGTTAAAGAGATAGAAAAATCCAAACAGAAAATATGGCTTCATTTAAAGACGCCTGTGGATATATGGGAATTGTGTCTTGATAGTAAATTTGAGTTATCACAGCCTATAGCAATGAGTTTTCCATTATATGATAAAGGGATTTTGGGAGCACTCAGAGTTGCAGAAATACACAAATCCCTTGTTCTAAATAAATTTGAAAAATATGTTGTAAGTTATGTTATAGGTGGAAGCCTTGTTAGAGGAGAAGCTGTGAAGACTTCTGATGTTGATGTTTTTGTTGTTATAAATGATACTGATGTGAAAAGAATGCCTAGAGTTGAATTAAAAGAAAGATTGAGGGGAATTATCTATCAATACGTTGAACAAGCCCTTTCACTCGCGGGAGTAAAGAATAAATTAGAACCTCAAGTCTACTTATTAACTGATTTTTGGGAAGGTGTTAAAGATGCGCATCCAGTAATGTTTACTTTCATAAGAGATGGTATTCCATTATATGATAGAGGCACATTTATGCCTTGGAAAGCACTTCTTAAAATGGGAAAATTAAAACCTTCTCCAGAAGCAATTGATATGTTTATGTCTTTAGGAGATAGAACTGTTGAGAGAGTAAAAAGAAGTCTTCTTGATTTAGTTATAAGTGATATCTATTGGGGAGTTGTCACTCCTACTCAAGCGATGCTCATGCTATATGGATTGCCTCCTCCAGCTCCAAAGCATCTCGTTTCAGAAATGAAAAGAATTTTTATGGATAAAGAAAAGCTTCTTGAAAAAAAATATATTGATATTTTAGAAGAAATTGTAATAAAGTACTATAAGGGATATGAACATGAAAAAATAAAAGAAGTTTCAGGAAAGGAAGTTGACAAGCTCTTGAAAGATTCTGAATCTTATTTGAAAAGATTAAAAGAACTAAAAGAGCAAATAGAAAAAAGAACACACGAAAAGACAATTTTACAAATTTACGAAGATGTATTTCATCTTTTGCATACAATTATAGGAAAAAAACCTCAAGTAAAAGTTCTTGAAGAGTTTGAAAAAAATTACGTTAAAAAAGGAAAATTTACTCAACAGCATATTAGAATTTTAAGAAATATAACTGTAGCCAAAGCAGAATTCAAAAAAGGGAAAATGAGTTCCCATAAAATTGATGAAGCAAGAAGGAATGCGAGTATTTTGATAAATGATTTAATTGAGTATCAACAAAGATGTGATTTATCAATTTTTGAAAAAGGGAAAATTAAAATAAAATATGAAAAAGACAAAATTGCTGAAGGAATTATATGTGATGGTAATCTATTTTTAATACGTGAAAACAAAATAAAAAAGATAAATGAAAAAATTTCAGATTCCACGATAGAAGAATTAAATTCCTCTCTTGAAAAACAGAAAGAACAAAAAGAAATTTTACTTAATCCTAAAATTTTTGAACTCTTAAAAAAAGAGCTGGGAAATTTTGAAATTTATTTATAGAATACTTCATCTTTAGTTATAGTGAGAACATAAAGGAAGGATTTAAAATTCTCTATTTTCTTTAATATCTATGATTTATTTTTTTGTCCTTGGAAGAAATCCAGAACTCTCCCTTATAGAAATTTTTTCTTATATTAAAAGGGAAGGAAATTCTGTTTTAAAGTGCATTCAAATAAAGAACTCTGCATTAATTGAATTCACCTCTCCTCTGCAAAAAGAAGCGCTTTCTAAACTTGGCGGAACGATTTCTATTGGAGAAATTATATCTAAAGGAAAAATAAATGAGATTTTGCAACAACTTGAAAGAAAAGAAATATATTCGGGAGTAAAAAATAATTTTTCTTATATTCTTTTGAATTTTGCTGAAGATTCTTCTTTGGAAAAGATATCGGAGTATCTTAAAAAAAGATTTAAAATTGAAAAATTAAAAGCTTCTGAAAAAAGATCTAGAAGAGAAATATCTTCTCAGGATGGAGAAAAAAGCTCTATTGTTTCTTCAGGTTCCCTTATAGGTGAACAATACTTTTTATTCGGAAGTAAAGAAGAATTATTCTTTGGAAAGATTACTGAAAAATGTAATTATAAAGAGATTGAAGAGAGAGATATGAAGAAACCAGTAAGGAGGCAAGAGTTATCAATTTCTCCAAGATTGGCAAAAATAATGATTAATTTATCTGAAATAAAAAGTGGGCAGACTTTATTAGATCCTTTTTGTGGAATAGGTGTTGTTCTTCAGGAAGCTCTTTTGCAAAAAATAAAAACAATTGGAATTGACAAAAACAAAGAAGCAATAGTTGGAGCAAAAAATAATCTAGAATGGTTTAAATTTTCAAAAGAAAATTATTCTCTGATTATTTCAGACTCTGCAAACGTGAATGTAAAGCCTGTAAATGTTATTGTTACAGAACCTAATTTTGGAGAAACTCTTAGAAAGATTCCTTCTTCAGAACAAGCAAAAAAAATGCAAGAAAAATTTGAAAGACTAATGATAGATGTCTTAAATAATCTTAAAAAAAGTATTAGTGGGAGAGTTGTTTTTACAGCTCCTCTGATAAACATTGGTAAAAAAAGGTTATCTTGTGATATCAAAAATATTATTAATAAAACCCACTTTAACCTTGTGAAAGGTTTTCCTGTTAAAGAATTTAGAAAATCTCAGATTGTTGGAAGAGAAATTTATGTTTTAAAAAACTAAGAGGATTAATAAGGTTTATAAATGGTTCTTATAATAATTTAATATGAAAACAGGAAGAGTATTACAGTTTAGGAGAGGTAAAAAAACTATTACAGAAAGGCACTTTTTAATTGAAATTGAGGGTGTTGAAAATAGGGAAGCTGCTTCTAAGTTTGAAGGCAAAGAAGTTGAATGGAAGTCCCCAGCTGGAAAAATAATAAATGGGAAGATTGCAGCAGCTCACGGAAATAAAGGAGTTGTAAGAGCTATTTTTGAAAAAGGTCTTCCAGGACAAGCAATTACTACAAAGGTGAATATAAAATGAGTTATCCGGAGGGGCTTTTAATATAAAATGGCAGCACTAAGAAAAGCAGCAACATATTCTAAGATGAAAGTTCTACCTTATACAAGGGTAAGTAGAAAGAAAAGCAAATCTTACATAAAAGTTGTTCCTCCTCAAAAAATAGTAAAATTTACAATGGGAAACAGTTCTTTGTATAATAAAGGCGCTTTTCCACATATATTATCTTTTATTTCTACAGAAGATGTTCAAATAAGACATAATGCCCTTGAAGCCTGTAGACAGTACATTAACAGAAAACTTGATAAGGAGTTTTCAGGACAATTTTATTTTAGAGTTGTTCCTTTTCCACACCATATTCAAAGAGAAAATAAAATGCTTACTGGAGCAGGAGCAGATAGAATGCAGACTGGAATGCAGTTATCTTTTGGAAAATCTGTTGGTAAAGCAGCATTAGTAAAGAAGAACTCTCCAATATTCATATTGGCTCTTGGAAGCGAAAAAGCTCTAGTTAAAATGAGAGAAGTATTGAAGCAGATAAAGCCTAAACTTCCATGTTCAACAAGAGTTGTATATGAATATAGAAGTCCTAAAATAAATCAAGAACCCTTAATTGATTTGGACACAGATTGAATTCTTATAAATATTTAACTTATTAGTAGTAACAAAATAGAAAGATTTATAAATATCTAACTCTAAAGAAGAGTATGAGTTTAGAACAAAGAACAAAAGATTTTATGCTAGAAGGAGAGTTTGATAGAGATAAATTTGTCAAAGCTGGAAAAGTTTACCAAGATATAGGTAAATGGATTCAAACTATTCAAAAAGATAGTACTAATCCTGATGTTATGAAAAAAGCTGGAAAAACTTTTTATGATAATCCTTCCTTCTATTATCAATCAGGGACAAGCCCAAGACCAAGACTTGAAGATACTTTTTCTGTGCTTCAAGACAATAGAGCAGAATATGCAAAAGAAAAATATTCAAAAATAACAGAAGGATTTGAAGATAAACAATGGTTAGAACTAGTCTCTTCTCTTCCATTATACAAAAATGGAGAGAAATCGCATGATGAAATTGTTGATGCAATTAATGAAAAAAGGCAAGTTGATGAAGCTTCAAGTGATCCAGAAAAAACAATTCAATTTTTATCTAATAAATCTAAAAAATTTGATGATATAGTAAGATTAGAATTTCAAAGAGAAATATATAATGAAAGATATCTTAAAACACTCTTTGGAATTTATCAAAGAGAGACAAGCGCAAAAATAGGAAAAATACTTTATGATGAAAATGGAGAATTGAAGAAAGGATTGGCTAAAAAAATATTCGAAAATAGTCTTCATTCTGCAGAATCTGAAATGGAAAAGGAAACTAATAAAGGAGATAAAAGCGATATTTGGGAATCGGATATAAGACCTTATTACCTTGAATTGGCTAATTTAAAATATAAAGTAGAGAAGAAGAAAATAGAAGAAGACAAAGAAAAAGATAAAGAAGACTCTGCAAAAGAAAGAGCTAAAATAAGAAAAGAAAAAGGAATGAGTATTTACTAGTTTTCTACTGTTTCTTTTACTAACCTGGCCATTACGTCTATAAATTCTGATGTTCTTTCTTGCCAAACATCGATTTCCTTTCCTTCAAGATTCTTTATTTCTCCATGAGATATTTTCTTATATAAAAATAATAAATCTCTATACCACACTACATATTTCATTTTTAATTTTTCAGTATTGACAAATGTATTTTTTAATTCAACAGGAATATGTTCTGGTGATGGAGGCATAACTTTTGCGGAAATAAGTGCAGCATGGGCAGAATCAACCATAGCCCAGTAAAGTCCCTCTATTGCACTAAGTTCAGCTGCTTTGCTTCTAGCCAAGTGTGCAGGAGCTCTCTGAAGACAGGTGTATATTGTTTCTGGAGTAGGTTTTATTTTTCCCTGCAAAAGAAGATATTTTAGTGGGCTAAAAAATCCTCCAACATCAACCATTGCTTCGCCGTATCTGAGAGTATTAATTATTACTGGATCTCCCTTCATTAAATCTTCCCACCAGCTGCTTAGCCTAACAGTGTTTATATGAATCATTTTTTGATAAGGATTTGATGTAAGTATTTTATCTAGTTCTCCCCTATACCATCCTATCAATTCTTGATCCCACTTTACGGAAACGTCATCAACTACTATTATAATATCTATATCGGATGTTGGCCTTGAACTATGTTTCATTGAAGAACCAAAGAGAATTATTGACTTTACAATTTTATCAAATCTTTTATATGCTTTTACTGCAAAATCCATTGCAATATCTGTATCGGTATTAAGGTGAAGTGTTGGTATATTTTTTGGATCTATTTTTAAAGACTTCTTTGAAGATTTTTTCACTTCTTTTTTTCCGATCTTGGAAATCTTATTTTTTTTCACCATCTTTTACTAGTAACATTAAATCAAACGTATTTTTAAACGTTTTTACTTCTTCTTTTTTCTTAAATAATTCTTCTTCTTACTAAATTTAAAAAATAAACCTGCTGAAATAAGGACTAGAATTGCTCCAATTGCTTTTATCCATCCGCTTCCAAGTGCACCAATAACTCCTCCAGTCATATTAGCAGAGGTTACAACCATTAATGCTCCAATAATTCCTGTAATAAAAACTGCAGCTTTTTCGTATAAAGCTTTAGATTCAATTTCTCTTATAGCCACCTCGGAATTTTCTTTTGTTTTTTCTTTTATTGACTTCTTAATGATATTATAACGTTTTTCATTGATTAAGCCATAAGAATTCAAAACATCCATTGCTGAATCTAAAAAACCCATATCATTTACTGTTTGTACTGCTTCAGCAATTTTAGGCATTTTTTGAGCATAATCTCCACTCTTAAAAAGAGAATATAAGTCTTGAAAAGCTTCCAAGGTATTTTCAAGATATTTTTCCCCCTCTAATTTCCTTTTAACAAATAATTTTGAAATAGGATTCCAGCTTCCAGCTTTTTTTTCAAGTGCCCCTATTTTTAAAACAACTTTTTTTGCTTTATCGTCTAGTATTTCTCCAGAAGCAATATAATTTGCAATATTTGAACGGATATACTCTTTTCTATATTTCTCGGAAAAGTTCCCTTTATCCTTAGATTTTTCTACAAAATGATTTACAACTTCATTTAAAGCCTTTTTATCTATATGTTTCTGAATATATTCTTCATACTGTTTAAATTTTGGATTATTTTCAAATAACGCTTCAATTCCATCTGTATAGGCAGCATTAACTACTTGATTTAAATCATCATTTTTATTCTTTTTTCCTTTCTCTTTTTTAGTCATGATTCTTTTATATTTTATTTAATTGATAAAATTATTTATTCCAAAGGTTTTCCTGTTAGTCTACTTCCTGCTCCTCCTCTCTGTCCTCCGAGCTCCGCGGGAAGATTTGAAAATCCTGCTCCAAAAGTTTCATAGTTTCCTTGAGGAAGCATCTGTCCATAACCTGAAAAATATCCTTGTTGCAATCCTTGAGCTTGATTCCAATAAGGGGCCATTTGCATTGAATAAATTGGAGAGCCCATAGCCTCTAAAACAAATGGATAGGGGGAAGTTCCAAAATGTTGTACAAATCCTCCAGCCTCAGCAATTTTTCTTGGTTTCAATCCTTTTTTTTCAATTTCTTCTAAAAGATCTTTAAAAGGAACATTACCCATTCCTACAGGCAAATGAGAATCCGAATACCCAAAATTATCTGAAAGATGAACATGTTTTACATACTTTGAAATTTGTTCAAGCTCTTTTTTCAAATCTTTATCTTCAAAACCTTTCTTCTTAGAAATATTCATATGTCCGGTATCAAAAGTAATTCCTATTAATCTTTCGGCTTGTATTGCAGCTTCCTCTTCTGAAATTCCTTTTTGAATTGCTTTTTCAACAAACTTTTTTCTTGATTCTAAGAGCAAATTTCCCAATCCTGGAACATCCTCTCCGCCCATAGCAGAATTGAAAGCCATTCCTGGATACATATTTTCTATGCAAATCATTGGTGCCTCATTTTTATATTTACCATATGCTTTTAGAGCAACATTAGCAAATGTTTCTGAAGATTTTTCAACTGCAAATTTTTCTAGAGGAACATATATTTCTGGATTTACTTTGGACATTCCTCCAATTAAATTTTGTAGAGCGTTGGAAAATCCAAAAACGGTTTTATTTTTTTCAATGTCTTCTTTAAAATTATTTGATACCTCTACTAGATACTTCTTTTCTTTTTCACTTCCATAAACATATGCCTTATTAAAAAGACTATTGAGATATCTATGAGCATCTTCTAGATATAATCTTGCATTATCTGCTCTTTTCATCGCTTCAGAATCTATATTAGATTCATCAACTGGTTCTCCTTTTGCTTCTTTTTGAGATAAATAATGAACATATGGTTTAATTTCACTTAATATTCTGTCAGCATTTTCTTTATAATAAATAACTTGAGATATTGAATTACTCCATTCGCTTTGATTTAAAATTTCTAATTCTTTTTTAGGTTCTCTTATTTCTGGCTTACTCAATTCTTTTCCAGGAGTATAAACCAATTCTTTTTCCAATGGAATAAATTTTCCGCTTTCCCTGTTTATTGCAATTAATTTTCCTATTTCTTTTCCTTCTTCACCCATAATATATTCGGTTCCTGGAAGCCCGGATGAATGAATCGTCACGGGAATTGGTTCTTCACTCTTTATATCATGAACTTTATCAATCATATCATTAAGTTGATGCTCTGCAATCTCCCGATAATTGTTATCCCAGGGTCTTCTCCCCTCGGGATCTATTCCTGAAGGTTCAATTAATGGGGCATGAACAGAAATTTTTGTTCCAGTAATCTTGCTTATTCTTCCAATTTCCTTAAAATGTTGCTTTGGAATTTGATCAAAAACTTCTGGGCTTAATACTCCTGCTTCTATTGGAATCATCCCTTGATTTATTAATTGATTAACTTGTTGAATTTGATTTGCAGTATCTGGTTTTGTTGGTGCGCCAATGCTGCTACCTGAAATATGATGCCCAACAAAAAGCTCTCCAAAGTTTGGTTTTAAAGAAGAATAACCTCCCTGATACATATCCCCTACAACATATTTTGCTTGTTTTTTTTCCACCATCTTTTTGTTTTTGATACAGTTATATTACTAAAATATTGTTTATATAATTATTGATAATTACTTCATTAGTTTATATCTTTTTTCTCTTCCAACTTCGGTAAAATCAACTCTTTCCAAAACATAATCTTTTCTTTTTCCTATTTCTTCTGAAGAAAAAGGAAGGGCTTCTTTTTCTAAAAATTCTTTTTGAAAGATTCTAAAATCTCTTCCTATGTCCACAAAACTTACTCTTGTTGGCTCAATAGGTTTTGAAAAGATTTCTTGTTTCTTTTCTTCTCTTTGAGAAAAGAAATTGTATTCTTTTGAAGCGCTTGAAGTAAAATCTTGCTTTTCAAATTCATTTTTTTCTTTTTCAATAATTCTTAGAGGATTTGATTTATTTTTAGGCAAACTTTCTAAAGAATCTATTGAAGGGACAATAAAATCTCTAAATTTTATATCCCTATTTACCTCTTCTTCATCTAATACTTTTTTTTCTAAAATTTCTTTTTCCTTTTTCTTTTTTTTGAAATTTAGATTCAAGAGATTTATCTTTTTTTTCTCTCTTTTAGACATAAAATAGCTAAGGCTAAGAAATATTTAAACTATTTGAAATAAAATTATTTGAAGTTATTAAAAAGAAAGCTATTTTCATTAAGTATAACTTGCCATGTCATGAGCTTTTTTGAAATAATCAAAGAAGTCAAAAGCGGTTTTCTTTGCATCTTCTGCTGCTAAAACTCTTAAATGGTTCTTTTCTACAAAATTTTCTTTTTTAATTTCTATTGGTTTTTTTTGTCCCTTTAATGCTTTTTGTTCTGTCTCTTTTTTCTCATAATAGCCAAACAATGCCAAAAAAGGATTGATATCTCCTTTAGATTTTTTTTCTTGTTTTTCTTGTGTTTCATTTAAAAAATAATCTATTTCTTCTTGAATCTGTCCTAAACTTTCAGTAGTTGCACCTTCTATTAAACTTAAAGCATCAGAAATATCTGACTTTTCCATTTCTTCATTTAATTTGGCTATTTCTTCCTCATTTAAAGAGTATGCTCTAAATGTAATCTCGGCTCTTCCTCCAAAAGAGTAGTGAGCTTGTTGAGCAATTTTCCTAGGAATCCCTCTAAAATAAAGGTCAACTAAAACACACTTATAATATTTTCTCGCTTTAAGATTGCTTAATTCTACTGGTGGAGAAATTTGAGACTTTCCAAAAAGAGTAAGTTCAAGTATAATTGTATCAAAAGTTTTAACAAAATCTGGGTTTCTCCCTTGTTCCTTTTGTTCTAGTTGTTGTGCAGTTCTTAAATAAGGCTTTGCCCATCTAGAATAAATTTTCAAACTATTTACCTGGCTTTTTAGATAAGATTTTTCCATTTCATACCTCTTTCTAAGTTCAACTTCAGATTGAATGAGCCACAGATTAAATTCTTGTATTCTTGCTTTGAGAATTCTCTTAACTCTATCGTTTAAATCTATTTTATCAACGTCTTTTTCATCTTTTGCTACTAAAAAAGCATCAATTAAAGTCACAAATCCTACTTGTCCAAGAGCCATCGCTTTTATACTTGAATTTCCTTTAGTTATATCTACTTTATCCATCCAAATCTGTTTTAAAGACATAAGTGCAGCTTCTTTTTTTTCATTTGATTTTAAATCATCATAAGCTCCAATTCTTATTTTAAATTCTTTTAAATCATAAACTAAATTTAATATACTCCTAGTAACGTTGTTTATATCTCCAAGAATTTTTGTTCCTTGTTGTTGCATTATAGTTGCTCTTTGTCCAAATTCTCCAAAATGCCCAGAACCAGGAGAAGTTGAAAAATTATCTATTAATTTTTCGACTGTAAAACCCATGTCTTCCATTAAATCCAAAATCCAAAAGTAAACGGGTTCTAGAGAACCAGAAATAGTATCATAAACCATTTTATGTTCTGCTTCTGGAGAGTTTTTTTTATTATAATGCGGGCTAACCTCTTTAATTAACTGTTCAACCGTTTTAAATGCCATTCTCTTTTTATATTTAATATATAATGCAATTAGTATTTTTAAATTGTATGCTGAAAATAAGCTTACAACTTTTTTATACTTTCTCCTAAATACCGAGATAAAGAGAAAATTGCATAAAAGATTGAATTAAAAATTCTAGAAATGCTTATAAATATTATTTCCATTTGTATATTATGGGTTTATTTGGTTTAAGAAAAAATAAGATTATAGATTACACAGAAGGGTATAGAAGGAGTAACTCAACACAGATTAAATCTTCCTCTTCTAGTGAAAAAACTCAGGACCCATCCGGATTTGTTCCTTTGGGTTTTTTTGCTGATTCTTCTCAAAAGGATTCTTTTTCAGAAAAATCTTTTGATGAGGGAAGCACTCAAGATAAAAGAAGGAAGCTTGCAAAAAGACTTGTAGATATGACTGAAAAAATAGAAGACTTATCAAACCAAATTTATCATCTTCAACAAAGGATAGAGTTACTCGAGAGAAAATCTCATCCAGAAGACTTTACTCCTGTATTTTAGTAAGTTTATTAAACTTTAATTAATCTTTTTTTCTATGGAATCTTTTGAAGAAAAGGCTCGCGCTTATGCAATCAAAAATGCTTTAGGTCATGATGGCAAAGCTGCACAAGGGGCGGTTATATCTGCTTTATTTAATGAAGGTTTGAAAAAAGAAGAAGTTAAAGAATATTCTAAAAGAATTTCTGAAATAATTAAAGAAATAAATAATCTTTCTCCACAAAAACAAGAAAAAGAGTTTGATAGATTAAAAGAGTTTGTAAGCGAAAGGCCACACCGAGAAGGATTACCAGAATTACCACAGGTATCTAAAAAGGGAGTTATAATGAGGATTGCACCTTCACCTTCAGGTGCATTTCATATAGGGCATGCAATGACTGCTTGTATTTCATATTTATATGTAAAGAAATATGGGGGAAAATTTTACGTAAGAATAGAAGATACTAATCCAGAAAATATCTTTCCTCTAGCCTACAAATTAATTAAAGAGGATTCAGAATGGATATTTGAAAATTCTGCAATAATAATAATTCAATCCGAAAGAATGGAACTTTATTATAATTACGCGGAAAAATTAATTAAAAAAGGATTTGCTTATGTGTGTACTTGTTCAAGTGAAAAATTCAAAGAATTCGCTGATTCAAAAAAAGAATGCCCTTGTAGAGAAAAAACAATAAAAGAAAATATTGATAGATGGAAAAAAATGTTGGATAAAAAAGGGTATAACGAAGGTGAAGCAGTATTGAGATTTAAATCAGACATGAAACATAAAAATCCTGCTATGAGAGATTTTCCATTAGCAAGAATAAATTTAACCTCTCACCCTCTTCAAAAGAATAAGTATAGAGTTTGGCCTCTCATGAATCTTTCTGTAACTGTTGATGACATAGAGCTAAGAATGACTCATATAATAAGAGCAAAAGACCATAGAGATAACGCTGAAAGACAAAAAATGATTTACAAGTGTTTAGGGTTTGAAAAGAAATTTCCTTGGACTGCTTTTTTAGGGAGATATAAATTTAAAGATTTAGAACTTTCAGCAACAAAAATAACTCAAGGAGTAAAAGATGGAAAATATTCTGGATGGGATGATCCTTCTCTTCCAACCCTTGCTGCACTTAGAAAAAAAGGATATAAACCGGAAGCTTTTTGGAAATTTTCTGAACAAGTAGGTTTATCCGAATCAGATAAAGTTATGGAAAAGAAAGAGTATTTTCAATTATTAGACACATTTAATAAATCATAAAAACATTTAAATATATAGAGAATTTATTAAAATTATTATATTATCTGAAAAGGAGGTGTGAAATGAGAAACAAGAAAGCTATGTCTGAAATCGTCATTACTGTGATAATGGTTGTTCTTGCTCTTGTAGCTGTTGCGGTAATTTGGCAAATAATCAACAACTTAATAGGTGAGAAAGGAACACAGATAAGCGTAACTCAAAAATGTCTGGATGTCAAATTAAATATTCAGAGCGTTTCTGCGTGTACTGCTGAGAGTTGTATTGTTACTATTAGGAGAGCTGCAGGTGGAGATGAGTTTGACGGAGTAAAGGTAGTTCTTAAGAGTCCTACAGATGCAAGCAAGGTTATTGATGTCCCAGGAAATATTGAAGAACTTGGAACAGAGACTTTGACAGCTGCTGTAGTAGGAGGAGATGATTTTATTGCTTCTGATTCTAATTTTGTTGAAGCAACAGTATACTTCATTGATGATTCAGGAAAGCCACAAAACTGTCCTCAAAAGGCAGAATACAACTTTTAAAATTTTTATTTTTTTATTTTTCTTTTTCTTTTATTTTAACTATGAGCGAATGCTCTAAACTAAATCTTTTTATATGGAATTTTGTTAAAATAGATGTAATTACGGAGATTACAATTTCATTGGAGGCAATTCTAAATTGTCCTTCAGGGTTTTGAGGAGATTTAAAAAGAACCAGAGGGTTCTTTTTATTATGGTGGATGTAGTTTAATGGTAGAATGCGCGGTTGTGGTCCGTGTGACGAGGGTTCGATTCCCTCCTTCCACCCTTTATGCAAAATCTGCAAAGATTTTGTATCCACA
>CAZUOZ010000011.1:9227-24293 GCA_964621965.1 Candidatus Woesearchaeota archaeon | reverse complement strand
TGGAAATCTCATAAAGCGGAGACCGGGACTCGAACCCGGGAAAATCTGCTTTCTACTTTTATTTCTTAAGCTGCAGGCAGACGCAGTAGCCGCTGTGCCATCTCCGCATGATTAATTATTCAAGAAATATCTATTTAAAATATTTTAGGTTCTACTTAAATTTTTTTGCTAAAGTTATATGTCCCTTATGATCATATACTCCTATTCCCAAAGTATTCAAAGCAGGAATAATCTTTCTTGATTTGAAAAGCCTCTTTAGATTATAAACTGCAGAATCACAAGCTAAAACGATAGTTACATTCCCTTTTAACTCGTCTTTTTTTAGTTGATCAAAATCACAAGCAATTCCTATCAAATCCGTATCTACAACATTAAATCCATCTTTCTTTAATTTGTTTGAAAAATCTTTCATTTTTAGATCTCCACCGGTATGGCACATGCGCGCACAAGCATTACAAGAAACGATTCCTATTCTATCTGTTTTTTTAAGTTGAGACTTAATTTCTTGGTAAGATTTAGAACTTGTAACTATCATCTTTTTTCCTCTTAAAACAAATAACTAAAATGAGTTTATAAATATTAAGTTAAAATAAAAAATAATTTACAAAGTAACCAAGATTCAAACCCTCCCATAAAATGCGCTATGTTTCACTTTAATAAAACATTGGCATAAACAACAAAGAGATTTATGCCCTGGACAGGATTTGAACCTGCGACCTACTACTTAGAAGGCAGTCGCTCTATCCAGGCTGAGCTACCAGGGCTTAATCAATGTTTATTAAAATAATAACAAAATATTCTATTTAAAAGTGTTTGTTTAAATTAAATTCATCCAGAAAATAAAATTATTTCTTTTTTTAACAATTTTTTATTGTTTAATCCTTCATAAATAGTATAAGAATAAACTTAATTTAAATAAAAATTATCGAAATCGTTTGCAATAAAAGAATTTTTAAAATATTTTTTTGCTTGCTTTAATATTTCTTCAGAATTTTTTGTATATCTTTGACTTATATGTGTTAAAACTAATTGTTTTGATTTTGATTGTTTTGCAATATTTGCTGCTTGTTTTACAGTAAGATGTTTAAATTCTCTCGCCCTCTCCTCGGATTCTTCATCAAAAGCAGATTCACAAATAAGCAAATCGGAATTTTTTACAAAAACAGGTATTTTTTTATCATAGATTGTATCCAAAACAAAAGATATTTTCTTCCCTTTCTCAGTATAAGTTAAATTCTTTGAAAGATATGTCTTATCTCCATAAACTATTTTTTCTCCTTTCTTTATCTTTTGAAGCAAAGGCCCCTCTGGAATTTTAGATTTCTCTAACTTTTTTTTATCAATTCTCAATTTTTCTTTTAAAATAAACGAATAGGCATTGCATGGTGTTCCGTGTATCATAGAACTTGCTTCAAGAATAAAATCTTCATTCTCAAAAAATTTTCCCATAACTTCTTCAACATGAAAATTAAGTTTTTCTTTGAAGGTAAATGTTTTAAAAACAGTCTTTATGAATTCTTTACTTCCTTTTGGTCCATAAATAAAAAGTGTTTTATTATATCCGCTAAGAGCAAGAGTTTGTAAAAGTCCAGAAAGCCCAAGAACATGATCTCCATGCCAGTGAGTAATTAGAACTCTCGTTAGCTTACAAGGATTTATTCCTGCTATCCTCATCTGCTTTTGAGTTCCTTCTCCACAATCTACAAGAATATTTTCTCCATAATAATTAAGTAAAATTGCAGTATGATTTCTTTTTTCAGTTGGAACCGCATCAGATGTTCCTAAAAAAGTTATTGATACCATTAAATATACAAAGAAAAATCGTTTAATAATTTATCTAGATAGCAAAGTTCCAACTAAGAGAACAAGTTTAAAACCTGCGAAAATTTAAAGGTAAACGCTTAATCCTTTTTCAAGGCAGTTGATGCTGGAGAAATAAAAATTATGGTATCCCCTCTTAAAAAGGTTAAACCAAGGTTTCTCTTGATTTCATTGCTTTGCATCTCTTTAACGTTGTCCATGACCAGATTTATATGTATATCAAAAGCCAGCAAAGTTCCTACAAATTGTTTGTCCCCTTTAGTGTGGACAAGAACTTCATTGCCTTTTGAATTATTTAACAAATCCAAAGGTCTCTCAATTCCGTTAACCATAATCTATTCCTGATAATTGAATTTATAAAGCTTGTCATAAAAATTACTATAAATCTTTATAGAAAGATATTTAAACGAAAAATAGGAAATTCATATATGAATAAAGGAAGAAAAATTTCTGGCGGAAGATATATCGCAAATAGAAAGAAAAAATCTTACGAATTAGCAGGACAAAGAAAGATAGTAAAACTCGGAGAAGAAAAAAGAAAAACAAAAAGAACAAAAGGTGGAAACATAAAAACATTTTTACTCGGAGCTAAATTTATTAATATTTTAACAAAAGATAAAAAACAAAAAAGGGCAGAAATAAAAAACGTTTTAGAAACCCCTTCAAATAGGTTCTTAGCAAGACAAAATGTTATAACCAAAGGAGCAATTCTAGATACAGATATGGGAAAAGTTAGAGTAACTAATCGACCTTCTCAAGAAGGAATAATTAACGGAATTCTTATTGAATAAATTACAAAAAATTTTACTACTTTTTAATAGGACAACAAGCAAAAGCTTTAAAAAGGGGAAAGATTTATAAACGTTACGTTAAACTCAAATATTCTGAAAATGGCTGCAATAAAAAGATGTCCTGAATGCGATGGAATACACCTTACTTATGACCCTCAAAAAGGAGAGATAATATGTAATGATTGCGGATTGGTCGTTGAAGAAAAAATGGTTGACACTGGAGTCGACCTTCAAGGAAAATTTGATAAAGACGAAAAAAAAGGTAGAAGTGGTGCTCCTATGAGCATGCAAAAATATGACAAGGGACTCACAACAAATGTTGGAGAAATTTCTGATATCTATAAATTAGAACCAGGACAAACAAGAAAATTTCTAAGACTAAAAAAATGGCAAGAAAGAGTTTCTACAAGCATTGAAAGAAACCTTAGGCTCGCAATGGCTGAATTAAGGGTTATTGCGTCATATCTCAATCTTCCTAATGTAGTGAGAGATGAAGCTGCAAGAATATACAACTATGTTCTTCAAAGAGGACTAGTAAGAGGAAGAAGCATGGAATCGGTTATAACAGCTTGTTTATACGCCGCATGCCGTTCTTATAATATTCCAAGAACTCTTGACGAGATGTCCACTGCATCAGATGTTGAAAGAAAAGAAATAGGAAGAACCTACAGATTTATTATAAGAAAATTAGGAATAACTGTTAAACAAAGTTCTCCAAAAGACTATATCTCAAGATTTTCATCTGTACTAAAACTATCTCCAAAAACACAAAATGATGCCTTAAAGGTTTTAAAAAGAGCTGAAGAGGTTGAATTAACCTCTGGAAGAGGACCTGCAGGAATTGCGGCTGCTGCACTTTACGTCGCTGCTTTAATGAATGATGAGAAAAAAACTCAAAGAGAAGTTGCGGACATAGCTGGAATAACAGAAGTTACAATAAGAAATAGATATAAAGAATTAATAGAAAAATTAGATCTTGAAGATAAGATTAAGCAGAAAGAAAAAGAATTTAGTAAAAAGAAGTAATAATTTTCTAGATAAAAATTAAAGTTAAGCCCATCAATAAAAAACATAATCTCTTAATTAAAAAGAAAACCTTTCATATCTTTCAGACCGTAGTTCTTTCATAAATTTAAAAATGATTTTTAATAATTGTAATTGTACAATATCTTTTTATATAGTCGTTTCCGATTAAGTTTAATCTGCGGATGTGCCGGAGTGGTCAAACGGGCTTGGCTAAGGACCAAGTGGCTTAGTGCCTGCAGGGGTTCGAACCCTCTCATCCGCATAAAGAAATTTTTAAATTGTATCTGCAGTGAGATGAGTTTAGGCCATATTTAAGTTTAATAATTTTATTTTTATAAAGGAACTAACAACAGATACCCTCTCTATAAAATTATCTTTATAATCTATTAAACCAAAAAAATAATTACTAACTAAGCATTTTTAAATATTTAATTAAAGTTTGTATATTTTTTATTATAAACTAATTGAATCAGATTGAAAAGAACTAGCTACACTGTTAATATTTCCTTCATTATTTTTAATTTTATCGAGAACTTCTTCTACATAATTAATATTTCCTTTGCTACAATCATTCCAACCATTATAACTTCTTATTGCATTTTTCCAACCAGTATATGTGGCCCCTTTACCACCATTTGCACAATTATAGAATTTAGAAGAAGGATCATAATTTTTAATTAAATATTCTGCAGCATACCTAACATTTTTATCAAAAGAATAAGCATCTTCAGACATAGAAGGATGAACCTCGAGGTTTATTTGCATAATTCCAATACTTTTTCCACCATCCCCTAGAATTATTTGAGTTTTATCACCATCTCCATTAAAACAATCTGAACTTTTCTTTGTTTTAAAATGATTAATACTGCTTTCTTGAAGAGCTATTGCCAAAACAAGATTTCCAAAATCTTTTGCACCAGTGTCTTGTTTTATAATTGAATCCTGAAGGAAAGGCTTCTTTTCAATATTTGCATCTTTAACTTCTTTTGAAATTTTAATAATTCTCTCCATATATTCTTTTTGGCATTCCTCTAAATTACTCGTTGTAGTTTTCGCACTAGTCGAAGAAATAACTGGTTTTCCTACTGCATAAACAGCATAAGAAGTTAGTTCAGTACCAAAATTTAAAGTTACTGTAGAAATTATAAATTTACCTCCTGTTCCTGTTCCCCAATCAAAAATTTTGGCTTTTCCTTCATTATAATTTGTCCACTCAATAAAAATAACATTATGAGGAGAAAACCCATTACCTAAAGGCCAAACAATAGAAAGAATATCCCCCGATTCAAGGTATTCTTTAGAAATAGCATCAAAACCATTACAATTATCAGTGTATATGTCAGAAACTCCATCATTAAGACAATATTTAAACCCTCCAAAGGAGGCACCCGCAAGTTTGTATACATGAATTACTGAATCAAAACAATTTAATCCATTCTTTGGATCATTATTCTTATTATCATAATTATAAATTATTTGCTTTTCAGTAGCAGTAGAAGAATAAGCATTATTTTTCGTATAGCTTTTTCCATCTAATTCCTTAGCCATTGCAACAATCTTTTCTCTAGTGTCAGAAGTTTTAGTGGCTTCAGTTACGGGTTTTTTTTCCTCTTCTTTCTTTTTATCTTCAGCAGCCTTCGCAGCAGCAGCGGCTTTTTCAGCAGCTATCCTATCTGCTTCTTTTTTCATTTCAATTGAATATGCCTCTTTAGCAAGTTCTCCATAAGCATCTCCTCTTAAAAGGAAAAGTTTTCCTTTTTCAGCATTCATTGAAACTTTACTTATTATTCCATTAATCAAACTAATCTTAGCTATCGGAGTTTCAGCACTATTTATTTTTGAGATTTCAATTTTAAATTGCTCTGTTGTCAGATACTTCCCTTCGGTTTTCATTTGTTCAAGGAAATTTTCAGTAGTCGTTTTCAAAATTTCTTGCGCAGTTGAATCAAAATTCACTGCACTCTTTACACTTTCTTTATCAAGCCAACATTTTAAATTTTTATCGTCACAATAACCTACAGAAACCCATCTAGGATTTGAAGTATCTTTATCCGTAGCCTTTCCTGGATTTTCATTTGCACAAATTCTTATCACTCCACGATTGTATAGGCTTGGATTAACTATATCGCTAGCTGCCCCTTGTGCGCTAAGAGTTGCTAAACTCCATGCACTTGCAGTTCCAGAAACACATTCAGATTCAGAAGTAACACTTGATTGATTCACTTGATCTAATAGATACTGATCAGCAACCCAATCAACAGCGAATGAACTTGAAACCTGTTTAAACCCGCATTCTTCCTTACCATTTACATTTATACATAATTTTTTATATCCAGAGACTGCAGTAAAATCTTTTGTCTCGCTAGCTGCTGCTCCTTGTTCAATATACCCTGTATCAACAATTAATTTAGTAACTGTATCTTGATAATAAGAACCTTCAGCAACATCGGTTAAATAAACTTGATAGTATGCTCTTGAATTTTCTCCAGCATAGATATGATAAAAGACTTTATACTGAGAGATTGGAGGATTGGTTGCAGTAGTATACGAAATTTCTTGGAAGTTTCCATGATATTGTGGAGGAGAACTCGCTTGAGTAAGAGAATCTAGTATATTTCCTCCTTCAGGATATGCTCCTGAAATATAATTTTTACAAACAGAATCACTAACTTCCTGTGCAATTTTTGATTTAAACGCAGTATATGCTTCTGCAGAATAATATTGAACAAAATAATCCATAGAATTTCCAGCAGTTGTCCAAGCATTTTGAACACTCATGTACTCTCCTCCTCCTCTAACAGACTGACCCATAAATAACTCTATACTTTTAGGAATAATCATTTTTGCAAGAGGAAGCGTTTGTCTCCAAAAAAATTCACAAAGATAAACTGAATGAATTTGATCACAAATTCCTATTGTTTTTCCAGACTCTAAATTTTCTTGTAAGCATCCTCTATACGCCTTAATAATAGATAAGTAACCATCTAATCCCGCTTTTATTCCAGCAAGACAAACTGGAATATAAACATCCCCTCCGAAGTATACAAAATTTGGAAGACAGAGAAGAACACTTCCTATAATTCCTGATTGAATAACATCAGTAACTGTATATTTTCCTCCAAAGTTACATCTACTATTAGGACATATCACTGGATCACAGACATTAAATAAAATCTTACAATCACTAGGAGACATAAAATTATAACACGAAGCTTCAGGTGTGCTTGCAGCAGGTGTTCCCAGTCTAATATTTTTAGCATTCGTTCCAAGATTAAATATATCTCCTGCTTTTTTTGTCTGGCATGCTTTTTGACCTGCTTCTACTACTTTTACTGCTTCATCAACGAGTTTTTTAGAATCTGCAGGACTTAATCCTCCAATTTGAATAGATTGTCCCGTTCCAAGATTTATCATTGTACATTCATCATCTCCTCCTCTATTCTCTTCAATTCCATTCTTAAACACATTACAGATGTAAAAACTCATAACCCTTCCAGAATCTTGATAAGATGCAACCCCCATATTGCTAAATATTGGAAGAGTCTGAGAAATTGAAACATACCATCCTTTTGTTGTATCTATTGGAACAATTGCGGGATAATTTTGATACGGAGCATTAGTATAACATCTTAAAACTGGTCCAGAAACAGAACTTCCTAGAGAACCTTTATAACTATTAGAATAAGATTCTTGATTTGTAACTTTAAAACTAATACTTGTAAAATCATTTGGAATTGAAGAAACAAGAGAACCGTCTAAATATAAGCCATCTTCTTTCAAATAAAAATTACCATTTGATTTTTTCTCAAGAAGTCCTACGTAATCTTTTCCATTCAAATTTATAATTGCTACAGGAGATTTAAGATCTGTACCTTGAGGAAGATATGATAAAGAATTATCCTTTTCTTTAAGATCTCCAACTGTTAAACCAGAATAAGAATAAACCTTGGCATCCTTTACTAAAATGGTTGTTACTTTATTTTGGTCAACGCCATATTTATTTGCAATATCGATAGTATTCAATTCTTTTTCATAAGAAGCATATATACCCCCAAACAAACTATTCAATTCTTTATTTGAAGCTCCAGAAAGCCCTGAATCACTTTTCGTTTTTGAGTATAATTCAATAGCCCTCATATCTTCTATTGAAACTTTTTTATCTTTAATAAGTTCAACTATTTTTGAAGAACTAACTGATTTACCATCATACTCGAAAGTATAACTCTCTAGTGAAGAAGGAACATCTTTAGAAAGCTTTTCGGAATAAGCCTCTATAAAACAAGAAGTATTAATTATTTCCTCAAAAAATAAACCTTCTCCTTTTAATTTGCAACGCTCTTGAAGCAATTTTATTTGAGAATTTTGTTCTTTGATAGCGCTAGTAAGAGTACTGACATCTCTGTCTATTTGTGGTGCCTCTTGTATGTAACACTGTTCTACATTCGAATATGTTTTTTTACTAACTAATTCTATACACTTCTCATTCCACCCCCCTTTTCCAGTCATAACTTGTTGCCTTGCAATTGATTGTCCATCAAGATTATTAACAAAATTTTTTACAGTTAAAGCCAATCCAGTAGCAAGACAAGCACCTTTCATTCCTTCTACAACCTTCGTTAGTTTATCATTTATCTCCTCTATATCTTTTATTGTCTCATTTAAATCTTCAATTCTTTCTTTTATTTCCTCAGGAGAAAGCTGTATTGCTCTCTTTTCTATTCCTATCTTAAAGGTAAAATTTGCATCTGTTTTAACTCTATTAATCGTTGATGTAACTGAAACTTTTGCTTGCTTCTTTTCATAAATTTCAATAACCTCATAAGTATAAGCGGTTCCAAAAGAACTTGGTTTTCCTTTTTCTAATGTTTGTTTTTTTGTTTCATATAATCCTCTTATAACATCGACTGAAGTGTTAATGTTTACACCCACAGTATTTTTGCTTTTATCAACAGAAATTAATTGAATATATTGTCCTTTTTCTGGATCAAAATAAATTGTTTTATCT
Organism: Candidatus Woesearchaeota archaeon; assembly: GCA_964621965.1. GTDB lineage: Archaea > Nanobdellota > Nanobdellia > Pacearchaeales > GW2011-AR1 > CAZAGO01. The sequence goes on along the minus strand of CAZUOZ010000011.1, from coordinate 15,650 downwards.
TTCAATAAATCGTAATACATAGGAGCTTCAGAACCAAGGCTAATTTTTACTTTTGCACCATACTCTTCAAAGCTTGGTTCTCTAATGTCTTCAAGGGAAATTAATTTTTGATTAGAATTTATTACTAACTCTTTTGAAGAGGAAGAAGTACTTGATTGTTTTATAGGGCTTTCACATATTTCTTTTGCCCTTTGATACTCTTTAGAAAGGATATTAGCCCCAGAAGAAAGTCTATTAAAATCTTCGCACAATTTTTTAATATTTTCTTTTTGATTTAAAGCTGATGCAAGAACGACATATTTTGAAATAGCTTCACTTCCAAGAGTGTAATCCGTTCCCAACTCTTTCGTAAGAGCTTCTTCCAAAGATGGATCTTTTTCTCCAGCATAGGATTTAATTATTTCTGAATAATCGTTAGAAGCACTAGAATAATAATTTAAAACGCCTTCCCCAGAATCAAAAACACGATTTACTGGTGAAGCGAAATCAACAATTCTAATTTCCTTTCCAGCAAATTCTTTACTTATTAGTTTCTTTCTATCCTCAGGTGAAAGTGCAAAATTTTGAATTTTGGAAAAAACGTTATCGTTAAAAAACTCATCATAATCTGCATAAGGGATATATTTTAAATCAGTATTAGACCTTACAGAACTAATAAATGTCGTTCCTGTTTGTCTTGTTGTAGCCCCTTGTTGTGCAATCAATCCAAGTATTTTGCTTTTATCCCTATAAATATTTGAATAAATACCTTCTGCTCTATTTGCATAATTTGAAATATCTGAACTGCTTAAACTTAATCCATTATCAAGAGGGGTAGAAACTAAAACCACATACGAGTCTTCAAGTTTTCCAGTGTCTCCTTTAGTCCCAATATATCCTAAATAAACATAAACTTTTTTAGAAACATCCTTGCCTCCCACTTTTACTGTTTGAGTTCCTTCATAAAGATACTCTCCTATTCCAACTTCTTTTTCTTCATTACCTATTTTAATTTTAATTTTTGGAGCCAAAACAAGTTCAAATCTCTTAGTTCCTTCATCTTCTTTACAAGAAATTTCTACTTTTTTAGTTAACCCTCTTTTAGTTATTTCTAAAACCTGACACTTGTTTTCTAAAAATTTTTCCCCATTATTTAAATGAAGAGTATCTCCATTTACTTTTAAAATTGCCTTTGTATCTGAAGAAGTCAAATCTTCTAACTTCAATTTAACTCCAACTAAACAATCAAATCCAGGAAGAAAAATTTCATTTGAAGTTTGCCCTTTATCTAGTGAAATAGTCCCAAGTTTATTGGTACTTGTATGAATAGAGATTCTTGCATCCTCAAAACTTATACTTTCTGCTCTCAAATACCCTCTTTCATTCCAAAAACTATACTGGCTTTTTGAATTTTCCCAAACACTATCTTCGCTAATCTCTGGAAGATAAAAAATAGTATCACCTATCCCATAAGCGTTTTTTAAATCATATTTTAATGTTGCCGTTAAATTTCCTGAAATACTATCGGGCATAGAAGATTCATTTTGTTGTTTTTTAAGCACTATAACTGCATAACCTATATTATTCAGAACTGGAGAATTTAATTTTCCCTGAACTCCAAGAGCAGCCTGGGCTGGAAAAAAACCTACCCCTGAAACTTCTTTTGGAAGTTGTTGTCCAGAAAAAGAAATGCTATCTATTGCATCAATACTAATGAGAGGATTTATTTTAGTTGCAGCGAGCTGACAAAAAACTGGAACATTTTGTTCTTCTAATAAATCGCTTCTAACAAGAGCAGGTTCACATCCAAAAGGAGCAATTTGAACTGCGAAATCTTGTCCTGCCTCACATATAGTTCTATCAGAAACCCATTGTCCTCCAGAACTTGAAAGCCCTCCAGAAAGAACTCCTGAAGAAAGCCCGGAAACGCTAGACTTAATATAAGCAGAACATTGTAAAGAAAGTAAAACTAATATAAATAAAAATACTGCCGAAACTAAAATACTTTTTTTTCTCATTTAAATAAAATATCCATCCCCTTTTCATCAAATAAAATATAATTCATTTGTAATTGTTCAAGAGAAGTTGGTTTTGGTAGACTATAAGCATTTATATTCACAAAATTAGATTTTTCTAATTCATATTCTAGAATATAATAATTTTCTTTTCCTCCTCCTGAAAGAGCATTAGATATAATCTGAGCAGGAAGTTCATACTCGAAACATTTCTCTTCAGTTAATCCAAATAAGCTTGCTACTCCTGCCTTAGGAACATCTATACACTGACTTTGAATGGAAGCAGGAATAGCTAAAGAAGAGTTCTCATAAATATATGCATGAATTTCATACTGTCCTTCAGAAAGATTTATTTTTTTCTGAAGAGGATAAAATATTGTTTCTATTTTATTATCTGAAATAAAATTAATTATGGCTTCTCCTACATAATCTTTTGAATCTAATTTTAAAATTATTTCTTTCTCATAAAGTTTATCAAGATAAACAGAAACTTCTCCTTCTTCTAAAACAGTATATGTCATAACAGCTTCTTTAAACCCTGGAGAAGAAACAATTAAATTTCCATTAACGCATTGAGGGAATATTGTTTTTAACTCTCCATCTTTCGTGCTTCCTGCTTCACAAAGAGCAGAAGCACACTTATAAGAAACATTTGATTCAATGGAATTGCCTCTTTTATCGGTTGTATACACTGTTGTTAAAATATTTGCATATTCGCAAATATCAGGAATAACTTCTTGTTCAAAGAAAGTCCCATTCATTGGATGCCTTGGCATATTTCCCTGAATGACAACCGCAAAAGGAAATTGGAAAAACTCGCTTCCTTCGTATACTTGAATTAAAACAGGGTATTTTACATTATATACAAAATGATACGGAACATAACAAAAACCAAGAATTCCCAACCCTTGCTGATTTCCAATAGGCTCAGAAATAAGAAGAGCTCCTTTTGAAGGATTAACTTCAAAACTATAAGGCCAATTTTTAGAGGTAATAAACTTTGCATCAATTTGCGAGTCTATTACAAAATATTTATTCTCTGGTTTTTTTAAAGTAAATTCACCGCCTTTAGTTTTCAAAGCAAGAGTATTTGCTTCTATTGCAGAATGAAGTTCTGTAAAAACATCCTCTATATTCCAAACAAGAGGAGAACAAGTAATTTCAATTCCGTCTACAGGAGCATAAAGTCTTAAAACATCTACGCTATAATTTTCCAAAAACATCTCCCTCTGTTCTTTAGCATAAATTTCCAAAGCAGAATTATATAGTTTTTTAAGGTTAGAAGAAACTTCTACATTATGAGATGTAATCAAAAAGCTCTCTTCCTCTCGAGTGATATTTATAGGCATACTTGTACTAACTAAAATCTTTCCATCTTTAATAGTAGTCTTAGTTACTGGTTCTCCAAAATCTATTTCAAATCCTTGTTCATAATACGAATCTAAATTACAATTTCTTATTTTCACATCAACAAATTTGCCTAATTCTTTTTGCATAAAGTCCAAAGTAGGGACTTGTTCTTTTGCAATATTATTTCCAGAAACATAATACCAATAAGGAATAGGACTGCCCATAAAATTCAATTGAGAAGAAAAAGGCATATGAGAAGAACCAGGCTCAAAAGCAGGCATATAAATATAACCTCCCTGACTTTCCAACACATTCACTCCATTAAGAGTATAATCTTCTAAGCATGATAAAAAAGAAGAATAAATTGGTTGAATTTCAACAGGAATTTGTGCCTTTGTTTCTAAATTTTTAAAGACAAAAAAAAGAGAAACTGCACCAACAATTAATATTCCTAAAATTATAAAAACAGTCACTTGGCCTCTTATTTGGATTTTAGAAAAACAAGAATGAAAGTTTTTAAAAAAATCTCTTTCTCCCCTTTTAAATAACATAAAAAAATAATGGAAAACACGTATATAAAGTTTATCAAAAAAATAAATAACTAAATTGAATATCTTAAAATTTTATTAAAGTAAAATCAATTAATAAGAACCTACTTTCATAGCAGCATACTTTCCACCTTTGACAACTGAAAGTATATAAATTCCCCCAATTAAAAGATATGCAATTGCTGCAGTTATCGTTCCATAAGAAACTCCGCTAAAAAAAGCCATTCCAAAATACCCTGAAAGAATTGTTCCTAATCCTGAAAGAACCAAGAACCCTCCAAAAACCCATCTCCTAATCCAATAGAAAGAATCACCCATTTTTTGAGAAAAACCCCCCGGTACATTAACACCAATCTTTATAATCGGAGTTAAAAGAATGATCGCACCCATACCTCCAACGATAAACATTATGTATTCAGGAAGATTCAATCCTGCTAAACCGAGAAAAAAACCTCCAAGAAGAGAATCTAATCCAAAAAAAAATAGTATTCCTCCAAAAATAAAAGTAATAACTTTTGACATACGAGTTAAGAGAAAAAAGAATATTTAAATGTTTTGCAAAGTAACAAAATAAAAAATCTTGAAATAAAATTAAAAGCACAAAAACTAAAACAAATAAAAATTTAAAGAATTAATAAGAATAATTTCTTCCAGGAAACAAAAATCTAAATCCTCCAAGAATGATAAAGACTGCAGCAACAAAATTAATGGCTTGTAAATAAATTTTATTTGCAATCAATGTGGCAGGTATAGGAAAAAAACTGAGAGAAAGATTTAAAAAATATGCTCCAACTAGAAAAAATAAAAGTGCAACACCTAAATTAGAACCTCTTCTTGTTTGAGAGGGATACCCATAATTTGAACGCATAACTAATTGATAAAACCATCATATTTAAATATTTCTTGAAATAATTAAAGTCAAAAAGAAACTAGTGATTTCTTTTAAAGGCCTCGTAGGCTAATGGTAGACCATGTCCTTGACGTGATGTGGCTCTCAAGAAAATTTTGAGAGTCTTCTCAAAATGGACAATGCCCCAGTTCGATCCTGGGCGAGGCCATTTACTAGATATATTTTTAAATTATGAAAGAGTAATTTTAGTATGGTAAATAATACAAAAGAATTTGAAAAAAATATATTTCTTTCCATAGGGGTTTTAGGATTTATGGGAGGAATAATTTGTCTTACTCCTAATATCACTGGAAATGTTATAGGAGAATTAAGCAAGAGTTCTTCAAGTTTGATGGGGATGGCCCTTATTTTATTAGGATTTGCTGCTATATGGATTGCAAATATCAGGGAATAATCTATAAAAGAAATCCACTAACTTTAAAAACCACCATTTTCTTTATGATTTAAATTTAAAAAGCAAACTTAAAAAAATTTAAAGAACACATGAAAATTCCAAAAAAAACGAATAGATATTGTCCTTATTGCAAAAAGAAAACTGATCAAAAAGTTAAAATGGTTTCCACAGGAGGAAAAAGAGGCTCTATGAAAAGAGGTTCATTATTAAGAGCTAAAAAAAGAGGTTTAAATAGAGGTATTGGAAACAAAGGAAGATGGGGTTCAAAACCAGCAGTTTCAAAATTCAAAAGAAAAACAAAAACAACCAAAAAAACAAATATAATGTACACTTGTAGCGTATGCGGAAAATCTAAATACCAAAAAAAAGGAATACGTTCAGGAAAACAGATACAGGAATAAACATGACAAATAAACTAAACAATAGGAGGACAGCGGAATTTCTATAAGAGGCAATTGAAGAAATTCAATTCGGTGCCTTAAGGGAAAATAGAAAAAAACCGCAGGTTGTTTTCAATGGCAATAGCAAAAAGAAAAAAAAGATTTTTTGAAGTAGAAATGCCTATTATCAATAAAGAAACGCCTCTTCAAGCATATGAATTAGAAGATTTAAAAGGAAGGAATATCACCTACGATTTAACAAGAATTCTTAAGGGAAAAAACTTAATGATTACTCTTCAAGTTAAAATAGAAGAAGGGAAAGCAATTGGCCACCCAATAAAAGTTCATCTTCTTCCAGGATATATAAGAAGAATGATGAGGAAAGGAACAAATTATGTTGAAGATTCTTTTACTGCTCAATGCAAAGATAATCAAGTAAGAATAAAACCTTTTTTAATCACAAGAAGAAAGGTTTCAAGAGCTGTGAGAAAAGCTCTAAGAAATAAAGCAAAAGAAAATTTAATTGAATATGCAAAAAACAAAACTTCTGAAGAATTATTTGAAGATTTAATGAGAAATACTCTTCAAAGAGAATTAAGTTTGAAACTTAAAAAGACATATCCTCTTTCTCTTTGTGAAATAAGAATTCTTGCAATAGAAAATGATAAGAAAAGAGGAGAATAAAAACTCTTTTAAACTAATTATTCTGAATTAAAATATATTCAAGCAAAAAATTACAATTATCAGTGGTAGAAGACAAATCTAACCCCTGAGATTAAATGCCTGTATAGCTCAGTGGTAGAAGACAAATCTAACCCCTGAGATTAAATGCCTGTATAGCTCAGTG
>CAZUOZ010000011.1:9016-9127 GCA_964621965.1 Candidatus Woesearchaeota archaeon | reverse complement strand
GTAGAGCACCTGTTTTGTAAACAGTAGGTCGGGAGTTCGAATCTCTCTACAGGCTTTATGAGATTTCCAAATTCAAATGGAGAGTCTCATTAACGATAAAGACTTCTATGA
>CAZUOZ010000011.1:8785-8916 GCA_964621965.1 Candidatus Woesearchaeota archaeon | reverse complement strand
CATTAACGATAAAGACTTCTATGAGATTTCCAAATTCAAATGGAGAGTCTCATTATTCTTTAAGAGAAATGACGAATAGTGCTATTTTATTTTAACAGCAGTACCATATGCAATTTCGAAAGAAATTGTAT
>CAZUOZ010000011.1:0-8685 GCA_964621965.1 Candidatus Woesearchaeota archaeon | reverse complement strand
CAACGAAGTGAGGACAGGTAGTGCTATTTTATTTTAACAGCAGTACCATATGCAATTTCGAAAGAAATTGTATCCGCAACGAAGTGAGGACAGGTAGTGCTATTTTATTTTAACAGCAGTACCATATGCAAGCATTTCGGAAGCGCCTTGCATAACCATAGAAGTTCCAAACTTCATACCCACAATTGCATCTGCTTTTAATTTTATTGCTTCATTGACCATCCTATTAAACGCTTCATCTCTTGATTGGGATGTCATTTCGGTATAAGTTTTTATTTCTCCTCCTATTAAATTCTTGAATCCTGCCCCAATATCTCTTCCAATATTTCTCGCTCTTACTGTGCTTCCTCTAACAATTCCCAGAACCTCTACAATTTTTTTTCTAGGAATATCATCTCCGGTAGTAACAATCATTTTTTCTTTCCTCCTTTCAAAATATTTTCTTCTTTAATCTGCTCTATCTCGTCTTCCTTTTTATTTAAAAAAATATATCCTCCAAGAAAAATAATTAAAATCCCAAATGTAAATGTAAGAAGGTTAAAAAAATCCGTAAAAGTAAAAAATAACCCAAAAAGAAATAAAACCCCTCCAACAATTGTCCTACTTATAGTGTTCATCACTTAAATAAAAAACCAAGATATATAAATTTTACATAAAATTTATTGCCCAAAAAATCTTCCCCAGAAACCTTTTTTTTGCTGTTCATTCACTTGCTTTAAATCTTCTTGAATCTGCATTTTTAATTTTCTTTCTTCTTCCTTTTTTACTTCTTCTTTTTCCTTCTTTGTTTTTTCTTCAATAATTTTTATAGCTTCTGCTATTTCTACTTTGGAATACCCTTGGTTCAAAAGAACATATTTAAGGGCATCTATTTTATATCCTTTTTTCAAATTTTTCTCAAAGTATTCTAGAATTGTTCTTAAATGGGGGGTTTTCCTCATATGAATTTCACTTTCTTTTGCTTTAAAATTAGTATTCTCGTACATCTTTCTTACCAATATCAAGAACTAAATTGGAATATAAATCTTTCTAAAGTAGAAAAGTTATTTTCAAAAAACTATTCCGAAACAATTTCGGCCTTTTCTCCTTCAATAAGTATCTTTGCTATTTCCTTTGGAATATTCGCTATTTGACCCTTTTCAAAAGGACCCATTTTTTCCCCCTCGAGGTCCATAAACTCTTCAACAAATTCTTTAAATATAATAAGATCATTTTTCTGCACTTCTTCTTTTTTACCATTAAGTTCTCCTTCTAAAAGTTTATCAGAGACATTCATGCATTTCATCATTTCTTCAAAAAGCTGCTTCTCAGATAGAAGCATATTATCAAAATCTTGCTTGGATATTCCCGTTTCAGAAGCAATAAGCACCAAACTCAAAATTTTCTTTCTTCTCCTCCTCATTATTTCTTTAAAGAGAGTAACTGCATTTTCTAATTGCTTCTTTGTTTTAATAATAACGTCTGAAAAAACATCATCTTCTTTAGAGGCAAGCTCTTTTTTTTCTTTTAAATACTCTCTTACTTCTTCAACAAATTTTTTTGGAAGAGCTTGTAATTGATCAAAATTTCTTTCTTTTCTTGCTGCCTCATATAAATCATTATAGGTTATCATTTTTTAAGCTCCGTTGGAACTTCAAATGAAGAATACTCTTTAAAAAAACTTCTTCCAAAAACAAGCCTAGAAAAGCACTCTGCTTCAAGCCTTGCATCTTCCAAAGCATTATGGCTTTTTCCTTTTTTAACAACCTTTCCTTTATGAAGAATAATTCTTTCATCTTTACAACCACAAAAATTTATTATTTTAGAAAGACTCATTCCACTACTCTTATTCTCTAAAAGAAACTTCCCTGTTATTTGGTAATATCTTAAAACAGCAAAACTATGCAAATCAAAAGCCCTATATCCGCAAGGCAATTTTAAACCATATTTCTTAGCCCTTATGTCTAAAAAAGTTAAATCAAATTGGGGGTTCTGAGCAACAAAAATCCTATTCTTCTTCTTTGAATACCAATTGAAAAAGCTCTCCAGAAGCTGTTTTTGTGTTTGCTTTAAAGGATTTCTTAACTCTTTTTCCGTCTTTCCTATGACTAAAAGAGCCTCTTTGCTTACTAAATCCTCATCATCAATTCTTGACTCTTCAATAAATTCTTCTCTTGTGTCTAAATCAATTGCTCCTATTTGCCATATTCCGCATTTGATGTGGTCTAAACCACTAGTTTCAATGTCTACAACTATCATTTCATATAAAACAAGCATTTCTTTTTAAGAATTACTATGAAAAAAGAATTATTTTACCCTTTTAAAAAAAGGATTATTTTACAAAACCTACCTTTGAAAACAGATCATTTCCATTCATTCTTCCAAGCGTGCCTAATCTAGCCTCTCTTTCACAGAATTTTTGAGCCCTTGGAAGAGCCATATTATAGAATAAAACCGGAACAAAATCCGCAGAATGTGCCTTTAATTTACAGGGAGTTGCATGATCTGCTGTTACAACTACTTGAACTTTATTTGGAGGAGCAAAATCTCTTAAAAATTTAAACAAAGTTTTATCCACATATTCTAACATATTTTTTTTCTCAAAAGGTTTATTATCGTGTCCTGGGCAATCTATTTCCTTTATATGGACATAAGCATAACTATACTTATTAGAATATTTTTTTAAATATTTTATATTGTGAGTACAAGCTTTTTTTAATCCATCCCATAAATTTTCATAAGAATCTAAACTTTTGAGCTTAGGATATTCAAAAGAAAAATTATCCATTCCACAAGTCTTAGAAAAACCTATTTCCAAAGGCATATAATTTGTAGAAAACCAATTTTTATACTGCTTCAATCTTGGGATTTCTATACCTGCTCCACGAACTAGGAGATAATTTGCAGGCAATAAACCTCTTCTTTGTCTTTCTATATTTATCGGATGAGATTTAAGTACTTCATATGCTTTTTCTAAAAACTCATTTACCACATTTGCAGAATATTGTGAATTTTCATCATCATCCATTGCTTTACAAAAAGTTATTTTAGAAATTTCGCTAACTTTCCCATCAATATAAGCACCATCATTTCCAGAAAAATTATCTGAAAATCCTCCTCTGAAAACAAGCACCCCTCTATGCTGAACTGTTGGTTTAAATTCAAACTTGTAAGGAAGAACTATTTTATTTATTGCTTTTGAGAGAACTTCGGCCTCAGCAGTCGTTAAAGTTCTCCCAACTCTTCTATCAATTATATTTTTCTTTTCAATAGAATCTATTGTAGCAAAATTAGCTCTTAACGCCAAATCTCCTCTTACAAGATTAAACCCTCCTCCCCTCGCTTCTAATTGTCCGCGAGTGCTTGAAATAACATCATTTCCAAATATAGATACTATTGCTTCATCAGATTCTGGAACAAATCCTGGACGTACAGAATACATATATCCCATCTCTCCTCTAGCAGCCAAAAAATTAAGATTAGACATGTCTGCAGCTTCAAGAGGAGTTTTATCCCCAAGCACTTTACATGGCAAATCCCCCATTCCATCAATTATAACTAAGATACCTTTTAGCATTTTATAATTTATTAAAACCTCTTTTGTTTATAAAAATTTATATTTGAAAGACTTCGTTAAAATTATAAATCCTATAATCATTCAAGAAATATGTTTTCAAAACTAAAAGAAAAATTAAAAGATTGGGCAAAAAAAATCTCAGATAAAACTGAAGAAAAAGAGTTAAAAAAAGAAGAAAAAATACCTGAAAAAGAGAAAGAAAAAAAAGAAAAAAAACCCCAAATAAAAGAAGAAACAGAAAGCATAATCGAGAAAGAAGAACCAAAAGAACAAGAAAAAGATTTATTCTTTAAAAAAATAAGAGTAAAATTTTATAGCACAGAAATTTCTAAAGAAGATTTTGAAAAATATTCTGAAGAACTTGAATTACTTTTAGTAGAAAATAATGTTGCTTTAGAAGTTGCTGAAAAGATAATAAAAGATTTGGAAAAAAGAATAGTAGGAAAAGAAATTCAAAAAAAAGATTTAGAAAAAGAGATAAGAGAAAATTTAAAGGAAATACTAAAACAAGTATTAATAGAACCCTTTGATTTAATCAATCTTATAAAAAGAAAAAAAGAAAAACCCTATATTATTTTATTTTGCGGAATAAATGGTAGTGGAAAAACAACTACAATTGCAAAACTAGCAAATAAATTAAAGAAAAAAGAAATTTCTTGTGTTATAGCTGCAGGAGATACATTCAGAGCAGCATCTATTGAACAAATAAAAAAACATGGAGAAAAATTAGATATAAAGGTTATATCAAACGAATATGGGGCAGACCCTGCATCGGTAGGATTTGATTCAATAAATTATTCAAAAAAACACAAGATTGACTGCGTTTTAATTGATACTGCTGGGAGAATGCATACCTCTAAAAATCTTCTAAGAGAAATAGAAAAAATATCAAAAGTTTGTAAACCAGATACAAAAATATTTGTAGGAGAAAGCATAACTGGAAACGATTCAATAGAGCAAATAAAAGGATTTGATTCTGCAATAGGCATCGATGGAATCATCCTTTCAAAAGCAGATGTTGATGAAAAAGGGGGAACGGCCTTATCTGTAGGATACATCACGCACAAACCAATCCTTTACATAGGAACAGGACAAGAATACAAAGATTTAGAAGAATTTGATAAAAAGAATATTTTAGAAAAAATAGGATTATAAAATTAGATCCCTCTTTTTGAAAGATAAACCACCTCAACCGGCCCTAAATCTAAAAGATCCAGATTCCTTAAGGAAACGACTTTTTCTCCAGAAACAACTGTTGGGAGACCATAATTATCTACTTTAATTTTCCCACAAAAAGGTTCTTTGATTGGAAGGCGATACAAAAAGACTCCTCTTCCAGAAAGTTCCTTTAAATCGTCTTCATTTGCAATAATTTCTTCCATATGCATGTTACTTAAAAAAAAGAAGTTATTTAAAGATTATTGAAATGAAGAATACTATAAACAAGAAGCTAAGATCTTTTTTTTATAATACACCAAATAATTAACCTTTAACGTTTGTTCCAAAGATATTTGCAAGAGGAGAAAATCTATCAAAAACTTGTCTTGCTTCTTTTTCTAAGATTCCTGGAATAACTTCCGGAGGCTTTCCAAAAAAAACAGGCATTGTTGAAAGCTCTTCATCTTGTAGAATCTCCCATTTTGAAAAACCCCCCATAGCAGGAGAATGCACAGCAAAAACAATCTTCTTTAACTTATATTCTCTAGCCATAAATGCACACATTGGGCAAGGTTCACAATTTGTATAAAGAGTGCAAGAAGACAAATCAGATTTTCCAAGAATTTTATGGGCCTTATTCATAACTAATATTTCTGCATGATCTGAAATTCTTTCTTGGGCATTATTTATAGAATCTACAATAATCTTTCCTTCTTTAACAATTAAAGCGCCAAAAGGAGCACCTCCATTTTTCATAGAATCTTCTGAAAGTTCAATACATTTGGAAATAAAGTTCTCATCTTCACTGACCATACTCCAAAATAACAAAAAAGCTTATTAAATTTTTCCTAAATTTTAAACCACAAATTTATTAATCCTTAGTTTCCTGAAATTTATATGCTTGAAAAATTAGGAGAAATGCTCAAAAGAACCACAGATAAAATAGCAAATGCTATCTTTTTGGATAAAGGGGTGGTTGATTCAATAGTACGAGATTTACAAAGAGCACTTATAGAAGCAGATGTGAATATCTTCTTAGTAAAACAAATAAGTGAAAAAATAAAAAAAGAAGCTTTTGACGAAAGAATAAAAGGAATTGAAAAAAGAGAACACTTAACAAAAGTACTTCACGATGAGCTTTTAAAAATACTTGGAGAGTATAAGCAAATAAAATTGCAAAAGACTCAAAATAGAATAATTCTTCTAGGATTATATGGTGCTGGAAAAACAACTAGCATAGCTAAATTAGGAAATTATTTTGCAAAAAGAGGAAAAAGTGTATGTTTGGTGGGACTAGATGTTCACAGACCTGCGGCTAAAGAACAATTAAAACAATTAGCTGAAAAAAATAATCTTAATTACTTTGTGGATTTTGAAGAAACAAATGCTCTAAAAACCTGGAAAAAATTTGAAAAAAAAGCAAAAGACTATGACTTAATTTTAATTGATACTGCGGGAAGACACACTTTAGATAAAGAACTTATAAAAGAAATAAAAGATCTTGGAAAGGAAACAAAACCAACAGAAACTATTCTAATCATGCCTGCAGATATAGGGCAATCTGCAAAGAAGCAAGCAAAAGAATTTCAAGACGCTTTAAAAATATCGGGGGTAATTATTACTCGAATGGACTCTACAGCTAAAGGAGGGGGAGCTCTAACTGCATGTGCTGAAACAAATGCTCCTGTTTATTTTATAACAAATGGAGAAAAAATAAATGATATAGAGGAATTTAATCCTTCATCATTTTTATCTAGACTTTTAGGTATGGGAGATTTACAAACACTTCTAGAAAAAGTAAAATCTGCCACAGATAAAGGTATGCAAAAGAAGATTGAAAAAATTTCTACAGAAGGAAAAATTTCTTTAGAAGATGTTGTTGAGCAGGTAAAATCTATGAATTCTATGGGAGGATTTGAAAAAATAAAATCCCTAATCCCGGGTTTTGGGAAAGCGAAAATACCTGAAGGAACCTTAGAAAATCAACAAGAAAAAGTTGCAAAATGGGAACATATAATTAAATCAATGACCTTAGAAGAAAAAAATAACCCAGAAATTTTGGAAAAGCAAACTTCAAGAATATCTAGAATTGCAAAAGGAGCAGGAGTAACAACTACTGAAATAAGATCTTTATTAAAACAATATAAAATGCTCAACATGATGCTCAAAGAAGGAAAAGGAATGGATATGTCTGGAGGAATGGATCAAAAACAGTTAATGAAGCTTGCAAGAAAATTTGGCAAAAAGAAAATAAGATTTTAGAACAATAATTCTTTTAAAAGAAAAAAATAATCAAAAACTAATGAATAGAAGAAATTTTATTAAATTGCTTTTTGTACAAGCATCAATTTTCGCACTTGAAAAAAATTCTTGGGGTGCTCAAGATAAAAAAAAGAAAATAATTCTTACTATAGATGATGGTCCTAGAAAAAATATGGAAAGTATTTTAGAAGATTTAGGATATGAAAATCCTTGTATTTTTTATTTAATTGGAATGAACACTGAAAATCGTTTTTCTAGAGAACTTGCAAAAAGAGCAATAAAAAATGGACATATTTTAGGAAATCATTCTTACACTCATCCAAAATTCTCAAAAATTTCATTGAAATCTGCCAAAAGAGAGATAGAAAAAACAGAAAGTATTTTAGAAGGAATTTATGAAGAAGTTGGTTTTAAAAAACAAAATAAACTTTTTAGGTTTCCTTATGGAGATGAAAACACCGAGGTAAAAAAATATCTTAAAGAAGAAGGGTATACCCTTCAAAGATGGGATTTTGATTCTAATGATTGGAGATATTACTCAAAAGAAAGACCATTAAGATTAGACTCAATCGTTTCTGGATGTTTAAAAATAAAAGAAAAAGATATCGTTTTAGTTCATGATCTTCCAATAACAAAGACGTATTTGGTGCCTTTTATAGTTCATTCTAATAAATATCAACCAATTCTCCCAGAAAGTATATAAAAGAAAATAGACCTAAAACAAAATGAAGGAAACTATAATTCAACAAGGTGCAGAAGCAATTATCTTAAAAGAAGGAGAGGAAATAATTAAAAGAAGAATAAAAAAGTCATACAGGATCCAAGAATTAGATAATAAGATAAGAAAACAGAGAACTCGCTCTGAATCAAAACTTCTAGAAAAAGCTTCAAAGATTATACTTATTCCAAAAATAAAAAAAATAGATGAAAAAGCTATGGAAATTCGTATGGATTTTATTGATGGAAAAAAATTATCTGAAGAATTAACTTTTTTCCCATTAACAAAACAAAAAATAATATGTGTTGAAATAGGTAAATCGATAGCAAAAATTCATGATGCAGATATAATTCATGGGGATTTGACTACCTCGAATATTATTCTAAAAGAAAATGAAGTTTATTTTATAGATTTTGGTTTAGGTTATTCAAGCCATAGAATAGAAGACAAAGCAGTTGATTTGCATTTAATAAAACAAGCTCTGGAAGCAAAACACTTTCAAAACTGGGAAATATTATTTAATTCAATAAAAGAAGGTTATGAGCATTCAAAAAATTGTGAAAAAGTATTAAAACACCTTGAAAGAGTAGAAAGAAGAGGAAGATATAAACACTGAATGTGCTTCCATTTCTTTCGCAAGCTCAAAAAAAGGGGCAGATACAAACATTAAATTTTAAAAAAGATACTGGTTAAATTACCAAATGCTTAAATAAGGAAGAATATTAAAAAAACTATGAGTGAAGAAGAATACGATTGTCCAAAATGTAAAGGAGAAAGAAGAATAAAAGAAAAAGACGGAACAATTCATATTTGTTTTGATTGCCTTAATGCTGGAAGACTTGATCAGCACGATAAAAAAATGAAAAGTGCTCAAGATTTAGGCATAAAATTATAGTTCTAAATTATTCCCTTTAATTTAACACAAATTAAATTTTAAAATAAATATTTTTTGAATTTAAAAGGTTTGAATCAGGATTAATAGCCCCACCAG
>CAZUOZ010000010.1:0-24681 GCA_964621965.1 Candidatus Woesearchaeota archaeon | reverse complement strand
GTATGCCCTCTTATAGATTCATAAATTTCTAGTCCTTTTTCAACTCTCGTCCTAAAATGATTTGTTCCTTTTACTGGGTCGGCTTGATAGATGTAATAAGGTTTAACCCTCATATTTACAAGCCCCTGCATAAGCTCTTTCATAGTTTCAGGATTATCATTAACTCCTTTAAGTAAAACTGTTTGACATCCAAGAGGAATACCTGCATCTGCAAGCATTCCGCAAGCCTTTCTGCTCTGCTCTGTAATCTCACTCGGATGATTAAAATGAGTGTTTATGTATATTGGCTGATACTTCTTAAGAACATCACAAAGTTCAGGAGTTATTCTCTGAGGAAGAACACACGGAATTCTCGTCCCAATTCTTATCATTGAATTCTTTCTATCCTTTAAAATATTATAAACCGAACCGATGATTTTATCTAAAAGAATATCATCTAGCATTAAAGGATCTCCTCCAGAAAATAAAACATCTCTTATTTCTTCGTGATTTTTTATATAAGCAATAGCTTTCTGTATCTCTGCCCATGTAGGCTGTTTAGAGAGATCTCCAACTTTCCTTTTTCTCGTACAAAATCTACAATACATCGCACACTTGTTTGAGACTCTAAATAAAACCCTATCGGGATATCTGTGAGTTATAAGGCCTGGAACGTTCTTTCTAACTTGATGTTCTGGTTCTTCATGAAGAGGATCTTCTTCTCCACAAAAATCTCTAAGTTCTTGCATGGAAGGAATGGATTGCTTGTAAATAGGGTCATCCTTTTCTTTTATAAGAGAAAGATAATAAGGATTAATCATTGCAGGGTATTTTTCACATATTTCTTTCATTTGATCAAACTCTAGCCCAAATAAAAGAGAAAGTTCCTCTGGAGAAGAAACGCTCTTTCTAAGAATCTTTTTCCACTCTGGAAGAGAATTTGATTTAAGAATATATGAAAATGTCGGTGAGTTTCCTGCCGAAGGAGGCTCTTCATCCGATACAAGTTCTTGCCTTATTGTTTGTCTTCTAGCCATGATATCGCAAATTTAATGCTAATTAATTGGGATTGAAATAAGGCACCATATTTAAACTTTTTCTTTCTCAAGACTTTTGTAATTCTCTCCGAAGAGTTTTTGTTATAAAACCTTCGTGGAATTCAGTACTTTTTATCAATCAATTTTTTGTAATTCTCTCCGAAGAGTTTTTGTTAGAAAACCTTCGTGGAATTCAGTAATTTTTACTAATCAAGACTTTTGTAATTCCTTCCGAAGAAACTTATCAACTTTCCGACGATTATGTCTAGCATAATTCTCTATAATACTTGAATAATGATGAGCCATATCATACTTCATTCCTTTGTTCATAAGATTCCTTTCATGTATTTCATGAAGTAAAATAAATTTTCTTTCTTTTTGACTTACATCATCATCGATCCACACTTCATTTTTAGGAACAAACTTGTAAACTTTATCATGCCCTCCTTGAGTAAAATCTATAAAATAAAGACCTCTTACAAGTTCTCCGTCGACAATCCACACTTTTATATTATTTTTACTATAATTTTTTAATAAACGTAGATGAATTTTATTTATCTCTTCTTTTTTTGATTTTGATTTAAAGAATCTCTTAAAATATTTTGATTTTGAACGTTCTGCTTTTTCTAAACTACAAGCAATCTCTACTGCTTTTTTATGACTTATTCCATTTGAAAGAAAATTATCCATTGCCATCATAGTATTAATATAAAATTCTTTTTCTCCCTCTCTCTTGGAATGCTCTTTATCTATCCAAAATTCTTTTTTAGGAATAAATTTAAACCGATAGTTTTGCCCAAAATTAGTAAATTCTTCGTCGATGTTTTTCCTTATATAACTCCCATCAACCATCCATACAGTAAATCCTGCAATTTCCTTTTCTTTTTTTATATAAGGTTTCTTTAAAGCCATCACCCTCTTTTCACTTTTTTCCTCTATTTTAAAAACAAGATTTTAAAAATTTATAAACATTGTGGATTAAAACTAAATATGAATTTGGAAGAAATAAAATCAAAAAAAACCACCGAGGAACTTTTAGAGTTTGGAATAATTAATATAGACAAGTCTTCAGGACCGACTTCTTTTGATGCTTCTGAATTTGTAAAGAAAAAATTAAATTTGAGAAAAACGAGTCATTTCGGAACGCTCGATCCAAAAGTAACTGGAGTTTTGCCAGTAGCCCTAAACAGAGCATGCAAACTTACTGGATTTTTCCTTGGAGAAGATAAAGAATATATTGGTATTATGAATATTCACGAAGATATTTCAAAAAAAGAAGTGGAAAAAGCAATAAAAGAAAAATTTTTAGGAAAAATCTTGCAACTTCCTCCAGTTAAATCTAGAGTAAAAAGGCAAGAAAGAGAAAGAGAAGTAAAAGCGTTTGAGATTATAGAAAAAGAGGAGCATAATTTTTTATTTAGAGCAGAATGCCAAGGAGGGACTTATATTAGAAAACTAGTTTCTGATTTAGGAGAATATCTCAAGACAGGAGCTCACATGCTTGAGTTAAGAAGAATGCGTGCTGGAATCTTCAAAGAGAATCATGAAAAATATCCTTGTATTAATTTATATGACTTTGAAAAAGCTGTAGAAGAATATAAAAAAGGAAATGAAGAAGAGATAAGAAAAATTATTATTCCTGCAGAAATAGTTTGTGAAGTTTATCCTGTAATCCAAATTAAAGAAGAAAATTTAAAAAAAATATTGACTGGAAAACCAATTAATAAAGAAGAGTTAAAAAAAATAGATAAAGAATATAACAAAGAAATTGTGTGTGCTGTTTGTAACAATAAATTTATTGGAATGTATAAATTAATTCAAAAAGAAGATTTATTTGCTAAACCGGAATTCGTTATGAATTAAAAGAAATAGCATAAAAATAAAAACTCCTTTTTGTAAAATATTTATATGAGGGAATTTGTATACTATTCAAAAGCGGCGAGAACTTCTGGAAATTTTGATTTAAGGGATCTAATGAAAGCTGGAAGAATGGATATTGCTTGCCAAATTGCAATAATGTGCTTTTTTTTATCTCATAAACTAAGAGAAGATGCGAAGCTGCATCTAGTTTTTGATGGAAGTCCAGATCCTCCTAAACATTTGGAATTGTTTCCTGGAGAGAATATTGAAAGAAAAGGTGAAAGAATAGATATAAGCAAAAAAGATGTAGCCGGGCTTATTAAAAAAATGCTTTACAAATATAAACCAGGAATAAAGAATGAAATTGCTCCTGGATATTGTATAGAAAAAAAAAGTTTTGAAAAAGTTATAGAAGAACTTGATAGCGAAGGAAAAGAGATCTACTTGATGGATGATAATGGAAAAGATATAAGGGAACTAAAAGATAAAGATTTGAAAAATGCGGTATTCATAATTGGAGACCAGGACGGACTTCCAAGAGAAAAACTCAAATTATTAAAAAGAATAGGAATAAAAAAGATTAGCATTGGAAATAAAACCTATTTTGCAAGCCAGGTTGTAACAATAATCCAAAACGAAATTGACAGAAGAGAAGATTAAAAAAATTATTAAATACTCTAAGAATACTATTAATATATGAAAAAATCAATTAGAATTTATCTTGAAGGAACTGTTCAAGGGATCTTTTTTAGAAATTTTGTAAAAGAACAGGCTGAAAATCTTGATATAAAAGGTTTTGTAAGGAATCTTGAAGATGGAAGAATAGAAATTTTTCTTGAGGGAGATAATACTTCTCTAGATAAAATGGTAGAGATATGTAAAAAAGGCCCAAAACATGCACAGATAAGAAAGTTAGAAATAAAGCCTGAAAAGTTTCAAGACTTTAAACAATTCAAAATATTGCATGTATAAGTCATCTTTTGGAGTATAATCAAAAATATAAACTTCAGACTTCTTATTTTATAATGATAGATTCATCTGTAGAAGAAAGTGAGCCAAACATGCTTGAAAGAATGGCTATAAGAGATATAGCTAAAAAAGCAGTAGAAATAAACAAAAAAGATATATCTTCCCTAGAAGAGGAGCAAAGAGGGTATATCTTTGGACTTGGAAAAAATGCAGAAAAATATTTCTATTTTTGTATAGATAGTTTTGAAAAAGAAAAAAAGTATCCAAAAATTCAAAAAAAAGACAATTTTAGGAGATATTACACCCTGAGAAAAAGATAGAGTTTAAATTAAAACAATCTCTAACTTTTTAATAATTCCAACTACTTTTTTTGAACTGCAACC
This sequence comes from Candidatus Woesearchaeota archaeon, assembly GCA_964621965.1. Lineage (GTDB taxonomy): Archaea > Nanobdellota > Nanobdellia > Pacearchaeales > GW2011-AR1 > CAZAGO01. Next base: position 20,453 of record CAZUOZ010000010.1, on the reverse strand, counting down.
TCTTAAAAGATTATCCTTTGCAGAAGAAGTTATTTTTTTGTAAATTCCTCTTTCCATAAAAGGAAATAAATCTCCTGCACTTTTCGATCCGCCATGAGGGAGATATTTCCCAGAAGAAGTTTTTTCCAAAAGAATGTACTGTCCAGGCAAGATTTCTCTAAAATAATCTCTAGATAGACCAATTATCTTTCCATCCCCATAATGTTTTTTATTATTTTTCATTTTAGTTTATATTACTAAAAAGTTTTTTTAAAGATTATTATAAAATAGGACAATAAAAATAAAAAAATCTTTTCTAGGAATCTCACTGAGAGCCTGGAGAATAATGTGACATTCCTCTTATAATTTCGGCAGTAACTTGGTCTTCCCAACAGGAAATTGGTTTTTCTGGGACATAAAGAACATCTCCTGAAATTCGCGTTGGAACAAAAAGTAAACCATCCCCCCTGTTTCCATCATGAACTAAGAGCTTACTCAATTTATCACTCATCTTTTACATAAACAAAAAGGATATTTATATTTTATTAACATAGAAAATCTATAAAAATGATTCTTTCTATATGAAACTATGATATACACTAATTCCGATGGGGGTGCAAGAGGAAATCCTGGACCGGGAGCAATAGGCGTTCTTGTAAGAAAAGAGGGGGAGATTCTTACGAAGTATAGTACTAAAATAGGGAACTATGTAACAAATAATATTGCAGAGTATGAAGCGTTGATAAAAGCGCTTGAAATGGCTTCAAGATATACAGACGAAGAGATTACCTGCATTCTTGATTCCGAACTCATAGTAAGACAACTTTTAGGAGAGTATAGAGTTCTTAATCCTAGACTTATTCCTCTTTTTCTAAAAGTCCAAGAATTACAAGAAAAATTTAAGAAAGTTATCTACAAGCATGTAAGAAGAGAAGACCCTTTTCAGATAATCGTTGATGAACTTTTAAATGAAGAATTAGACAAGGAATTTGGAAAGAGAAGAAGATGAAAGAAAAAAAATGTGTTGGAGCAGTAATTTATAAAGATAAAAAAATATTTCTTATGAGTTCTCCAAAATGGAAGGCTTGGGTGATTCCGGGAGGAAAAATAGAAGATAATGAAAGCGGAGAAGAGGCATTGAAAAGAGAGATAAAAGAAGAGCTCGGAATTGAAATTTTTGATATAGAAAGAGTTGGAGAAAAAATAAAACTTCCAAGCAAAGATTTTATTGATAAAGAAATAAAATTTATATTTATAGATTTTTTTGCAAAAGCTTCAAGTAATATAATAAAACCGAACAAGGAAATAAGTGAATATGGGTGGTTTGAAATTGAAGAAGCTTTGAACCTTCCTTTAATTGATAGTACGAGGCAACTAATCGAACAGTTTAAAGAAGTTAAATATAAAAACTAAAATTAACTCAACAAAATATGGGAAGAGAAGAGCAAATTATAGGAGAAAGAATAAGAAAAATAAAAGAACTGAGAGATTCTGGAATTGAGCCCTATGGTTATCGCTTTGAAAAAAAACAAAACATAAAAGAGTGTGTTGAATCCAAACTTAATTCTAAGATTAAAACTGCTGGAAGATTAATGACTAAGAGAGATTTAGGAAAGATAGCTTTTGCGAACCTCAGAGATGAGTCTGGAGAAATTCAGCTATTTTTACAAGATGGTGAAACAAATAAAAAAAGCTTCGATTTTTTTAAAAAATATGTAGATTCTGGAGATATCGTTGGAGTAGAAGGAAAAATAATAAAAACTAAAACTGGACAAATTTCCATTTTAATGCAAAGTATTGAATTGCTTAGTAAATCAATCAAACCTCTTCCTGAAAAGTTCCATGGATTAAAAGATGAAGAAGAAAAATACAGAAAAAGATACCTAGATTTGCTCGTGAATCCTGAAGTAAAAAGAATATTTACAATTAGAAATAAGATGATGAATGCTATGCGAGAATTTATGGAAAAAAATAACTTTATAGAAATTGAAACTCCTCTTTTGCAAACTATTTATGGTGGGGCTGCAGCTTCTCCTTTTAAAACACACTGTAATGCCTTTAATTCTGATGTTTATTTGAGCATTGCTCCAGAACTATATTTGAAGAAAGCATTAATTGGAGGATTTGATAGAGTTTATGAAATAACAAAAAAATTTAGAAACGAAGGAGTCGATAAATTTCATAATCCCGAACATATGACTCTTGAATGGTATCAAGCATACGCAGATTACAATGAAGGAATGAAAATGGTTCAGGAGTTTATGAAACACATAGTTAAGAAAGTATATGGTAAATACACTTTTGAATATCAAGGAAATAAAATAGATGTTTCAAAATGGGAAACATTAACCCTTGAAGAAGCAATTAAAAAATATTTGAAAGAAGATATAAGCAAAATAAAAAGTGATGCTGATGCTAAAAAGATTGCAAAGAAATATGGTATAGAAGAGCATGGAATAACAAAAGCAAATATTTCTGACGAACTTTTAAAAATATTTAGAAATAAATTAATTCAACCAACTTTTTTAATTGATTATCCTTTAGAGCTTGCGCCTCTCGCTAAACCTAAAAGAGGAGATTCTTCTAAAGCAGAAATATTCCAGCCGTTTATAGGTGGAATGGAACTTGCAAGAGCATACTCCGAATTAAATGATCCTGCTTTACAATCTCAGCACTTTAAAGAACAAGAAGAAGAAAGAAAAAAAGGGAACAAAGAAGCTATGCCAACTGACAAAGATTTTGTAAATGCATTGGAGCACGGAATGCCTCCTGCATGCGGAGTTGGGTTCGGAATTGAAAGACTTGTTATGCTTCTTACAGATTCAAATTCAATAAGAGATGTTTTAACATTTCCATTTATGAAACCAGAGTCAAATTTGGAATAAAAATATTTTAATCAAAAAGTTTATATATCAATTGATATACTTCTTTGTATGGAACAAACAGAAAAAAATCCTTTTGCAAGAAGTCCAACTCTTGGAACAGTATTGATGGTTGAGAAATTTATAAAAGAAAATTCTGGAGAATTTACATACACTGAACTATGGAAAAAACTCCCAAAAAAAGTTATGTGGCAAACTTATCTAGTCATTTTAGATTATCTTCAAAGCATAAATAAAATTGCTTTAGACAAAAATGGAACAGTTGGATATATTTGGAATCCAAAACTGGCAAAAAAATTCTCTAAAAGACCCGATATAAAACTATGAAATTGATAAGAAAATCCAGAGTAGTCTTTGCAGAAGATAAATTGCAGAAAGAATTTGATAATCTCACTGAAAAAGATCAATTAAAAATCCAAATAAAAAAAGCGATTATAAATCTTCAATCAAATGCTTTTTGTGGAATACAAATTCCGAAAAGATTAATTCCAGAAACTTATTTTAAAAGATATAAAATTGAAAATCTTTGGAAGTATGATTTACCCGATGGATGGAGAATAGTCTATTCCGTAATGCCTCAAAATAGGATTGAAATCCTTTCAGTTATCCTTGAATGGTTCAACCACAAAGATTATGAAAGGAGATTTCATTATTAAAAATGACCTTAATTATAAAATCCAACATTAAGAAAGTTGTAAATGAATTAGATAAAGAGAAGGCTGTTACTAGCGTTGCTGAAGAGGTTGGAATTGCTCTCGAGAGAAAAGTTGAAGACATGCTTGCACAAGCTATAGAAAGAGCAAAAGCGAATAAGAGAAGAACTCTTCAGGCTAGAGATTTGTAAAATGATAAAAGAAACCTGTAGTTTGTTTTTATAATGGCAAAACCTAAATTTCCCACACTTGCAACAATTCTGCTATTTACTGGAATTGCTTGGATAATGGAGTCCCTTGGCTATCTTAAGATACCCTTTCCATGGCTCCCTGTTGTTCTGATAATTGTTGCTATAGGGATGATTGTTAATAGATATAGATAATTTTATTCAATAAAAATATAAACTGATTTCTCCAAATAGAATTATGAAAGAAGATATAAAAGAGATAAATGGAAAAAGAGGAAAAAAGAATCGTTCTTCTGGAGCAAGATTTGAGCTTAAAGTTAGAAGTGCTATGGAGAAAGAAGGGTGGATTATAGATAAATGGACAAACAATGTGGATTTGAAAGAAGATAAATTGATTAAATCTAGAAGAAAGTACAATCCCTTCTCAAAAGTTCTCTCTATCGGAACAGGCTTTCCCGATTTTATAGGATTTAGACTTGCAAAAGAAAATTATGAAGTCATAGGTGTGGAAGTAAAAGTAAATGGGTGGCTTGACAGAAGCGAAAAAGAAAAATGCTGGTGGTATTTGGAAAAGAAAATATTTTCAAAAATTTTAATTGCAAAAAGAGGGAAGAAAAAAGGAGAAATAGAGTATATTAATTTCTTTGAAAAGTATGCTAGGGTATAAAAAAGTTTAAAATTATCTAAACCCTATCAAAGATATGAAAAGATTATTGATAATTTTCATTATCTTTTTCTTAAGTGGTGTTCTTGCTCAGTGTTTAAATGAGCAGATAGATTTAAACTCCGCTTCTGCAGAGGAACTAGATAAAATAACTTATATTGGACCTGCAACTGCATCTAAAATTATAAGTGCAAGACCATTTAATTCTGTAGATGATCTGATAAATGTCTCAGGTATTGGAGATACAAAATTAAAAGCAATTAAAGATCAAAATTTGGCTTGTGTTAAAGACTCTGAAAAAGAAATAGAGGAAGTAAAAAGTGAGGAGATTGAAGAAAATCTCGCTTTTAATATCCAAACAGAGAATAATATTGAAGAAGAAAGCGTTTTAGAAAAAAATAATCTTTATTTGGAAAATAATCTAGAGGAAGTACAAATTATAAGATTAAATGCGAAAGATATAAAAGAGGATAATTCTATTTTGGAAAGTAAAGAAGAGATTTCAAAAGAAAAATATGCTACTTTTGGGCTCGTTGCCCTCTTTATTTTTCTTATGATTTTAATTTCAATACGAAGGAGAAGAAATGAGCTTGAATGAAAAAGAATCTGCAGGAATAAGAGCTGAACTCATAATAGAAGTAGTCGGAAGGCCTGCAAATCATTTGACAGAGACACTTGAAAAGATAACTGGAGATATAGATAAGGAAAAGGGTGTAAAAGTTCTAAAGAAAAAAATTCATGAACCAAAACAAGTTAAAGATCAACAAGAGTTCTTTAGCGATTTCGCGGAAATAGAGATTGAAGTTGAAGATATTCTTTATCTTGTGGTTGTAATGTTTAAGTATATGCCTGCAAATATAGAAATTATTTCTCCCGAAGTGGTTGCACTCACAAACAATGGATGGAACGATATACTTAATGAACTTGCAAGAAGGTTGCATGGATATGATGAAGTTGCTAGGATACTCCAAATAGAAAAAGGGATACTTGAAAAAAGATTAAGAGAAGTCTTAGAAAAGAGTTCCGAAAATAATCTTGAAAAAAATTCTAAAAAAGAAAAGAAAAATAAATCTAAAAAATAAATTATCTTCTTAGAACACTTGGTAATTTTACTTTATTCTTTGTTCCAAAATATTTGTTTATTAAAAACCATGCAAGTATAATAACTCCGGCTATAAGTAAAATCCATCCTATAATCTTTTTAGAGATAGAAGGAGTTATCTCTTTACATTCTCCTATACAGCATCTATCATCTCTCGCTTCCACGATTTCTCCTGTACAATTAAACCCTTCTCCACAAGGAGTTCCTCCTATTTCGGAACAAGTCTTTGGAAGTTCGAAAGTATTTGTTTCATTTTCTTCTGAAACGTTCTCTTTCACAGAAGAAATATTTTTTACAGAAGAGAAATAGATTGGTAAAAAACTTACTTTATCTTCTTTTTCTGCTTTTAAGAACCCTTCCAAATTTATTTCTTCTTCAGAGAAAAAAGTAAGAGTTACTTCTATTGTAGAATCTGATTTTATTTCTTTTATTGATTTTTTTGATATAATTACATAATCTTCAAGAGATTTTGACAAAGAAAGGGAAATATTTTTTATTAATTCCTCTCCCGAATTATGAACAAAAACTTTCTTAGATTCGCTATTATTAATTAAAAGAGTTAGGTTTATCTCTTTTTCTTCAAAGTAGAACTTTGGTTTCTCTTCTTCTTTTGTAAAGTCTACATAAACTATGTAATTTGTTTTATTCGAACTTAATTTTAAAAGATTCATTCCGTTTTGAAAATCCTTAGAATTTATCTCTATATTTTTTGATTCTCCTGGATTGAGAGAAAAACTAAAAACTTCTTTTGAATTTCCTCCTTCAAAAAAAGAGAAGAACCCTCCAGAAGATTCTGTTTCATTTAAAAGAGAGCCCTTTAAGGTTATTTGTTTATCTTCAAAAGATTGAACAAACAAAGTAAAATCCAAATTAGCGGAAAGCGCAAGAGGCAGTATTGAAAACTCTGCAGTTTCATTTGAAATTGAAAAGTTATAAAATAAATCTTCTTCCACAGCATTTCCTCCTTGAAGAGATTTTACTTTTGAAAGGAGTATTGAATAATTATCTGGAATTTTTTCTAAAGGAATCTGGCCATAAATGTAATAATCAGAGTTTATGCTTATCACAGAAAAATCTATTACGGTAGGCATGTGTCTTCTATAAAAAGAAATATCTGACTTGTATATAGGCTCTAAAAAATTTCCTGAAACTTTTGCTATAAAAGATTCTCCTGCATTGTAACTTGAATTCATTTCAATTTGAATTGAAGAACAAAATGGAAAGACTAATAAAATAAGAAAGAAAATTGAATAAAATTTATTTGTCATGAATAGAATATGAAAAAGAGAGTTTAAATTTTTTACTTATTTACCCATTGCTTTTAACTTCTTCAAAACCTCTTCCATTTCACCTGAAGGTCTTGGAGAAGAAGCTCTTCTTACAGGAGCAGTTGAAGAAGGAATTACTCTTCTAGGAGGAATTCCTCTTTGAGGGAAAAAAGGACGAGATGGAGGTAAAGATGGCCCTCCTCTTGGACCTGAAGAAGGTTTTCCTTTTCCACGGAATGCAATCCAGTGTGCTCTTAGTTTATCCTTGAATAAAAAAGCTATTATTACCAATAATATAAGTATTCCAAATATTAATATCCATAACCAAAGCTTCCCTTTTGAAGTCTCTTCTTTAGCCATACAACAAAAGTCATTACTATAATAATTATCACAAGAATGGCTCGTTTCCAATTCACTATCACTACAAGAAAGCTTGCAAGTCCCTCCTGCTGTAACACATTCAGATTGAGTAGCGCTAATAACACACTCTCCCTGAACACAACAGGTTTCCCCAAAAACTAATTCTGGAGAATCTACACTAAGTCCAGAACATTTTTTATCTGAACTACAAATTACTCCTCCTTTAAGAGAACAACTCTCTTCGGCTTTACTTTTACTACAACATACAGAAATTCCAGGACAGTAATAATTTAATTCTGTTCCATCTGCTTCTCTACAGGCAATAGAAGAAAGACAAAATCCTGATTTAGATTCACATGTAGTTACTACAATTTCTCCGCTTCCTGAATCTGAAGCGTGCGTTCTAGGCCATAAAGAATAAAGTATAAATGCTGTAGTTGAAATGCTTCCTTTCCAGCACCCTTCTGAATCTCTAACCTTATCATCTAAAAGCCATGTTTTAGAATTTGTTTTTTCAGTAGGTTCATCTTGAATTGATAAAAGAGCTAGAGCAGTATCATAATATCTATCTCCGGATTCATCCCAGTACTTGCTCGCTTTTTGTTTGTATAATAAAGCGTTTCTAAAATCATTAGAATCTGTAAGATAATATAAGAACATTTCTGGTATGTATTTTGAATTAGCACTATCTTCTGAAAGAGTAATTAGATATGGAAGATATGAATATATTTCATTATCTGTTTTTTCTAAAGCCATTGCAGCCCATAAGCTCCCTTCGTAATTGCACTTTCCTGCCTGTCCAAAGCAAAAAGATTCAACAATTTCAGTATTAACTCCATTTGCTGAGCTCTCAGTGGTTATCTCTGAAACATGAATCGTAGAAGAATCTTGTTTTTTAAATAATAAATTTGTTAAAAATCTCTTGTCACAAGAAATTTCAAATTCTTTTCCGTAACAAGAAGGAGCAACTCTAAGCCACCATTTTCCTTCTGAAAGTACGAGGCATGATCCTGCTCCAACGCTTATTTGTTTTTCCTTATTTATTACTATATTATGATCTTTATTGTCATAAGAAATTTTACAGTTTGTTTCTTCTGGACTTTCTATTTGAAGATACCATGTAAGCTCGGATGGATTCATCTTCTGATCTAAAAGCCATTCTTCAGCCTTGGTTGTACTCTTTCCAGCCTCGTTAAGTGCAAGAATTGCTTGAGCAGTTTCTTTTAAAGTGCATGATTTTGAAGGCCAGCACTTATCATTATTTCCTTCGCTTATCAACTCGTTTTTACATTTTCCTATAGACATAACTGCAAAAACTTTTTCTTCAAAACCTAAATTGCTACATCCTTTTTCAGAAATCTTATCTTTTAAACAAGTATAAGCTTTGTCTACTTTTTGAGTATCAGTTAAAGTCGCAGATTCATTTTCTGCAAATACAAGAGGGAGAATAAACATTAGAAATAAAATGCTAAATACCAATATCCTCTTTTTCATGAAATAGTTAGTCAAAGATTATTTTTAAACTTTGTCTTACTTGAAGACACTCTTTTATTTGAGCCTGTTGCTTTTCTTATAAGATAATTTAAAGGATTTTTTATTTTATTGCAAAACTCGTCGGGATTGCAAACACCTATTCCCTTATAAAATTCTTTGCAGTTTGGAGGGAGAAGAGGCTTTCTTTTAAAGTTCCAAGATAGCTGAGGTTTTATGTAAGTCTCTCCTAGCATCGGTTTATTTTTTTTATCCCAATCATATATTCTTGTTTCAATTTCATCTTTCTCCATTCCCGAAGAACGAAAGAGATTTATTAAAATAAAAAGTGCTCTTTTCTTTCCATCGTTCTCTATTCCTTTTAAAATATTTTTTACACATGGAGGAAAATTTTTTTCTGAAAAATCTTTTATTTTTATTTGTTCGTTAATAAAAACTTTTTTTTCTTGCTTTCCAATTTTATTTTGATTATCCCAGTCTAGTGCTTCTCTAAGAAGCTCTGTTGCTTCTCCCTCTTTTGAATTGGGCATAAATTCTCTTACTTGAACTTTAAGTGGGTTTGCATCTTTTAATTGAAAATCATCTATCTCTTCTTTTTCTATAACAACGCTTGCAAGTGCGGTTTTTTCATGCAAAGAGTAAGGCATTCTAAAAAGATGTCTTGGAGAAACTAAAACTAAATCGGGAATAACCTCTTTTGATGCGGCTTCATCTCTAATATATTCATTCTTTGTAGAAAGTCTTGTAATTTCTTTTATAAGCCCTGGTTTTGATTTTTCACTAAGATAATTTAAAATTATTCTTGGCCATTCTGGAAATCTGTTTGAAGTAGGAATTTCGTTTACTTCTTTTGGAAAGGCCTTCCATGGAATAATCATATGGAACCCTTTTGAACCTGAAAACTTGATTCCTACATTTTTTACTCCATGAAAATTTAATACTTTGAGTATTTCTTTAGCCATTATTTTTGAATAGTCTATATACTTGCTATCTATATCTATAAGGAAATCCCAACCTATCCTTAAATCTGATGCGGCTTTTTCAGACATGCCTGTCTCTATATCTAATGGGTTTTTCCAGAGTTCTTCAGAACAATGAAAAGAAGTTGCTCCTTTTTTAACAAGTTCAACTATATCTCCCTTATACTCAAGTGTGTCTGGGCGTTTTCCAAATCCCTTGAAATAAACTGGGCAAATCTCTCTATTTTTTGCAAAAGAATAAATTGCTTCTTGAACCTCTGGCTTGGAATAGTATAATTGAGTAATCTGTTTTATTCGTTGTTCCTTAAATGAAATTTCATCCGGTTTAGAACTCTCTTCCACCATTTTTTAACAAAAAGGGTTGAGTTTAAATTACTTTTTGTGTTTGAAATTGAATAAGAAAAAGGGTAATCTATTATAACAACAAAGCTTAAAAATGAATACGGTTTCTTGTTTTAATGCATATAAAGATAGAAAATCCTTCTTCACTCGCTAAGGTGATTGAAATAATTTCTGAACTGGTTACAGAAGTTAGAATAAAAGTAAATGAAAATGGGCTTAGTATAAATGCAATAGACCCTGCTAATGTTTCTATGGTTGGATTCAAGATGCCTAAAAGTGCTTTTTCAAGTTTTGAGTCTGGAAAAGAGGTTCTGGGTGTTAATTTGGAAAATCTGAAAAAGATTCTAAGAAGATGCGGTTCGGGTAGTTCCCTTATTCTTGAGAAAAAGGAGAATATGTTGAATATTCAAATTCAAGATAAAATAAGAAGAGATTTCAATCTAAATCTTATTGAAATAGAGTCTGAAGACAAGGAAATGCCTAGTCTTGAATTTAGCTCTCGTGTTGAATTAAGCTCTTCCGATTTAGTTTCAGTTATTGAAGATTGTGCCGTTGTTGATGACGCTTGTTCATTTATAATAAAAGATGGAAAATTTATAATTGAAGCGAAAAATATAAACTCTGCTAGAATAGAATTTTCAGCAGATGAAGCTGAAATTCAGGCAGAAAATTGTAAGGCGAGATATAGTTTAGAATATTTACAGAAGTTTATGAAAGCTGCAAAGGTTTGTGATAAGGTTTCCATAAATTTTGCTAATGATCATCCAATGAAGATGGATTTTAGAACTACTGATTTTGAACTTGGATTTATTCTAGCCCCAAGAGTTGAAACGGAAGATTAAAAAAATTCAAAAGTATTTTTATTCATGAAAGATTTTAATTTTATATCTTCATATCTTTTAAAATTGAAGAAAATTAAATATGACTCTCTTTTGAGAATAGGTAAATTAAATTTAAATTATAAAATTGCCATAACTGTTCTTGTATTTATTTTTATTTTAACATTTGTAATTTATGTATGGCAGCACAACACTCTTGAAAAGGCTCAAGAAAATATTGAATCAAAAGTTGAAAAACCTGTAAACTCACCTGCGATTGCTCCCGTAAAAACTTCAAAACCTAATTCCATTCCTACTTCTTCCTTACCGATTATTAATTATACCTCTTTTGAAAAAAATCTTGCGAGCAATCCTCTAATTAATTATATTCCAAGTGAAACAAAAATTGGGCTTAAAACTTACAACTTTAATGCCGGAAATAGAGTATGGGAAAAATCATATACTCTTCAGAAAGGAAGCGTAAGTGCTGGAGAGCCAACAGAAGCGGACGTAACAATAGTTCTTCATTCTAAGTATGTAAATAAGATAACAAATACAAACTTCTGTGAAATAATTAAGCAAGCCAAAAATAACAATGATTTAGGCCTATGGACAGATTTATCCGCTCTTCAATTAACATGGAAATTTAAATCTATGATGGAATATAAGGACTGTCTGGGTTTGTGAAAAGACTTTCTTGATAATATTTTTATAGTTAATGAAACTTGTATGAACATGGAATATATTGAAAATAAAAAGGAAATAATTCTAAATAGAGAATTAAATGAACTGGATAAATTTGTTATTGATTTTACCTCTCTGTTGGACCATTATGTTCTTGTATCTGGATATGTTTCAATTCTTTTCGGTAGGTCTAGGGCAACAGAAGATGTAGATTTATTAATTCCAAAAATTGACAAAAAAGAATTTGAAAAGTTATGGAAAAAAGTCTATAAAAATGGATTTGAGTGTCTGAACACTAACTTTCCTGAGAAAGCTTTTCAAATGATGCACGAACATGCAATAAGATTCTCAAGAAAAGGTAAGCCAGTTCCAAATATGGAATTTAAAATGATTAAAAATGAAATTGATGAGTACTCCCTGAACAACCAAATTAAAGCCATAATTAATAGCAAAAACTTATTTATATCTCCCTTGGAAATGCAAATTGCCTACAAGCTACATTTGGGATCTGAGAAAGGAGACAAAGATATAGAAGATGCACGCCATTTATATAAATTATTTAAGGAAAATCTTAATAAAGAAAAGCTCTCTTTATTTATTGAAAAGCTAAAATCTGAAAAGAAATTTGAATGGATAAAATGAAAGAAGAAACAATAAAAATTGATTTAAATGAATTAAAAAAAGAAAAAGAAAGAAACATAAAAGAAAGAGAGTGGTTTATTGACTACTGGGTGAATTATATAAAATCCCATTCAGATGAAGAATGGAGCAGTCAGCAGAATATAGTAATAAACAGCCAACTTTCTAATCTTAAAAGTTTTTAATTATTCTCAAACCCTACTTTTTTCTTGAAAAACAGGTTAGAAGAAAATCGTCCAGCTTTTCTTGTTTTGCTGTGTTCTTCTTTATCATGCAACTTCTTCTTAGAATATCTTCTATTTGTTCTTGAATTGTAAATAGATTTTTCTTTGCTCTTTTTCTTAGAATGTTCATTGTTTCATCATTTAGAAAAAGAGTTATTCGATTATCAGAATTATTTTCTTCTTGCATTAATTCAAAGGCCTTATCTATCTCTTTTTTATGCCATCTGTGAGAAATAAGGGATTGTGTTATTTGGCTTTGAGTATATCCCCTTTTAGTTGCTTCTTTTATAAAGTTTAAAAGGGACTTGTTTACCATATTATTTCTTAGGATTTAAATAAACTTTCTGGACAGCGAAACTCTTGTATATACCTTCAAGAATATCTGTACCGGCATATCCTGCAAGAAGAGAAAGACGAGGATCAAAGTCAAATATTATTCCTACAAAGACTCCTATTATTAGTGCAACAAGTACAGTTATTAGATAGTATCCCCAAAGAATTTTTCTTTTCATTGAAAGGGCTTTTAACAATCCTACAACTCCTCTGGTTAAGCCCCCTATTCCACCTAGAAGTCCTGCGAGCATCACACCATCCATTTTTAAATTATTTTTCTAAAATATATAAATGTTATCTGTACTATAAAACGATAAAGTTTATATAATGTCATTAATAAATAGTAACTCATGGGAAGTGCTAAGAATTATATTGATGAAAAAATAAACAAAGAATTCAAAGATATAGACACTCGCCTAAGAAATTCTTTTTCAGCTATGAAGAATGATAATGAATTTATTAAATCTCGTTTGAAAGAAATTTCAAAATCCTTTGAAAATACTCCTCTTGAAATAAAAAAGATGAGTGATTCTTTAAAAGAAGAAAGTGAAAAAAACAGAAAGGATCTTGAAGTTCTAAGAAAAGAAGACGAAAAAATACGCCAAGAGATTCTTCAAATACAAAAAGAAGGACAAAATAGGGAAAAGAAGCTCAGTATTTCAAGAGTTGATGATCTTTCAAAAAAGATTGATTCTTTTGCTAAAGAATTTACAAGCAAAGAAAGCGCTCTTGCATTTGAAAAAGAAATGAAGGATATTCAAAAGAGCATTGATAAAACAAAAAACGATATTTTAGAGGTTAGAAAAGAACAAGCTTCTAAAAAAATAAATGTTTCTCAGGTTGATGAACTTTCAAAGAAAATTGAAGAGTTAGAGATTGAAATTGAAAAGAAATTGAAGGAAGTTAAGAAGATTTATTCTAGAAGCGCTTCAGACATAAAAAATGCTGTTAAAAAAGAAGCTTTAGCGATACTTTCTGAAAAAGTAGATGATAAATTTGAAAAGTTCTCTGGAAAGATTAACGAAATGAAAAGAGATGTTTCGGATTATAAAAAGGATATTGAAAGAAGAATTGAAAAGGCCGTTTTAGAAGTTGAAGAAATGAAGAACCTTATCTCTCAAGAAATTGTTCAAGAAAAACAAGACATTCAGAATAGTTTTGGAGAAGAAAAAGAAGAAATGCTCAAGAGTATGAATAAGAGTGTTGGCTCTCTTAAGAAAGAGTTTACTAGCTGGAAAGGATATTTCAATGAAAAAATTGATGATGAATCTAAAAGATTTGATGAAAAATTAAGATTCCTTGAAAACCAGATAGATGATCTTAATTCAAAGAAGCTTTTGAAGGAAAACTTTGATATTGAAATAACACAAAGAGATAAGAAAATAAAATCTCTTGAAAGACAACTTTCTTTTGTTAAAGAAAAAATTAGAATTTTGACTAAAGAAGGAATAAATGTAGATTCAAGCGAGAAAATTAAGAAAATAGAAGAAAAAGAGAATGGAAATCCAACAAAAGGTTTTTTTTCAATACTAGCTGATGAAGAGGTTTCTAAAGAAAAAGAAAAGGTTCAAAAAAAGATAGTTAAAAAAGAAAACGATAAAAAAGAAGATGATAGAAAAGCCAAAGAAAAAGGTGTGTTTACCAAAATTATAGATAGTTTGGCGGACTAGTTTTACAATGAGGTTTTCAAAGTTATTTATTAAGAGCTTCTTAATAGCTTTTGTATTTCTAATCGTTTTAAATGTTATTTTGCTTGCAACTGGAAATTATTCTAAATATGTTTGTTATTTGACTGGATTTTTCTTTTTGTTTCTATTATTCTTGATATTTAGGAAAAGGAAAGAAAGAACTGTAAAGTTTATTGCATACTTTATTCCAATAGCAATAATTCTTGTATTTTTATATGTGAATTTTTTACCTTTTGGATATAACAAGACTTACACGATAAATATAGATGAAAATGGAACAATTCATAGTCCTTCTTCTCACCTTTGGTTACAAGACGAAAAGGGAAATAAGTTAACTAGCATTAGTGAAGATTATGAATTTGAAAATATAACTCTTGTTTTAACCTCAAAAATTAGATTTAAAGATGCTGAAGCAATAGTTGAAGTTTACTCTTTTAATTCAATTAAAGAGGAATCCTCTTTTTTTGTTATAGGTAAAGAAATAATGAATGGAAGAGAATTTAAAAAAGAAATTAAATTCAATTCTAATATTCGCCTTATAAATTTGAAGATTTATCAAAAAACTAAACTCACCATGACAGGATATATTGGTCCTGAATCTGTATAATTAAAATGAAAATATCAAAGACGTTTGTAAAAATATTCCTTTCAATTTTAATGTTCGTAATACTAGTAAATATAATTACTCCCTTTTTTGGAGTTTGGAATGTTTTTTATTTAATCGCTTTAGGAGTTTTGTGTTTGTTTCTTTTATTTTTAGTTTTTAGAAAAAAGGAAGATGGGCTATTCAAAGTAGTAAAAATAATGGTTTTAATAATTCCTGTTTTATTGATAGGATATATAGTATATTCAAACTTCATCGCTTCGCATGAATTCAGTTATTTTTATGACATAGGCTCAGAAAAGGATGCGAAGAAACCATATTTAACTCCAGTTGAAAGAACCTCTGAAGCAGATCTAAATGCAAGTTTAAGAAATATAACTTCAAATTTGATTTATTTTGATATTCCAATCCCAAAAGGAAGTGATTATTTAATAATTCGAGCAAAAGTACAAAATCCTGCGAACCCAATCATATCTATAGGAGCAAAGAACAAAGAAGAGTGGAGCTATTTTTACAAGAAAACCTATAATCCGCTTTTAGAACAGACTAATATTCAAAAAATAACAACTCTTTCAGACATTCCAGAAGGGAGCACAATTGCAACTGACAAAAATCTTCTCCCAATTATAAAGGAACAAGATTTTGAAATTAAAGAATTAACAATAGAAAACAATTTAAGAGGAGAACATACCTTCTATATCTATCTCGAAGATTCTCTTAACCTTTATGCTGAAAAAAAGGACATCAATTGGTATAATGGTTCTGACGAAATAAATATAACGCTTTATGATTTGAATGAAAAAATTTTAGGACAAACAATAATTGAGGATGATGGAATATTAGATAATTCAAATAATATAAGTAAAGAAATAATTGGAAAGCTAAAGGTTGAAAATATTGCAGAAGGAGTTTACAAATTAGAATTTAAGGGAGGAGCAGACACAACCATAACAAAAATAAACTTAAACACTGACAAGATCGTAACAAATAAAATCTTCAGTGCCGATTCCAAAAACTATGCTTCCAATGAAGACAAGGAAGTTTCTTTATACACACAAACAGAAAAAGAAAATTTAATAAGTTTTCAAACTATTCACGCATCTTATTTCCAAAATATTTCAATAAATAATAAAACCTTTGAATTAAATGAAAGAGCCATTTGGATTTCTAAAAATTTAAATCAAGGAGAAAATTATATTCAAATTCCAAAAAGCAATGTTGTAATCCTATCAAACAATTATCTAACCTTTTCAAAAGAAAATTATTTTGAACCATTCAAATATTATATAATAGATATTCCGACAAAGCAGAAAGATTTTGTAGGAATTGATTACATTTTAACAGATTATATCCCTTCAAAAAACGAAGGGAATTGGACTATTCTATCAGCAAAGTTTGATTTAAAAGACACCTATATAAAAGACGGCAAATTAAATTTAATATTTAGCATACCCCATTTAGCAGAAAATCAAAACGAAACAAATAAAATGTATGTTGCAATTGATTGGATAGACATAAAAGTGTATAAAGATGGAATTTTCAAAAATTGAGATTAAAGGAAAAAGTGCGGATATAATAAATTATTTATTTCAAAGTTTGCTTGTAACTTATCTTGTTCTCCTTCTTGTTGAACAAGTATGGACTGGTTTTGTAAGCACTTACTTAAACTTAAACTATCTCTTTATGGGGGTTATAATTACGGGAATTTTAGATGTCTTCTCTGAACACAACCCTGTAAAAAAAGAAAATCCTACAAAAAAAGATTATATTTTTATTTTTCTTCTTGGAATTGCAGGTTTTGCCATAATAAAATTCAAGACAATAGAATTAGGGTGGCTTTCTTGGGTAATTTCGGTTATAGCCGGAATACTTATAATACTGCTTTCAATGTTAATTTTAGAAGAAGACGAAGATTGAATATGAAAATTAATAAATTAAAAAGTAAAGCTTATGTATTTGCAGGCATAGTTCTTGCAATGACTATTCTTTCTTTAGGAATAGGCTTTTTTAGTTCTCTTGAATATTTAGAGAGTTTCAGAATAGTCTTTGGAAGCGTTTATGTTCTGTTTCTTCCTGGGTTCATAATAAGCTATATCTTCTTTTCAAAGACTAAGGAATTTGACAGTAAAACAAATGAAGAAGAGGGGGATTCGATTGATTGGATAGAAAGAATTGCTCTAAGTTTTGCTCTAAGCATTGCAATAGTCCCTCTTGCAGTTTTTTATCTAAATCTTATGGGAATTAAAATCAATCTTCTTAATAGCACACTAACAATTCTTGGAATAATAATTATTTCTCTTGGAATTCTATATTGGAGAAATCAACACAAATAAGAATATATCTTATTTCCTTCTTGTGAATAAATTAATTCAAAACAACCTGTCTGATTAAATTGATTGAGATTATCTCTTTGCCTTTTTCCTATGAAAATATAAAGTGGTTTTTCATAAGCATTCAAAAATCCTCTTACATCTTTTAGTTCTGAAGTTGTCCAAAAAATAATCCATTCGTCTTCATTGTGTTTATTATAATCAAACAATCCGGGGGCAATTGTCTTTCTCTCAGAGTATCCCATTATCCAAGGGGAATAGTGTGAAGTTGTGGACATGACAAAGGCATTTTCTTCTGTATTTTTTAAATAGGAGATAGTTTCCATCTCATTTTCATCAATTAAAGGAGAAGAAGAGATTGTTTCTTTAATTGCAAATATTCCCATTGAAAGAAATAAAATACCTATAAGCAAAATCGTTATTTTATTTTTATTTTCAGTAATAAGAGAAAAACTGTATCCTGCAAAAATAATTAAAATAATATCCAACATTATTATGAACCTATTAAAAAAGAAAAACTGAAAGATTACTATTGATAAATTCAAAACGGCCCATATTTCTAAAATTCCAATTTTTTTTCTAAGGCAGAATATTAAGCCCATTATTGAAAAGAGAAAATATGAAAGAATAGAATACTGGTAGGTTGTAAAATCAATAAATGTTCCTGGAGACTGCCCGGTATCTATGAATCCTTTTGCTACCCAAGGAAGAATGGACGTTATTGCTGGAAGAAAATCTTTTATGTAAAAAAGAAGAGCTAAAACAATTATTATTATTCCTGAAAGAATGTTATTTACTAACAATTTTCTATCATATTTTTTATACTTATAAGGAGAAATAAGGGCATAAAAAAAATAAGATAGTCCAAAAATGTAAAAAGTTGGACGATGAATTATTCCCGTCAAGGCACCAAAAATAATGAAGAGCCATTTGAAAAAAGGTTTGTTTTCTTTTTCGTATCTTTTAAGAAAATAAAAGGAGAAAAGCATAGTTGCCATTCCTATAACGTTTTTGTAATAAAGAAACCAGAAAGTTTTAAATTGAATAAGTGAAAGTGCATAAATAAATAATGAAAATAATGCTGTTTTTTCATTAAAATATTCTTTAGAAACTAAATAAATTGCCCATCCTAAAAGCACACAGAAGAAAATGAAGAGATATTTTAAAATAAAATCGCTAGAAAAAAATAATTTAAAAGCCTCCATGAGATAGAGAAATCCCGGCTCCATTCCTCCATTTAAAATCCATCTATCTTTATTCTCTAATCCGTGTTCTATTCCATACTTATACATTCCAGGATCATAACCTAGTGGAATAGAAGTAAAGAAATAAGGAATTATTCTTATAATAAAAATTAAAAGTAAACCTACAAAAAGTAAAGAATAATGCAACTTTTTATCTATCTTTCTTGGATATATTTCGCCCTTTAAAGAAAGTGCTCCAATTATTCCAATAATTATTGCAAGAATATTAAATTGAAGGGAATATTTTGAGAGAAAACCTAAAGCAATTATAAAAACAATAAGAGTATAAACTGCAAGGAGTTGGTAAAAACTGTCTTGAAGTATTGATTTAATTTTTTGTATCATTTTAAACAGAATTCGATAATCTTATTTCTCCCAATAATAAAAAAAGAAAAATTCTCCCTTAATTCTTTGGAATATCCTTTGGCAAGGGCAGAACTCAAAACTTCAACTCCGTATTGCTTAGCCAAATTTAAAGCAGGGATAAAATCTGCATCTCCTGAGATCAAAATAATCTTCTTAGTTTTTTTGTTTATAGCATAATCTATTAAATCTACTGCAAGCATAACATCTATCCCTTTTTCCTTTTTCTTTACATTATTTATTGCTCCCAATAGATTTTCCTCAACAAGAGGCTTGCAAAGATTACATAACTCCATAGACTCTATTAATTCCTGCTTAGCTTTTATCAACTCTTTATTTGAATGTACTTGTAATTTTCTTGTAAAAACTTTAAATTTTGAAAGAATCTTAAGAGAATCTATAAATTTTAAATGAGAGTAATATAAATTACTCCCATCCTTTATGGTAGGCATAGAATTATAATATCTTACCTCTTGAACAGAAAATTTAAAGTGATTGGTTATCAGTTTAACGAATTTATTAAAGTCTAAGTTTGAAGGTTTTATTTTCATCTCTTTTAAATTATGATAAAGATTATTTCCATCTATGAAAAGAACTGCATTTTCCATTATTTAGAATAAACTAAGAAATATATAAAATTATCAATTAGAATTTTTTTAGGGAATATGAAGCCCGGCATTGCTCCGAAGAACCATACCGGGGACTTAATAACAAATACAGTTCTTTAGGATATTTAAGTGTTTTGCTTAGCATCCTTAACATTTCTCATTAAATAATAAGAAAATATAGGCCCTAGTGTAAACATAACAATCATCTGCACAATCCTTCCTAAAATTGCCACTGAAATTGATTGGGCAGGAGTTATTCCAATTATCATTGCTGAAAAAACAGCAACAGCCTCTGAAACTCCAAGATTTCCAGGAGTCAGCTGTATAAGAATTGCAATGCTTCCAATAGACACTAAAAATAATGCCTGAATAAAACTAAGATTAATCCCAAAAATATGATAAGAAATAATCGTACTCACTGAACTAACCAATAAACAAGCAGTAGCCACAAGCACACAAACAAGAACAACTCTTCTATTTTTTCTTATTATATTCCACCCATTTATAACATTAACAAATCTATTAAGCCATTTGTTTTTTCTTTCTTTAAATTTCGGAGAGAAAATTATAATTGAAAACAGAGGCAAGAATAATCCTAAAAATATTAAGAGAACTACCCAATTAAAAACCCCATAAATCTGGTGAATAAAATAAAGAGAAATTAAACCAAATAAACTTCCAATAAAAAAAGTTATAACATACATCCCAGCAAGTGTTGATAAAAAGTTTGTATAAGTAAAATTGTGTTTCTTCTTGAGATAAACGGCACGCACACCCATGCCTCCATGAATAGGAGTTATGATATTGTAAAAACCCGTAACTATAGAGAGCATATAAACTTCTAGATTTTTCAGCTTAACACCCAAAGGCATAAGCAATTCTCGAGTCTGGATACTAGTAAAAAAGTAATTTAATAGAAAAAGTGCAATTAATGGAACGAGCCATAAAGGATTAATTAGAGATATTTGCTTGAAGTCAGATGCATGATTATAAACATAATTAATGAATA
>CAZUOZ010000009.1:0-26985 GCA_964621965.1 Candidatus Woesearchaeota archaeon | reverse complement strand
CCTTCCACCCTTTATGCAAAATCTGCAAAGATTTTGTATCCACAGGAAGTGAATCTTAAAAAAGAAGATGATAAAATGAAAATATTATTTTTATGTAAATATAACAGATTCAGAAGCAGAGTAGCTGAAGCTTATTTTAAAAAAATAAATAAAAATAAAAAAATTAAAATAGAAAGTGCTGGAATTATTCCTGGATATTCTCCTTTAAGCAAAGAGCAAATAAAAGCTGCAAAAGAGTTTGGAATAGATATAAGAGGAAAAATAAGGGGATTAAATATAAAGATTCTAAAAAATAATAGTCTTATAATTATAGTTGCTAATGATGTTCCAAAAAAAATATTCTTTTTTAGAGGAAAGTATAGGTACAATATAAGAGTTTGGAAAATACCTGATGTCACAACTGGAAAAGATATGGAAGGAAATAAAAAGGCAATAAAACTTATTATAAAAGAAGTTAATAAGTTAGCAAATGAGCTTAAGAATTTAAAATGAATAATAAAAGTGTAAAGCAAAAAGAAGAATATTTAGATAACTCGCTTACTCTTGGACAAGTTAAAGGTTTTAAAGATTTTACTGGAAAAGATGCAGAAAAAAGGGCAGAAATAAAAAAAATACTTGTGGAAACTTTTGAAAAGTATGGATATGAGCCTGCAGAAACTCCAATACTAGAATATGAAGGGTTTGTAAAAGGAAATAATGAAAAAGACGAGGCTGTTTCAGATATTTTTAAGCTTCAAGATAAAGGAAAACGTAAACTCGCACTTAGATATGAATTTACATTTCAACTTAAAAGAATAATGCAAAATAAAAAACTTCCTTATAGAAGATATCAAATAGGAGAAGTTTTTAGAGATGAGCCCGTAAGTTCTAATAGATTTAGACAATTTACTCAATGCGATATTGATAGTGTTGGAAGCAGTATAAGAGATGAAGCCGAGATACTTTCCATTATTCAGGAGATATTAAATAATTTAAACATTTCTGCAGAGATTTATGTAGGGAATAGAAAACTTCTAAATGAAATTCTTGATGAACAAAAGGTAAAACAAAAAGATAAAGAAAATGTCTTACGAGAAATTGATAAATTAGAAAAAATATCTGAAAAAGAAATAATTCAATCTCTTAAAAAATATAATGCTGAGAGAGTTTTAAATATTTTAAAAAATAAAAAAGAATTTTTTAAAAAATATTCTTCTTATTCTGAAATAGAAGAACTTGAGAAATTTTGTGCATATTATGGTTTAAAAATAAATTTCTGTCCTCAATTAGTAAGAGGGCTAAGTTATTATAATGGAAATTTATTTGAAATAAAAACAAAAAGTATGAAAGAAACAATTGTTGCAGGAGGAAGCTATTGTTTTGAAAATGTTCAATGCACAGGAATTTCTTTAGGATTAGATAGAATATCTCTGATTGCAGATGTAAAAACAAAAAAAGAAAAATTTATGGTGGTATCTATAGATAAAGATAGAGAATCAATCGTTCTTGCAAAAAAACTAAGGGAAAAAGGAAAAAATGTTATTTTAAAATTTGGAAAGCCATCTAAAGCATTAGAATATGCAAATTCATATAACATAAAAAAGATTGTATTTGTGGGAGAAAAAGAATTGAAAGAAAAAAAATTCAAAGTTAAAGATATGGATACTGGAAAAGAAAGTCTCCTTAATCTTTAAAAATGAATATAAATAATTGGGAAAAAATTTCTGAAAAATATTATGAAGAGATACTAAGTCCGATTAAAAATAGTCGTAAAAATCCTCTCTTTAACGATTTAAATAGCATAAAAAATAAAGATAAAAAAAGCGTTATTAATTTGGGTTGTGGGCTTGGAGAAATTGAAGGAGTCTTATCAAAAAACTTTAAAGAAGTTATTGGAATAGATTTTTCTAAAAAGATGATTCGCCAATCAAGAGAAAAAAATAAATCTATAAAAAATGTTAAATTTTATTTAGATGATATTTCTAATTTAAAAAGATTTCATAATAAATTTGAAGTGGCCATGTCAATAAATTCTATACTTTCAAGCGATCTTAACAAAGTTGATAAAATGTTTAAAGAAGCTTATAATGTTTTAAAAAGGGGGGGACAATTTATTTGCATTCTTCCTGCAATGGAAGTTTTTTTATACCAAGCTCTTATTATTGCAAAAAATGAAGCAAAGAAAAATACAGAAGTAAAAGAAATAGAAAAAAAGATAAAAAAACTAATTAAGAAAAAAGAACATAACTTTCTTTTAGGAATAACTAATTTTGAAGGAAAGCAAAAAAATTATTATCGTTTCGAAATATTATGGAGACTTAAAAAAGCTGGTTTTAAAAGAATAAAAATAAAAAAAGTCCTTTATTCTTGGAAAGAATTTTCGAATGCAGGACAAGGATATTTTCCTAAAGAAGATCCTCCTTGGGATTGGTATGTTTCTTGTGAAAAATAGATATTTTTATTTTTTTAAATGAATATCCATTTGTGGGAAAGGAATATTTATACCGTTTCTATTTAGAGCATTATATATTTTAGTATTCGCTTCATCTATTGCTGGAAACCTATTGTCAAAAGTATTAACGTAAAAATATGCTTTGAAATTTAGAGAAGAATCTCCCATTTCAACAAATCTTACCATCGGCTCCGGTTCTTCAAGAATATTCTTTATGGATTTTATTTCTTTAAGAACAACCTTCTTAACTTTATCTATATCTGAACCATAAGCTACATTAAACGGAACTACTGCACGAGATATCGGGCTGGGAAGGGCTACATTTTGAATTACAGATTCGGCTAATTTGCTGTTTGGAATTATTATTAATTCATTATCAAATGTAAGAATTCTTGTGCTTCTTAATCCAACCTTAAGAATTTTTCCTTTGGTGTTTTGATCTAAATAAACTAAATCCCCAACCCTTATTGATGAATCTAAAACCATAGAAGCTCCAGAAAAGATATTTGAAAGAACTGGTTGCAAAGCAAGAGCAACAGCAAGTCCAGCAATTCCTAATCCTGCAAGCAAGGGAGTAATTTCAATGCCCCACATTTCAAGAATATAAAGTAAAGCAATTACTACGAGTGCTACATTCATTACACTATTCAAAAGAGAAAGTAAACTATCATCTACATTTGATTTCGTCTTGGAAGCGACTTTCCTTAAGAAACGTACTGCAATTAAATTGACTACTGCATAAATTATGTAAGCAAAAACTACAACTGATGCTGAAAAAATAACATTATGGACAAGAAATAAAGATTCTTCTGAAAGGACAATTTCTTTTACTGCAAAAGCCAGAGCAAAAAGAATTGATAAAACAGAAAGGGGCATACTTAACTTAGTAACAATTTTATCATCCAAATCTGTTTTTGTTTTGCTTGAAATTTTTATAAAAAAACGTTCAGATAAAAATAATACTATTCTTATAATCGTTAAAAAAAGAACAAAAACTACTGAAGCTCTTAAAAATTCATTTGAAAGATATTGATTCAGCATGCTCTAGAAAAACAAAATTAAGTTTTTAAATCTTATGAGAAAATCTCTGAACAAATAATTAGTCAGAAGACATGAAAATATTGTCTAATTTTTTAATCTTTTTTGGAGGAACTATTATTATTGTATTATTCACATTTTTATCTTTCTTCTTTAAAGTCCATGAAGAATAAAAAGTACTCTTTGGCATTTTTCTTACTTTTGGAATAACTGTATCTGCTAAGGTAACCATCCTATTTATCCCTAAAACTGTAGCCCAATGATCAGATTTATACATAGGATCAGTATAACAAACTAGAGGAGGAATTCCTCTTCTTATAAAATCATTAAGCATTTCTAAATCTCCCTCTTCATAAATATGCTCTACTAAAAAAACAGTTTTATCTATTGCTTTTAATATTTTTCTAGGACTACAACCTTCTTTTTTGCTAGATTTTGTTAATTTTGAAAAAATCTCTTCTCCATAATCTTTCCCTGTCCAGTATTGAAATAGACATCTCAGATTAGCTGGACCACAGTTTGCTCTAGATTGCTTATGAATAGGATACTCTCCGTGTATAGAACTCATTTTATCTTTAATTTTATTTCCATTTTCCAGGAATTATTCTCTCCAGATATTTTTCTTTCTTTTAAAATTAATTCTTTTTTAAATAAAGGACAATCAAGAACAAAAGTTTCAAATTCCCCTCCTTCTCCAGCAGGATGGATTTTATATTTATTTTCTAACAATTCAACTTCTCTAATAAATTCTTCATTTATCTCTCTACCTAGCCACTCCTTACTAAGGGGATATGCAAAAACCCCTACAACTACAATTTTAAAGTTATTTTTTATTAAAGCCCTTAAATATTCTAACTCATTTATCTGCCATAGAGGATTAAAACATTTTATTTTTAGAGCATCACATATTTTCTGAACTCTTGAAGATTGATAAACAGATTTAATTGCTCCTGTAACAACACAATCTATTCCATACTCTGTTATTGATTTTTTTATAGCAATTTCAAGATCTTTAAGCTCTTCTTCTTTTTTCCCTAACGTTTTTACTATTAAAAGAGGTATTCCCATTAATTTTGCTTGTTCCTTTACTCTTGTTATAGAAGGTGTATGAAACATGTAACTTTCTTTATTTTCAGAGAATATAGAAATGAGGCAAGAGACTTCATGTCCTTCTTTCTTAGCTAAATAAGCAGAATAAACAGAATCTTTTCCTCCAGAAAACAACACTGCGCATTTCATTTGTTTGAAGTATCTACTTATATTTTTAAAGATAACTATTGTGATAAAATTATTTTAGAATTGTCTAATTAGTGTCTTATAATTCAAAGTACTATTTTAAAAAAGAATAAGTGCACCAGCCGGGAATCGGACCCGGATCACAAGCTTTTTCCGAAAAGACTGAAATCAGAGATTTCGTCAACTCCAATTTGCAAGCAAATTCTCGTGGGAAGCTCGCATACTACCACTATACTACTGATGCATAATACAAACCTATGGTTTTTCTTATCAACTTTTCCTTTAAATTTGAGTCAAGCCTGATACAAACCTATGGTTTTTCTTATCAACTTTTCCTTTAAATTTGAGTCAAGCCTGATACAAACCTATGGTTTTTCTTATCAACTTTTCCTTTAAAATTGAGTCAAGCCTGATGCAAACATACAGATAACTATATTTATAAAATTTTTTTAAGATTATTCATCAATTCCATTAAGAGGATTTTTGAAATCCCGTTCTATACGTTTCAATCTTTTCCTTTTTTCTTTAACTGATGGTTTTTGAATAGATCCTTCATTCATTTCTTCTTCAATTTTTTCTTCTAACTCTTCTCTTGCTATTTCTTCATCTATTTCATGCCTTAAATCTGCAAATCTATCAGGATTATGCTTGGAGTAAATTTCTTCAAGCCAAATATACACTTCTTGAAAATTACCCTCTTGCTCTAACCACACCTTTTTTTGATGATCTAAATGCAAAAGAGGGAAAAAAGAAATTATCTTTTCTTCTCTTCCTACAGCAAAATCGGTAAATGAAATTTTTTTCATGCTTTCATTTGAATTAAAATGCCCAGAAAGTTTTTCATAAATTTCGTGTATTTTATCTTTTAATTTGAAAGTCTTTTTAGGAATAGAAAAAGAAGTTTCTCTTAAAGCATTTCCATGAAGTACAACTTTTCCTATTCTCCTATTTTCTGTCATTATTGCCTTTTCCATAGATTCTATCAACTCCTTTAGAGTAACTTTTCTAAATCTTGGCAAAGGAGTTCTTAATACTAATTCGGGAATTTCTTCTTCTAATTCAATCCTCTCAAAAGCTGTCTTTTTTGCTTCTTTTTTCTCAAATAAAATTTCGTCAATACTTTTTAGGTACTTATTTAAAAGAAATTCGGATTTTATTCTTAAAAGAAGGGATGCGGCAAGAAGAACCTTGCTTGAAACAAAAAAATCGGTTTCTTCAAAATCTCGTATTTTTTCTAGATATTTGTCTGCTAATAGGGATATATTTATATCCCAAGGATCAAGTTGTTCGGTATGAATAAGGTCGTATATTATTTCTTGCCAACCTATTTCTCTGCTAAATAAAATTCCATGGATCTGTTCTTGCTTAGAACTCTTTATTTCTTCTACCCTCTTTTCATCGTTCATTTCCTATATAATCTGCACTATTTTATAAATCATTTGTATTAACTATTAAATAGACTATTGCTACTCTATCATTATTCCTTCTTGTCATTCTTTAAGGGTAACAGAACCGAAAGGTTTAAATACAATAAACGGCTGAGTAAGTTATCACCTCTTTTTCCCCAGGAGAGGCTTCAGGTCAGCTTTTTGTAGACTTGAAGAATCTCCCAGGGTTATATTCTTCGTATATTAAAATAATATTTTTATAAAAAATCGCAGAGCAATTATTTGATTATATCCTATAATCCTGCGTATCATATTACAAATAGATAATTAATTTGAATAAAATTTATTTAAAAATAAATTCTACTTTTCTTTGGAAGTAAACTCAGAATAATGGCATTTACCACAATAAACTCTTTCCTTAGAAACTAGTAAGAAAACTCCCGGACCACATCTTGGGCAAAATCTTCCTCTCTTTATACTGCTTCCATCAATTTTATACTGTTTATACTTTACACTTGTCTTTTTGTTTTTATGTGGTTTTTTTCCCTTCTTAATTATTTTTTTCTTTGCCAATGTTATTGTCCTCCTTCTTTTGGTGCACTTGCTTCCTTATCTTTTTTTGATTTTGATTCTATTTTTTCTTTTTCTTGTGAGGAAGAATATATTTTTGCAAAAACAATGAAGATTGATGTTCCAAACTTTCCTTCAATTTTATCAATAACTATTCTATCTTTTGAAACTGATAATTTTTTTTCTATTATCTCCATAACTTCATTCTTTCCAAGTATGCTTTTAGCGGAAATTTCAATTAAAATTTCTTTTCTATCAAAAAGAGGGTTTTCCATTTCTTTTATTATCTTGAAAGAATCCATTTTATCTTGTTTTAATTGCAAAGTTTCCTTTTTCTTTTAAATTTAATTTTGTTGCAATCTCAGATTTTTCAGGATTTATAACAACTATTCTCCCTTTGAAAGATTCTGTATGCTCTCTTGAATCGCATTTAGGACATTTCTCATCTTCATGAATTGTCCTACATATCTTGCATGCTCGTGGTTTAACCATTTTACTTTTTCTTTCCTCCTTTAGGTTTGGTGGATTTTTCTTCTGATTTAGCAGCTTTTTTATCTTCTTTTTGTTTCTTTATCTTGTCTTCTTTTATCCATTCTATTTTTCCAAGTCCAGGTTGTCTCATTGTTAATCCTATTTTTGGATCATCTCCTTTATGACTAATTGCGACTATTCTTGCTATGCATAGATCATCTTGCTTAAGAATCCTTTTGCTAACTTTTCCTAAAAGAGCATTTGTCTTACTAAAACTAACATAATCGTCCATAGTTTGACTTATATGAATCATCCCTTTTAAAACTCCTAAATCCATGAATGCACCAAAAGTGGTTATCTCTGATATTTTTCCTAAAACTAATTCATGAAGAACAGGTTTCCATATTACTAATCTAAATGTTGAAAGATAATAGGCTGCTCCATCTCCAGGAATCAAAACACCCTCTCCAACATTAAGAACGTTTACGACAGTTACCACTTTTCCAAGTTCCTTATCATAATAATTTGAATAAGTCTCTCTTATCTGTTTATCGACAGCTTCGGTAGTAGGCAAACCGAATAATTTCGGCTCTACTCTTATATAATCCTCGACTTCTGCTAGGTAGAACATTTTCTCTTAAAATTAGAGTAAAAATTGCTTTTTAAAGCTTATGATAAATATTTTATTAAAAAAATTATATAATTTCTATTTTCTTTTTTCTTGTTATTACCATATTTCTCGATTTTGGTCTTTTAACCCCTCTATCAAGGGTGGCAACAATTATTGAGTTGTCTTTTTCAAGCACTTTTTTTATCCCTTTGTCAACATATCTCTCTTTTAAATCTATTTTTTCAAAAGGTGCTCTTTCAAGTAATATTAAAGAAAATTCTGCTTCTTGCTTAACTTTACCTTTTCCTTTTTTGGCAATTCTCTTAATCTCTTCTATAACTTGAATTGGAAGCAAAATTTTTCTTCCGCTCAGATTAAGTTCTTCTATAAAGTCTATTTTTTTTCTTATACAAGATAAAATGAAATTTGTATCCAATAATATTTTTTCCATAATCTGTAAAGGTATAAGCTATATAAAAAACTTAACATTTATTAATGGGTTTATCTTCTAATTAAAATAATAAAAGATGGTTCAGGAAAAAGAAAACGTCTTAAGGATTTTTGAAGAAGCTAAAGACGCAATCAAAAAAGAAGATTCTTTCAAACTTAATGATTTAAGCAATCAAACAATAAATACTGCCTCAAGAACCCACGACCCGGATAATATCGCAACTGCGGTAGTGATTTATTCTATAGGAAAAATAATCGAAAGAAAAAAGTATAGAGAATACCCAGAATGGAATGCTCTCTATAAAAAAATTATTTCTTCTATAGATGAACTAATTCTTGCAATAAAAAGGAATAACGATAAAGATTTTAAAAAAGGTGTTGATTCTCTTAGAAATTATATAAATAGGCTTTCTGGAAAACTTAAAGAATATGTTCAAGATGTTTTTAGAAAAGCTCAAATAAATAAGGCCTCCAGAATATACGAACACGGAATTTCTATGGAAAAAACGGCTAATTTATTAGGCGTTACCATGTATGAACTTGCACTTTATTCTGGGCAAAAAGAGAGTTCTAATGATTATAAGATTATCACAATTGATGCTCAATCTAGAATTAAAATGGCCTTGGATATGTTTAATTAAAATGAATGAAGAAAAAATTATCATCTTTGATTCAAGCACTTTAATTAGTTTTTCAATGAATGGTTTGTTTCAAGAGTTTAGAGATTTAAAAAAAGCTTTTGGAGGAAAATTTATAATTCCAAAAGAAGTTAAAGAAGAAATAATTGACAAACCTCTCACGATTAAACGATTTGAACTTGAATCTCTTAGGATGCAAGAAATGCTTGAAGAAAAAGTCTTAGAGTTGCCTTCTTCAATAGGAATTAGCGATAAAGAAATATCCTCAATAACAAAAAAAATATTATCGCATGTAAATTCTCTTTTTTATTCTGAAAAAAGAGAAATAGAAATAATTGGAAAAGGAGAAGCTTCTTGTCTGGCTCTTAGTAAAATATTAACTGAGAAAAAAGTAAAACATATTATTGCTGTTGATGAAAGAACCACGAGAACTCTTGGAGAAAGCCCAGAAAGCTTACTTAAATTTTTAGAAAATAAACTCCATACCCATTTAAAGATGAATAAAAAAGATCTTAATTTCATAAAAGGAATGAAATTTATCCGTTCTACAGAGTTGGTTTATGTAGCATATAAGAAAGGCTTGATAAGGATAAAAAAACCTCAAGTCCTTGATGCTCTTCTTTATGCCATGAAATTTAAAGGCTGTGCAATTTCTGATGAAGAAATAGAAGAGATAAAGAGAATAAAATAAATTTAGAAAACATTAAAAACGGCTAGTTCTAAGAAGAATTAAGGGTCTAAATTATAATAACATTATGTAGGTATCTAGGCTCATTTTATTAGGTTTTCTTTATCACATAAACTTCATCATTTTTTCTAGCCAAAAAAGATTTAAAAGCGACTTCTTGACCTTTTAATGCTTTGTTTACACACTTATTATTAATTTCTATACGATTAATATCTAAACTTAAAATTCCTGTCTCTTCTCCAATGATTACTACTTTGTCTCCTAATTTTAACTCGGAAACTAATTTAACTGCAACTACTTCTGCCTTGGGAAAATACTTTGTTACTTTTCCTATAAAATGTTTTTTTTCAGTTGCTGCACTATTTTCAACCATTGCAAAATCTCTTGGAGTAGTCTTTCCAAGATAAAATCCGCTAGAAAATCCCCTGTTATAGACTTTCTTAAGCTCTTGCATTCCTTCTTTTATTTCTGCAAGAGATAACTTCTTATCAAGAGCTTTTCTATAAAATTTTACAGTTGTATTGACATATCTTGAATCTCTAGTTCTTCCTTCTATCTTAAATCCGGTTACTCCAGCATTTTTCAGATCTTCTATAAATGAAAGTGTGCATAAATCTTTTGCAGAAAGAATTTTATTACTTTCTACTTTTAATTCATTTCCCTGATCATCTATTATAGTATAGCTCCTTCTACAAGGTTGCATACATTTTCCACAATTCGCGGATTTATCAAATAGAAATTGAGAAGTAAAACATCTTCCAGAAATAGCTACACACATTGCTCCGTGAACAAAACACTCTACTTCTATTACTTTAGATATCTCTTTAATCTGTTCTAGACTAAGTTCTCTTGCACAAATAATCCTTTTTGCTCCTAACATCTTATAAAATTTAGCGGCACTAGAGTTAGATACTGATGCTTGAGTAGATATAAAAAAAGGAATTTTATACTTTTTACATAATTGAATTACTGAAAAATCCCAACAAATGATTGCATCTATTTTCCCTTTTATCTCTTTTATAACTTCTTCTATGTTTTCAATTTCTTCTTCAAAAATTATTGAATTTAAAGTTACATACATCTTAACTTTCTTTTTTTTGCAAATTTCTCGCATTTTAGAAAGATCTTTTATCTCAAAATTTTTAGAACTATCTCGCATTCCAAATTTTTTTAATCCAAAATAAATTGCATTAGCTCCAGCATTTACTGCTGTAACAAGCATGGAAAAGTCTCCTACTGGTGCAAGCAATTCATATCTTTTTTCCATAAGATAGCATATTAATCTGAATTTATAAGATTAGTTATAAAGGAATTAGAATTATTTATTCTCTTTTTATTCTTGAAAAATTCTTTTCATATTCTTTTTCTATAAAAACCATCATACCTAATAGAGGATTGAAATTCTCTTGTTTATATAAATTAAGTATATCTTCTTGATTAAAACTTCTAGGGTTTATTGGATAAGGTAAGAAATATCCATTTGACCTTATTTTCTCCACCATTCTTGATGACTTCTTTAACGCACCTCTATAACAATCTATAGCATTAAAAGAAATTATTTTTTCATTTTTAAAATACTCTTCAAGTGCTTTTATAACCAATAAATCAAGCGCTAATTCAGAAGCGGGGTTTGAATATTCTTTACAACGAAGTACATTCAATTCTATTCCTGCACGAGTTAATTCTTTAACATTAAAATTAAAGATCTCTTCTTCCCCATCATACCTTGCAAGAGGTTCCATAAGAATAAAAAAATAAAGAATTTAAAAGAATTATGCAAGAGCAAACTCTATTTTATTTTAAATACTGCACTCACGCTAGCAGTAATCTCTTGCTCACTCGGTGTTATGCTTGTTGCTTCTGATTTAGCATATATCGCGTCTTCTGCCATACCTGAACTAGAATAAGCTCTCCAAGGATAGTAATTAAACTCGTTTGTTGAAACTGAGACTAATCTTCCTATATCTTTTCCAAATCCTGATGCTGTAGCTTTTGCTTTTATTTTAGCATCTTCAGCAGCCAATCTCATTGCTTCAGCTTTATACTCGTTTTGTTTTTCTTGGCTAAGCTCAAAATTTATGTAACTTATCCCTGCTCCAGCAGAAACACCTGCATCAATAGCTTCTCCTATTTTTTCAGATTCATCTGCACTTATTTCTAATTTTATAGAGTGTGTAGCTATAAAGCCATTATCTTTCCTCTTTCCAGTACTATCCCAAGTATAATCTGGATAAACACTAAATCCTTGCGTTTTAATTTCTTTTTCATCAAACCCTTTAGCAATTAAACTAGCTTTTAACGTTTCGACAATATCTGAATTAAGCTTTGTTGCATTTTCACTAGTCTTTGCTTTTGTTTCAACATTGAAATGTATAGTAATTAAATCTGGCATTGCTTTTACAGAAGAAACTCCTTGAGCGCTTATTGTTTCTCCAGTTTGAATTCCAAAACTATTAGAGAAGATAAGTGCAATTATTATTGCTCCAAGCACAACCATTAAAGTTATTTGTATTGATTTGTCCATTTTTTTTACCTCCTTACAACTTTCTCCAATTAAATGCTGCAAATATTGCTATAATTAAAATTGAACCTGATAAAAACCATATCCAGGGTTCTGCCTGGTAAAAAGGAAGCATGTTTCCTTTAGAAGAGGTAATAATTAATTCTTCTGAAACCTGTGTTGCAAAAAATACCTGTTCTGATGAATCTGCCGTTAAATTGGATTTTAATGTAAAAATTTTTACTAAAAAAGTTCCAACTATAGAAACCAAAAATGCAGGTAACAAAGATTTTAATTTTGAAGAGATCTTACTTGATTTTGGAGAAATAACTATAGACTTATTTGATAATTTATAAGTCGGAATCTTTTTGCCTTTTTTACTCCAAAAAAAGATTTTCGTTTTTTCAACTATTTCACAAGAAACTAATTTTTTTAAATTATATTCGACAGTATTTATAGGTAAGCCGAGTTTATCTGAAATATCTTTTTCACTTAATTCTGAACTTTCAGCTAAAGTATCAATTATTTTTTTAGAAGTTTTATTTCCTAAAACTTCTGCTATTTTTTTTGCTCTATCATCTTCCATCGAAATAAGAATAAATTTATTTTCTTTTGTCATAAAAAAGATTATTAAAAAGAGTTTATAAATAAATCGAAGACTTCAAAAAAGATTGAACCGAAGAATAAAAAAGCCTATAAAGGGGGCTAAAATTATTTTATACTATGACTATTTTAAGCGAGAAAGTTTTGAAAGAAGATTTAAGGATAAGACTATATGAATCACCTTATGCTACAAGTAATAGCTTTCAAAGAGAAAAATGGATAAACGAAGATAATTCTTTTTTTGAAAGAAATATATTTACTTTTTGGGAAATTTATTCCTCTCCTTTTTCAGAAATTGATAGAGTATACCTTTCTAAAGAGGAAGAAGCAAATGAAAAAATGGAATTCATAAAAAGCCCTATCTTTCTTGCCCTTGATGGAAAAAAGACAGTTGGAGGAATATGGATTCAAAAGATTTCAAAAAAGAAAAAAAATAATTATGAAAAAGAAGGATTGATGCATATAAAAGTTTTAAGAGAAAAAAGAAGCATTGCAAATCCTCTAATGGAATATGCTCTTATGGATTTAAAGAATAATTATAAAAGTATTTATGTAAAATGGGGAGCGAGAAGTTTAGAAGACGAGCCCTCTTCTTTTTTGAAGAGGTATGGATTTCAAATTGAAAAAAAGAATGGAAAAGGATTTGCGTTCAAAAGGTTATAAAAAATTATCTCTTTTTTTTAGACTTTTTCTTGGTTTTCATCTTGGAAAAAACATAGATATAAAGTATTTCTAGTATACCTAAGGTATTAACTAATCCGAAAACTACAAACCAAACTAAAGCGCCATTTCTTGCAGATTTCCACATAGCCATAAGCTTCCATATAGCGGACCAAACCACAACTAAAACAAAAAGGAAGAGCATTGCTTTGTAAGAAATTCCAAAAACATTTGAAAGTTCTGTTATCATTTTTTAAGTTATTTTTAACCTCCTTTATTGATTAATGAAATTATTATTTAAAAAACTAATGAACTCCCTAAATTCTTTTTCAGCCAGCATTTTTACTTTAGAGTGATTATTAAAGTTTAAATACTCTTTAGGTCTTAACTTCTTGTTTATACAATAGATAACCAAATAGACTAAAGAGGGTACAATATCTTGTACATTTGTTTATAATGAGATGTCCTTACTGTTCAAACGAATCTTTAAGAGTTACTAATAAAAGAAGCTCTCCTGATGGAATAAGGCGAAGAAGAGAGTGCTTGAAATGCAAGAAAAGATTTACAACTTACGAAAGAATAGAAAGCTCAAATATTTTTGTAATAAAGAAAGATGGAAGAAGAGAATTATTTAATCTAGATAAAATAAAAAATGGCCTGGTTAGAGCCTTTGAAAAAAGACCTATTTCCATCGAACAAATAGAAAAAATTGCTCAAGAAATAGAAGAGCAAATAAGAAAAAAAGGACAGAAAGAAATTAAAAGTTCAGCAATCGGAGAATTAGTTATGAAAAAAATAAAAAGAGTTGATAATATTGCTTACATAAGATTTGCTTCTGTATATAGGGAATTCAAACACCCAAATGATTTTAAAAGAGAAATAAAAGAATTATAAATAACATGGTGAAAAAAATAAGAAAAAGAGATGGAAGTATTGTTCCTTTTCAGAAAGAAAAGATTGCTGAAGCTATATGGAAAGCAGTTAAAGCTGTTGGAGGAACTGATCAAGAAAGAGCTAAACAACTTTCTGAAATAATCTTTCGTTTAGCTGACGAAAAATATGGAGAAAATGGAATACCTGAAGTTGAAGACATTCAGGATAGTGTTGAAAAAGTTCTTATAGAAGAAGGGCACGCAAAAGTAGCTAAAGCTTATATTCTTTATAGAAAAAGCCATGAAGAATTAAGAATTGTTAAAGGATTATTTGATACTATCGAGGTAGTTGATGATTATATTGGCTTAAACGATTGGATGGTTAAGGAGAATTCCAATATGGGTTTTTCTCTCCAAGGATTAAACAATTATATTTCTACAAAAATAATCTCAAACTATTGGATTAGAAGAGTTTATCCAGAAGCAATAAGAAAGGCTCACGAAAATAATGATATTCATGTTCACGATTTAGGGGTTTTAGGAGCTTATTGTGTAGGGTGGGATTTGAAAGATCTGCTTCTAATAGGATTTAGAGGAGCACCAGGAAAAGTTGTTTCAAAACCTCCAAAGCATCTTAGAACAGCTTTAAGCCAGATAGTAAATTTCTTTTACACTCTTCAAGGGGAAACCGCTGGAGCGCAAGCATTTTCAAATTTTGATACCCTTCTCGCACCTTTTGTAAGATATGATAATTTGGAATATAAAGAAGTAAAACAATGTATGCAAGAATTTTGTTTTGGAATGGCAGTTCCAACAAGAGTTGGATTTCAAACCCCTTTCACGAATATCACTCTTGATTTGAAAGTTCCAGAATACATGAAAGAAGAATCGGTTATAATCGGGGGTATTCCTCAAAAAGAAAAATACAAAGATTTCAAAAAAGAAATGGATATGATAAATAAAGCTTTTGCAGAATGTATGATTGAAGGTGATGCAAATGGCAGACCATTTACATTTCCTATTCCAACCTATAATATTACAAAAGAATTTGATTGGGATAATCCGGAGTATGATTTAATTTGGGAAATGACTGCAAAATATGGAATTCCGTATTTTTCTAACTTCGTAAATTCTGATATGAAACCGGAAGACGCGAGAAGTATGTGTTGTAGGTTGAGATTGGATCAAGCAGAATTAAGAAGAAGAGGTGGAGGTTTATTTGGAGCGAATCCTCAAACAGGTTCAATAGGGGTTGTAACAGTAAATATGCCAAGACTAGGTTTTACCTCTGCAGACGAAGAAGATTTCTTTAAAAAATTATCTGAGTTAATGGAAATTTCTAAAGAAAGCCTCGAAATAAAAAGAAAAGCAATTGAAAGATTTACACAAATGGGGCTTTATCCTTATACTAAATTTTATCTAAGAACAGTTCATCAAAGATTTGGGCAATATTGGAAAAATCATTTTAGCACTATAGGACTTTTAGGAATGAATGAAGCGATTATGAACTTCATGCCTGGAGAAAATATTGCAACTCCAAGAGGAAGAGCTTTTTCTCTAAAAGTTCTTAGTTTTATGAGAGAAAAACTTGCAGAATTTCAAAAAGAAACTGGAAATATGTATAATCTTGAAGCCACTCCTGGAGAAGGAACTTCATACAAATTTGCAAGAAATGATAAAAGACGTTTTGGAAGAATAATTGTAGCTAACGAAAAAGCGATAAGAGATGGAGAAGCGAAACCTTACTACACTAACTCTACACAACTCCCAGTAAATTATACAAGCGATTTATTTGAGGCTCTTGATTTGCAAAATGAACTTCAAACACAATATACTGGTGGAACAGTTTTTCATTCATTCATTGGAGAAAGAATTTCAAAACAAGCAGTAAAAAAAATAGTAAAAAAAATATCTGAAAGATATAAGATACCTTATTTCACTATAACTCCTACTTTTTCGATATGTCCAATTCATGGATATCTTGCAGGAGAACATGAATACTGCCCAATATGTAATCAGGAAGATGAATCTTCTCAAGAAACTGAAAGAGCTAACAGAGCACAAGCGATAGATGCAATAACAAATAAAATTCTTTCAAATGGAATAGAAGGAGATTCTCCTTCTCAATTAAATTCATTAAATAAGGAGGTATAAGAATGGTTAAAACCAAATGTGAAGTTTATTCAAGAGTTGTAGGATATATAAGACCTGTCAGCAACTGGAATGAAGGAAAAGAAGCAGAATTCAAAGAGCGTAGAACTTTTGAGACCGAATGCGCTTAAAGTAGAGTGCCCTTTTCTTAATTTAAATTTGTTTAAAAATGAAAATAGCAGGAATAGAAAAAACCACTTTGATAGACTATCCTAATAAAATTGCTTGCACTCTTTTTCTTTATGGATGCAACTTTAGATGTAAATTTTGTCACAATCCAGAATTAGTTGTTCTTCCATTAAAAAAAGAAATTTCAGAAGAAGAAATTTTAAACTATCTAAAAAAAAGAAAAAACCAGCTAGAAGGGGTGTGTATAACAGGAGGAGAACCTCTTATAGCAATTAATAAAAGTTTTTTAAAAAAAATAAAAGATTTGGGATATGAAATAAAAATAGATACAAACGGAAGTATTCCAGAAATACTAAAAGAATTAATTGAAGAAAAACTTGTTAATTTTATTGCAATGGATATAAAATCTGATAAAGAAAATTACTATAAAATAATAAACTCGGATATAGATTTAAAAAATATAGAAAAAAGCATGAAAATAATAGAAAAAGCTGGAATTGATTATGAATTTAGAACAACAATAGTGAAAGATTTTCACACCTCAGAAAATATCAAAAGCATGGCTGAATGGATTAATAAAGTTCTTGAAAAAAAACCAAAAAAAATTTGTCTTCAAGGATTTAAGAATCAAGGAAAAATACTTTGTAAAAATTTTTCTGAAAAAAAAGACACTCCAGAAAAATATTTGAAAAAACTAAAAGAAGAAATATCCCTTCTTTTTGAAGAAATAGAAATACGCTTTTAAAATCACAATTTTTATAAAACCTCTTTTCATTTAAAAAAAATGGTAAATAATAATCTTATTCCAGAATTAACTGAAAAAGAATTTGAATCTTTCCATAAGCAAGGTGTAGTAATTATAGATTTCTTTGCAGAATGGTGTATGCCCTGTACGATGATGTCTCCAATAATGGAAGAAATTAGTGAAAAATTTAAAAATAAAATAAAAATAGGAAAAATAGACATATCTGAAAATGAAAGTCTTGCTGAAAAGTATGGAGTAAGTTCTATTCCTTCTTTTATTATATTCAAAGAAGGAAAAATAGTAAAACAGTTCTCTGGAATGACTTCTTCTGAAGAGTTTTCTGATATAATTGAAGAATTTATAAGGTGAAGTTTTATAAAGTAAAAAAGGAAAAGATATTCTATATGCCCTTTGCTGTAAAGGCCCCGTAGCTCAGTTTGGTAGAGCACTAGACTTTTAATCTAGGTGTCGCGGGTTCAAGTCCCGTCGGGGCCATAAAATTTAGATGGGCAACGTGCGAAGCCCTCTGTACCATAAAATATAAAGAAATATCAAAATGAGCGTGAATGAAGACTCTTTAAAAATGCATGAAAAGCTAAAAGGAAAACTCTCTGTTGAATCAAAAATTCCGCTAAAATCAAAAATGGACTTTTCTCTTGCATATACCCCCGGTGTTGCAGAGCCATGCAGAAGAATTTTTTCCGATGAGGAAGATGTTTATAAATATACCATAAAAGGAAACACTGTTGCAGTAGTATCAAACGGAACGGCGGTCCTAGGACTCGGGAATATAGGTGCAAAGGCTGCAATTCCCGTAATGGAAGGCAAAGCTGCAATTTTCAAGGAGATGGGAAATATTGACGCATTTCCAATTTGTATAGACTCCGAAGATATAGAAGAGAACGTTAATATTATCAAAAAAATCTCTCCTGTTTTTGGAGGAATAAATCTTGAAGACTATAAAGCTCCAGAATGCTTTGAAATAGAAAAAAGACTTCAAGATTTAGGAATACCTGTAATGCACGACGACCAGCACGGAACAGCAGTTGTGGTTCTCGCGGGAATAATAAACTCTTTAAAACTTGCAGGAAAAAATATTTCTGAAGTAAAAATTGTTTTTTCTGGAGCTGGCGCTGCAGCAATTGCGGTGGCAAAACTTCTTATTAGCTATGGGGCAAATTCAAAAAAAATAATTATATGCGACAGCAAAGGAGCGATATATTCTCAGAGAGAAGATATTCAAGAAAACAAATACAAAAAAGAGCTTTCAGAAATAACAAATTTCGAAATGATTAAAGGAGATTTAAAGGCGTCTATGAAAAATGCGGATATCTTTATAGGACTATCAAAAAAAGGGGCAGTTTCAAAAGAGATGGTTTCCTCCATGAGTCAAAAACCAATCGTATTTGCCATGGCTAATCCAGAACCAGAAATTTTTCCTGATGAGGCAAAGGAAGCTGGAGCTTTCATTGTTGCAACCGGAAGAAGTGATTTTCCTAACCAGGTAAATAACGCACTTGGTTTTCCCGGAATATTTAGAGGGGCTCTTGACTGCCGAGCAACGAGAATTACTGAAAAAATGAAAGTTGCCTCTGCAAAAGCAATTGCAGAAATGATAACTCCTCAAATCGAAAGAATTCTTCCAGAGATTACCGATAGAAATGTTCCTCTAAAAGTTGCAGAAGCAGTAAAAGAGGCTTGGAAATCTGAAAAAGGTTTTGCATAATGTTTAAAAAAACAGGGAGACTAAGAAAAATATGAAGTTTTCAAAAAAGTGGGGTTTAATAATTCTTGCAATTGGAGTAATAATTTCTATAGTAGGGGCTATTGATATATATTCTTGCCCAATTATGGCCAGAGGGGCAGTAACCCCTGAAGGAATGTGTGCAAACCCTTTATTAATTATAGGATTTCCTCAAGTCCAGGTGTTTATTGCTCTTTTTTCTATTCAGGGAATTTTTAATCTTTCATATCATCCTGCAATATTCTTCATACTTTTGGGAACATCAATACTTCTTTTTCTTGCAACGATGTTCTTTTTAGGATTCTTTTTGGGGGGACTTATTCCTAAAGCAAATAAAAAATTTAGAAAACAAATGTATGATGAAGAGGATGAAACTGAAGCATAGACTTTAGAATTTTTCCCTTCTGCCAAAAGAGCTTTAAAACACTTGTTTAGGAGCGTGGTAAATCCTTCCCTACAGAAAGGTTTTTAAACCAAGTTTTAATATCTTTTATTATTATAGAGTTGCTAAAAGTGTAAAACTGTCTCTATAACCCCTAAACATTTATCGTCGATAAAAAAAAGATGCACATTCTTCAGCCAAAACATTCTAAGATTTCAGAAAAAGAGGCAGAAGAAATTCTAAAAAAATTTAACATTTCTAAAGCACAATTACCCAAAATATCACTCACAGATCCAGCCCTTCCTGAAGGTTGCCAAACTGGAGAAATAATAAAAGTTCAAAGAAAGGAAGAGGAAAATATTTTCGTTTCTTACAGAGTTGTGGTATAAAAATGAAAAAAGATCAGCATTTAATAATAAAAAAATATCTCAAGGAAAACTCTCTAGTAGAATCTAATATAACTTCTTATAATAATTTCATTGAAAAAAGAATGCAAGAAATTGTTGATGAAATTTCAGAAACAATAGAAAAAGATGATTTTGAAATAAATCTTGGAAAAGTAAGCGTTGGAAGACCTGTAGTTATAGAAGCAGATGGAAGTTCTTCTTTACTTATGCCTTCAGAAGCAAGATTGAGAAACTTAACTTATGCAGCACCAATCCATCTTGAAATAACTGTAAAAAAAGATGGACAGGTTGATTCTGAAACAGTTGAAATAGGAAAAATTCCTGTAATGGTTAAGAGTGAAGTTTGTAACACACATGGAATGTCTCGTGAAGAACTTATAAAGAATTATCATGATCCTTTAGACCCGGGAGGATATTTTATAATAAAAGGAAACGAAAGAGTAATGACTCTTGCAGAAGATTTGGCAGAAAATCAACCATTCATAGAAACAAACATAAAGGATGAACTTGTTTTAAGACTCTTCTCCTTGAGAGGAACATATAGAATACCTACAAAAATTTCTGAAAATAAACAAGGAATAATTGAGCTATCTTTTAGTAGATTCAAGAGTCTTCCATTGATTATAGTTCTTAAAGCGCTGGGATTAACAAAAGAAGCAGACATTGCAAAATATATTGGAAAAGAAACTGATAGCATAATAGTCAATCTCTACGAATTTGTGAATATTGCAACTAAAGAAGATGCAATGATTTACATAGCAGAAAAAACAAATCTTCAAGGAACAAGAAAAGAGGTTCTTGAAAGAGTTAAGCAAAGAATGGATTCATATCTTTTCCCCCATATAGGACAAAAAAAAGAAGATAGAATAAAAAAAGCAATAACTCTTTGTAAATTTGTAAAACAACTTCTTCTTGCAAAAGAAAATTTAGATTTAAGAACAGATAAAGACCACTATGCTAACAAGAGAGTAAGACTCTCTGGTGATTTGCTTGCTTCATTATTTAGGGTTAACTTAAGGATTTTAATAAGAGATATTCACTACTCTCTTCAAAAATCTTCAAAGAGAAAAAAATTCTTTTCTATAAAAATAATCGCAAAATCCACACTTTTTTCACATAGAATTGAGTCCGCTATTGCTACAGGAAGCTGGACTGGAGAAAGAAGTGGTGTAACACAGAATATGGATAAGACAAATTATCTTGCTACAATTTCTCAATTACAAAGAGTTGCAAGTATGCTTGCAAGTGAACAAGAGAATTTTATGGCGAGAACACTTCACCCAACGCATTATGGAAGATTCTGTCCGATAGAGACTCCTGAAGGAACTGAAATAGGGTTGAGAAAGAATTTAGCAATACTAAGTAAAATTTCTACGAGAATAGAAATGGATGAAGAAAAATTCATAAAGACTTTAGAAGCAGAAGGATCATTTGATAAAGAAGGGATAGATGGAAGAGAAATATTTCTTAATGGAAAATTTATAGGGAGTACAAAAGAACCTGAACTCTTTGTTTATAAAATGAAAGAAGAAAGAAGAAGAGGAATTTTGCCTCTCCAAATAAACGTAAGAAATGATAATTCGGCTAAGCTTGTTTCTATTTCTACTGAAACCGGAAGAGTCCTAAGACCTTTGATAATAGTTGATAACGGTTCTCCGAGATTAAAAGATGAACATCTTGTTCAGATAGAACAAGGAGTTATGAAATGGGAAGACTTAATAAAACAAGGAATAATAGAATATCTCGATGCTGCCGAAGAAGAAAATGCTCTTGTTGCACTTATAAAAGAAGAAGTTACTGAAAGACACACTCACCTTGAAATAGACACTATAGATTTGTTTGGAATAATTACTAGCTTAGTTCCATATGGAAACCATGATCAGAGTTCAAGATTGAATAGAGGAAGTAAAACACAGAAACAAGCTCTAGGAATTTATGCGGCAAATTATTTGTGTAGACTTGATACAGATGTAAGTATATTACAATATCCTCAAAAACCAATTGTAAGAAGTTTTGTTTATGATACATTAAATACATATCCTGCCGGGCAAAATCTCATTGTAGCAGTAATGACTTATGAAGGATATAACATGGAAGATTCTCTTGTATTAAATAAAGGAAGCGTAGATAGAGGTATTGGAAGAAGCTTTTACTTCAGACCTTATTCCTCTGTTGAAATAAATTATGCTGGAGGACTAAAAGAT
Organism: Candidatus Woesearchaeota archaeon; assembly: GCA_964621965.1. Taxonomy (GTDB): domain Archaea; phylum Nanobdellota; class Nanobdellia; order Pacearchaeales; family GW2011-AR1; genus CAZAGO01. The sequence goes on along the minus strand of CAZUOZ010000009.1, from coordinate 5,068 downwards.
GAAATATGTGTTCCAGATAAAGATGTTTCTGGGTATAGATTAGAGTCTAGTTATAAATCCCTTGAAGAAGATGGAGTTACTTATCCAGAAGCTGAAATAAGTGAAGGAGAAGTAATAATAGGAAAACTTTCTCCTCCTAAATTTTTATCAGAAGCTAGAGAAATCTCTATAAGAACAAAAAAGGAATCAAGCGTGACAATGAGACAAGAAGAAAAAGGAATAGTAGATGCTGTTTTTATAACAGAAGATGATGAGGGAAATAAAGTTGTTCAGGTTAAAACAAGAGATCAAAGAATTCCTGAATTAGGAGATAAATTTGCAACTTCACATGGACAGAAAGGAGTTATAGGAATGATTGCTCCAGAAGAAGATATTCCATTCACTTCTAGAGGAGTAAAACCTGATATAATGTTTAATCCTCATGGACTTCCAAGCCGTATGACTGTTGGATATTTGATGGAACTTCTCGCAGGAAAAGTCGGTTGTTTAAAAGGAGAGGTAGTAGAGGGGACTTCGTTTAGTGGAGAAAGTAAAAAAGAACTTGAAGAACAATTAAAAGAACTTGGATTTAGATATGACGGAAAAGAAGTTATGTATAGTGGAATAACTGGAAAAAAAATTCATTCAAAGATATTTATTGGAAATTTATATTATTTAAAACTCAAATATATGGTTGGAAACAAATTGCATGGAAGAGCTTCAGGAAAAGTAGCTCTACTTACAAGACAACCTGTAGAAGGAAGATCAAGAGGAGGAGCATTAAGACTTGGAGAGATGGAACAGCAAGCTCTTGTAGCACATGGAGCTTCTCTTTTGCTTAAAGAAAGATATGATTCAGATAAAGTAGTTCTTCCAATATGTACAAAATGTGGAGCAATTGCAATAGAAGACACGATAAGAAATAAAACATCATGCCCTCTTTGTAACAGCGAGGAAGTTGAACCTATAGAGGTCTCCTATGCTTTCAAATTATTATTAGAAGAGCTTCAGGGATTACATATCCATACTAGCTTTTCGTTGAGAAATAAATATGAATAAAAATATTAACTAAAAATGAAAAAACCTATAAGAAAAAAAGTTGAAGGACTTAAGTTTTCATTACTTGGGCCTGAACAGATTAAAAAAATATCTACAGCAAAAATAGTAACTCCTGAATTATGTAACATAGATGGATATCCTGTTGACGGAGGATTAATGGATTTAAGACTTGGTGCTGTTGATCCTGGTGTTAGATGTAGAACTTGTGGTGGTAGATTAAAAGAATGCTTAGGGCACCCTGGAAGTATAGATTTAGCAAGACCAGTAGTTCATCTAAAATATGTTCCACTTATAGAAATAGGATTAAGATGTTTCTGCCATGAATGTGGAAAACTTCTTCTTGCAGAAAAAGAGATGGAAAAGTATACTCCAAGTCAAAGAGTTAAAAAAGCAAGAGATTCAAAAAAATGTCCTCACTGCGGAACTCTTCATGAAAAAATAAAACTTGAAAAACCAACTATGTTCTACATAGGAAGAACAAGAATTTTCCCTACAGAAGTTAGAGAAAAATTAATTTCTATAAAAGATGAAGAGCTTAGCAAAGTTGGAATAAACCCTAAGACTTGTAGACCTGAATGGGCAATACTAACTTCTCTACTGGTTCCTCCAGTAACAATAAGACCAAGTATAATTCTTGAATCTGGAGAAAGAAGTGAAGATGATTTAACTCACAAACTTTCCGATATAATAAGAGCAAATCAGAGATTATGGGAAAATCTCAATGCAGGAGCTCCTGAAGTTATAATTGAAGATTTATGGGATTTACTTCAGTTCCATGTAACGACTTTTTTTGATAATACTGTAGCAAGAATTCCTCCTGCAAGGCATAGAAGTGGACAGCCTTTAAAGACAATAACAGAAAGAATAAAAGGAAAAGAAGGAAGAATAAGAAAAAATCTTGCAGGAAAAAGAGTTAATTATTCCGGAAGAACGGTTATTTCTCCAGACACTTCTATAGAAATAAACGAAGTTGGAATACCTTATGAAATCGCAAAAGTTGTAACTGTTGCAGAGGCTGTTACAGATTTGAATATTGAAAGAACAAAAAATTTAGTAAGACAAGGAGAAAAATATCCTGGAGCTAATTATATAATAAGAACTGATGGAAAAAGAAAAAAGATAACTGAAGATTTGAAAGAAGAAATAATCAATGAACTTCAACCGGGATATGTTGTTGAAAGACATTTGCAAGATGGAGATGTAGTTCTCTTTAATAGACACCCAAGTCTTCATAAAGGAAGTCTTATGGCCCACTATGTAAGAGTTCTTCCTGGAAGAACGTTTAGACTTCACCCAGCAACTGCAGCTCCATATAATGCAGATTTTGATGGAGATGAAATGAATATACACTCACCTCAAACTGAAGAAGCAAGAGCCGAAGCAAAAATTCTTCTCGATGTAAGAGAAAACTTAATTTCTTCTAAGAATAATACAAATTTTGTCGGATGTGTAAAAGATGCTATAACTGGAAATTATATTCTTGGAAAAGAAGAATCAATCCCAAGAGAAACTGCAAATCAGCTTCTTTATAAATCAAATATAAATGAAGAAGTTTTAAAAAGCAGTATATCTGGAAAAGAACTCTTCTCTAAGATTCTTCCTGAAATGGATTTTTCAAATGATTCAATAACTATAAAGAAAGGAAAAGTTATTGATGGAAAAATAGATAAAACTGTTTTTGGAAATGAAGCTGGAGAATTAATAAAAGCGATTGATGGAAAATTCGGAAGAAGTCAAGCATTTGAATCAATAAGAAAAGCGTTTAATCTTGGAACAAATTATCTTTCTGAAAGAGGAATTACAATTTCTTTAGAAGATTTAGATTTAAGTAAAGAAATAATAGAAAAAACAGATGAAATTATTAGAAAGGGTGAAGAAAAAACTAAAGAGGTTATAATTTCTTATGAAGATGGAACTATGGATATAATTCCAGGAAAAACAAGAGAACAATCCAGAGAAATAAAAATTCTTCAAGTATTAAATGAAATAAGAACAAAAATAGGAGCAGTAGTAAAAAAAGAATTCCCAGAAACAAACACTGTCAACGATATGATCCAATCTGGTGGTGGAGGAAATATCTTAAATATTACTCAAATGGCAAGTTGTGTTGGACAGCAAGCACTTGGAAATAGAAGAATTGATTTTGGATATACTGGAAGAACTCTTTCTTTCTTTGAAAAGAAAGATTTATCTCCTAGAGCAAAAGGCTTCATTAACAGTCCATTCATAAAAGGATTGAGACCTGATGAATTTTTCTTCGGAGCAATGACTGGAAGAGATTCACTTATGGATACTGCATTAAGAACCCCTAAATCTGGATACCTTTATAGAAGACTTGCAAATGCCCTTCAAGATTTAAGAGTTGAATATGACGGAACAGTAAGAGATGGAGGGAATAGAATTATTCAGTTCCAGTTTGGAGAAGACGGCGTAGATGTTTCAAAAGCACATACAGGCGGAAAAATAGAACCAGGAGAGGCTATTGGAATTATTACTGCACAATCTTTTGGAGAATCTTCTACTCAAATGATTCTAAGAACATTCCACATGGCAGGAGTTGCAGAGATGCAGATGACTACAGGTCTTCCAAGATTAATAGAAATTTTTGATGCGAGAAAAAAACCTTCTTCTCCTTTTATGGAAATATATTTGAAAAAAGAATATAATGAAGAAGAACAGGCAAAATCTCTTGCTGAAAAAATAAAAGAAGTTACACTTAAAGAAATTGCTTCTGAAATAAATCTTAACTTTAGTGAGAAAAAAATAGAAGTAAAAATAGATAAAAAAGGGTTGAAACAAACGCATGTTGGAATAAAGAGAATAGTCGAGAAACTTACAGAAGTAGGATTTAAACTAAAAGAAAAAGAAGATTCTATTATCGTTAGTGCGCAAGATGTTGCAGGATTCAAAGAAATGTATAAAATGAAAGAAAAACTGAAAGCAACTCCTATTTCCGGAATAAAAGGATTATCACAAGTTATGATTTCTAAAAGAGAAAAAGATTTTGTAATAATTACTCTTGGAACAAACCTTGAAGAAATTATGAAATTAAAAGAAGTTAATACTGAAAGAACAATTTCAAATGATTTGTATGAAGTTACAGAAGTTTTAGGGATAGAAGCAGGAAGAAGATTAATCATAGAAGAGATTCATAAAACATTGAAAGCTCAAGGACTTGATATTGATATGAGGCATTTAAGATTAATTGCCGACGCTATGACCAACACAGGAGAAATTAAAGGAGTTACAAGGATGGGAATTATTGCTCAAAAAGCTTCAGTTCTTGCAAGAGCAACATTCGAAACTCCTATAAAACAGTTTGTAAATGCAACAATTAAAGGAAGCGAGGACAAACTTGTAAGTGTTATAGAAAATGTAATACTTAATCAACCAGTTCCTATAGGAACAGGATTGCCAGGTTTATTCATTAAAGTTGTTGGACCTTTGACAAAAAAAGATTCTGAAAAGAAGAAAGCAAAAACTGAAGTGGTGGATTCGGTAAACAAATAGGTTTATAAAAAAGGTGTTTCTAAAAATTATAAGATGAATAATATTCTTGATATGCAGGATTTAAGATATTTAAATTTGTTCAACAAAGTCACTAGAATAAACACACGTTTTTGTTTTGATTATAACAATAATGTGATTTTTTTTGTTCCAAAAAACACAATAAGAAAAGCTCTTGGAGAAAATAAAAAAAATATTTCTTATATTGGAAATGTTCTTAAAAAAAGAATAAAAGTACTTCCAATTCCTAGAGGAATAGAAGATGCAAAGGGATTCATTGAATTGCTTGTGAACCCTGTGCAATTTAAAGGTTTAGAAATAAATGAAAATGAAATAATTGTCACAGCAGGTATGCAAAGTAAAGCTGCACTCATAGGACGAAATAAGAAAAGACTTGCAGAAATGCAAAAAATAATTAGAAGTTTTTTTGGAAAAGATTTTAAAATTGCATAGAATAAAAAATTTTTTTCTATTCAAGAAAGCTTTATAAAGTAAAATTATCAAGAGTAAATATTACCTAAAA